>NZ_CAMYFI010000136.1 GCF_947255005.1 uncultured Tessaracoccus sp. | reverse complement strand
GCCCGCGCGCGCGGGCCACGTACTGAGCGAACTATAAGTCGCACATGGAAATCAAGCAGTTTGCCAAGAATTCATATGGCGGAACGCGCGCGGGTTGCTGCCGAGGAGGCGAGATTCCAACGTCTACCGCGTTGCTTTGTGCGTTTCCTCCATCCCGGACGGGCTCTATCGCTGCCTACGCTTGTGTAAGCTACGTATCCGTAACTTTAGAAAGGGTATCCGCGTGCACGACTCTATGGTGCAACTGTTGACCCCCGACGGCGCCCGGCAAGGCCATCCCGATTTCGCCTGGGAGGGCACCGCCGACGACCTGCGCGCCAGCTTGCGCGACATGTGGTTGGGGCGCAGATTCGACGCGGAAGCCACCGCCCTGCAACGCCACGGCGAACTCGGGCTGTGGCCCCCGCAGCTCGGCCAGGAAGCCGCCCAAGTTGGAGCGGCCAGGGCACTCGCCCCGGGTGACCACGTCTTTCCTTCCTACCGCGAGCACACGATGGCCCTCGCGCTCGGCTTCCCCATGCAGCAAATGCTCGCGTTCTTCCGGGGCTGCGACCCTGGTCACTGGGACATGCAGCACCGCTTCCGCACCTACACGCTCGTGATCGGCGCGCACACCCTGCACGCCGTCGGGTACGCCATGGGGATCCAATTCGACGGTGCGGTGGGCAATGCTGATCCCAGCGCTAACGAGGCTGTCATGGTATTTCACGGCGACGGTGCCTCGTCGCAAGGGGACGTGAACGAGGCCTACGTGTTTGCCGCGAGCTACAACGCACCCGTGGTGTTCTTCTGCCAGAACAATCAGTGGGCGATATCGGAGCCAACGTCGCTGCAGTCGCGCATCCCGTTGTTCGAGCGCGCCCGCGGGTTCGGATTTCCCGGCGTGCGCGTCGACGGCAACGATGTGCTGGCCGTCGAGGCCGTGTCCAGGTGGGCGCTGGAGCGCGCGAGGCGTGGTGAGGGGCCGACGCTCGTCGAGGCGTACACCTACCGCATGGGCGCCCATACGACGGCGGATGACCCGACGAAGTATCGGGGCCGCGACGAGGAGGCGGCTTGGCGGGAGCGGGACCCGATCGACAGGGTCGTCGCCTATCTGCGCAGCATCGACGAAATCGACGACGCCTACCTCGCCGAACTGGAGCGAGAGGCCGAAGAGCTGGGCGCCGAGACGCGCGCGACCATCGCCCAGCTGCGCGACATGACGATGGAGGAGCTGTTCGGACACTGCTACGCCGAGGCAGACGCCGAACTGGCCGCGCAGCATCGCGAATTCGCTCGCTTCGCTGCGGAATACGAGGTGGCGTGATGTCGAAGCTCAGCATGGCCAAGGCCCTCAACGCGGGGCTTCGTCGCGCGCTCGAAGACGACTCGAACGTGCTGCTGGCAGGCGAAGACATCGGCAAACTCGGCGGCGTGTTTCGCGTCACCGAGGGCCTTCAGTGCGACTTCGGCGAGCACCGAGTCCTCGACTCGCCGCTGGCCGAGTCGGGCATCGTCGGCACCGCCATCGGGCTCGCCATGCGCGGGTATCGGCCGGTGGTGGAGATGCAATTCGACGGGTTCACCTACCCCGCGTTTTCGCAGATCGTCTCGCAACTCGCCCGCCTGCATGGCCGCACCGGCGGGCGCGTGCCGATGCCCGTCGTGATCCGCATTCCGTTCGGCGGCGGAATTGGTGCGGTGGAGCATCACTCCGAATCGCCCGAAACGTACTTCGCGCATACTCCCGGGCTTAGGGTGGTGGCGCCGTCGAACCCGAACGACGCGTACTGGATGATCCAGCAGGCCGTGAGCTCCGACGACCCCGTCGTCTTCCTCGAACCCAAACGCCGCTACCAGGCGAAGGGCGAGGTGGAGCTCGACGCCGCGCCGGCTGGGCTGCACGCCGCGCGCATCGTGCGCGACGGGGCAGACGCCACCCTCATTGGGTACGGGCCGACGGTGGCAACGTGCCTCGACGCCGCCGCCGTCGCCGCTGACGAGGGGCGAAACCTGGAGGTGCTCGACCTGCGCACCATCAGCCCTGTTGATTGGGACTCCGTCGAAGCCTCCGTGGAGCGCACGAAGCGGGCGATCGTCGTGCACGAAGCGCACCGCAACCTTGGGCCTGGCGCCGAGATCGCCGCGCGCCTGCACGAAACACTGTTCTACGTCATGGAGTCGCCTGTGCTGCGCGTTGCGGGCTACGACATCCCCTACCCGCCCGCGCGCGTCGAGCGCCAATTTCTGCCTGGCGTCGACCGCATTCTCGCAGCCGTCGACCAATCGCTGGCCTACTGAGGAGAACCTATGCTGAAGAGATTTCAATTGCCCGACGCCGGAGAGGGCCTCACTGAGGCGGAGATCGTGCAGTGGCGGGTAGCCGTGGGCGACCACGTGCAGGTCAACACGGTGCTCGTCGAGATCGAGACGGCGAAATCCATCGTGGAGCTGCCCTCCCCGTATGCGGGGCGTATCACGGCGCTGCTGGTGGATGAGGGTGCGGAAGTGGAAGTGGGCACCGA
>NZ_CAMYFI010000135.1 GCF_947255005.1 uncultured Tessaracoccus sp. | reverse complement strand
CCTCCTCGAGGTCGGCGGATTCAAACCCCGACTACACCCTCGATTGTGAAGAGCCTATTAACCTCATTATCGACCAGACCATCAACGAGCTGCTGGGGGCTAGTGCGTGATGGCCAAGATGAAAGCTCCGAAGGCGGGCAGTAGCAAGATCGCTAAAGCCGTTGTCGATCGTCTCGAGGTGGGGAAGAAGATCCCTGCAAAAGCGCGCACACCTCGCCCGAAACCCAAGGCCGACGCGACACCGCCCGCGCCGCACCCGACATCCAAACCGAACACCGATCCCAAGGCGCCTCACCCCAAGTACCCAGATCGTAATGCCGACGGAACCTACCGCGGCGGCGACGCACCCAACGGGGGCAAGGTGGCAGAACAACGACGGCTCGATTTGCTGGAACGTCGCTACGGTCGCATCGAGCGGCGACAAGTTAAGTCGACTGTTCCTGGATCGAACCATGGTCGTTTCTATGATGGCCTCGCCAAGAACCCGGACGGCACCTACACAGCTATTGAAGTCAAGAGCGGCAACGCCCGACTCACCCCCCAGCAGCGCGAATTCGATACTCTAGTCTCGCGAGAGAATCCTGCCCGTGCCAAGCTTGATGGCAAGGAAATCGTCATTACCAAAGTCATCCTGTCCGATAAGGCGTGACCCGCAACGAAAGGTATGTAGAACGAATGTCTCCAGTGGAATGGCTCCCGGCTGCAACCATTGATGGAGAGCTCTCCGTGCAAGCGAAGATCGAGATGGAGTACGGCTTCCTTCCTGGAATGCAGCGCATGCAACCTGGAAAGACCACCACTTATGTGTTGTGGCATTATCCGTCTACGGAGGAGTTTGCGCATCCGAAGTCTCTTGACAATTATCTTCAGTGCGCCGGCACCGCCGAGTGCATGACGCTCGAGCTTCGTGTTACCCACGATGACGGCAGCCACACCCACTGGGTGTTGGGCCGAGAACCGCTCACGGGTGGTGAGAGTGAGCGGGTTGTGTGGGATACGGGGCAGACCATGGTGCATCCAGAAGAGGTGTGGACTGCTGAGCAGGCTGCTCCCTTGTTTGAGCAGTATGCGCGTGAGCGCACCATCCCCGACTGGGTCCATCGCCGCGAGCTCGACATCTGAGTCAGCCCTTTCCAGTAACTCGGCAGCGGGTTCCTGACTCTTGAGCTACCAACTCACACTCAGATATGGAGAATCAAGGGTCCCTGTTTGAGTGTGGGTTGGTGGTTTTGTGGCCGCGAGTTCTTGTTCTGGGCGGGGGCGAGTGTTGGTTGTAGCCTTTTGTCGCTTCCCTGCAGAAGCGCGCACGTCCTGCCCGCGCCAGGCTCGAAGGCGAGGAAATCGTCATCACCAGGGCGCATCTTTCAGATGGCGCCTAGTCAAACACAAGGAATCAGAAAACATGACCTCAACGGGCTGGGAACCAGCGGTTACTATCGATGGCAAGACTTCGTATCAAGCTGGCATACACGTTGACTTTGGCTTCCAGCAGCCGCTTGCACGTATGGGGCCAGCAGGAGCCACCACTCTCGTGTTGTGGCATTATCCGTCTACGGAGGAGTTTGCGCATCCTGAGTCTCTTGATAATTATCTTCAGTGTGCTGGGACTGCTGAGTGTATGACTGTTGAGCTTCGTGTTACCCACGATGACGGCACCTACACTCACTGGATCCTGGGTCGAGAGCCGCTGACGGGTGGTGAGAGTGAGCGGGTTGTGTGGGATACGGGGCAGACCATGGTGCATCCGGAGGAGGTCTGGACTGCTGAGCAGGCTGCTCCCTTGTTTGAGCAGTATGCGCGTGAGCGCACTGTTCCGGATTGGGTGCATCGCCGCGAGCTCGACATCTGAGTCAGCCCTTTCCAGTAACTCGGCAGCGGGTTCCTGACTCTTGAGCTACCAACTCACACTCAGATATGGAGAATCAAGGGTCCCTGTTTGAGTGTGGGTTGGTGGTTTTGTGGCCGCGAGTTCTTGTCCTGGGTGGGGGCGGGTGTTGGTTGTAGCCTTGTTGTTGATTCCCTGCGGAAGTGCGTACGTCCTGCCCGTGCCATGCTCGAAGGCGACGAAATCGTGATACTAAAGTCATCCTCTTAGATAAGGCGTGACCCGCAACGAAAGGTATGCTGAACGAATGTCTTCAGTGGGATGGCTCCCTGCTGCAACTATCAACGGCAGCACTTCTTACCAGACGAAAATCGAGATGGAGTACGGCTTCCTTCTTGGAATGCAGCGCATGCAACCTGGAAAGACCACCATTTACGTGCTGTGGCATTATCCTGCGGATCAGGAGTTTTCCCATCCTGAGTATCTTGACAACTATCTTCAGCGTGCTGGGACTGCTGAGTGTATGACTGTTGAGCTTCGTGTTACCCACGAGGACGGCACCTACACTCATTGGGTCCTGGGTCGGGGGCCGCTTTCGGGTAGTGAGAGTGAGCGGGTTGTGTGGGATACGGGGCAGACCATGGTGCATCCAGAAGAGGTGTGGACTGCTGAGCAGGCTGCTCC
>NZ_CAMYFI010000134.1 GCF_947255005.1 uncultured Tessaracoccus sp. | reverse complement strand
CAGTCAGGCAGCGTGGACGCTCTGGATGAAGGCTTGGAAGTCTTCGAGGTAGTCGTCGAGGGTGTCGCTTTCGGCGGTGAGCATCAGGCACAGCACCATGCGGCGGTCGGACTCCTCGTCTTCCAGCACCGTGAACACCTGGGCCTGCGAGATGTTGCGCCGAACCTCGGGCGCCACCTGCACGCTGAGATCCACCTGCTGCAGTGCGGAACCCTCGGCCTCGTCGACTGAGCGCTTCACCACCTGCGCCGACGGGTCCAGTGCCTGCAGGCGCTGGCTGACGTTCGCCACGGCATCTTCGAGGGAGGCCTCGGGCTGCAGCTCCGCCATGTCACCACTGATGTTGGGCCGAAAGTACTGGAACTCCCCTACCCGCATCGCGTTGAACATCTGACCAGCCTCGGGCTGCGCCGGCTCCCACATCGCGTTGGGGAGCTCAAACTCGATTGTGTCACTCATCGTTCACAGCCTACTTGCCCTTGAAATAATCGACGACGGCGCCGCCCGCCGACTTCACCGCGTCCACCGTCTTGGCCGGCTCGATGGTGATCTCGCCACCAACCTTGCCGCCCACACCGACGCCCGCACCGACGCCGAGACCAACCTGCAACTTGCCGTCGTCCCACTTCAGCTTGCCGTCCACTTCAGCACCGACGCCCGCCCAGGCCTCTCCCTTCGCGGTGGCACCCACACCGGCAACCTCGCCTCCGACGGAGCCCTCGGCCTTGGCGCCAGCGAACGCCCCAGCCGTCGCCTGCGCACCATCACGCCCGACCGCGACTTTGCCATCGACCTCTCCAGAAATCGACGCGGCACCTTCCGCGTTCACAGAGGCGTGTCCGCCCAGTGTGCTGACGCTGCCATCTGCGGACGCCCGCACACCGCGGAACACCGACCCCTCAGCGCCGATGCCCTTGTTACCGGCGTACACGCTGCCGTCGATCTTCAGCTCCCTGACTTCACCCTTGATGCCGCCGGAGATGGTGTTGCCATTCCCAAGGTCATGTTCGCCCCGGAGCTCGCCTTCGCGGTGGAAGCCGAAGTTCCTCTCACCCTCCATCAACTTGACCTTGACATCCGGAGAGGTGGGTTTGAAATCCTTCAGGTCGTCGTGGTCGCCGAACGAGCGCTCGCTCCATCGTCCGCGACGTCCACCCTCACCCGGGCGGAATTCCTCGTCATCACTGTACTTGTACTCGGCGCTCTCCCAGATTTCCTTGCCCTTGTTCAAGGCAACGTCTGCGAGCTTTCGCGCCTTCTCAGGCAGGCCGAGGGTTCGGCACAGGTCTAGCAACCGCTCGCCGACATTGCGGGCGATGTCTTTCACGCGGTCGATGGTCTTCCCGATAGCGTCGAGAATCTTCGCCGCGTTGTTGGCCATCTGAATCACCATCTGTAACAGCCGTGCGGCCTGCTGGATTGCCCACACGAGCCACTTCGCGAGCGCGGCCCCCAACGTCTTGACCGCAGCGGCCTTCGCCGTGTGGTACGCGGTGGTGACGGCCGTCACGATGGAGCGCACCAGCGTCGCAATCGAATTGGCGGCCTGGATACTCGTGTTGGCGGCCTGGTTCAGCAGCTGGGTGATCTGCGAAAACGTCGGCTCCAAGCTGTCGAGCTGCGAACCGATGCGCTCCACCTTGTTGTTGAACGCCTCGCGAGCGTGGCCGTCCCAGCTGGCAATCCCCGACGCAGCGCTGCGTGCCTGGCTGGCGAGCTGCGCCACCTGGCCGCCGATGGTTTCGAACATCGGCGCCGCGCCCTGCAGCTTCTCCGGCTCTCCGACGATGAGTCTGGTGGCGGTGGTGACCCCCATTCGAGCGGCGGCCATGGCCCCCTGCACTGGCGCGGGGGCAGCGAATGCGGATGAGACTTGCTGGGTGTGGGCTGACATCAGATCTCCGAGAAGTATCGCTGGGACAGTTCGACGGCTTGACGCTCCATGTCGTCGTACGTGTTCGACGTCTCGCTGAGCCCGGCCGACACTTCCTTCAAGGAATTGCTGACCTCACGCAGCGTCTTCATGCACTGATTCTGGTTCGCGCGGTAGGCGAGGTAGAGGCCGCTCTGACCAGGTATCCGCCCGAAATCACCCGCCCCCAGAGAGATCGACGAGAGCGCGCCTGCGAGCGTCTGCGCGGCGCTGCTGTTTTGCTGAAAACTGTCCGACGCCTGGTTGAGTTCGTCGGCAACCACCTTGAAATCAGTCACGTTTGCAACCCTAAAGGCCGAGGGGGTGCAACTCCCGTCGCTTCACCCCACCAATGTGCTTGAATTCGTGGCATGGATGCCGAATGGGACGAAACCTTCAATCGCCCGGAAGTCGCTGAACTCCTCAAACTCGCCGACGCGCAGTACGTCGGGCATGGGCCCAGGGGCGCTTCCGTGACCGTCGATGGGTCGGGGGCCATCGTCGCGCTCACTCCTGGCACCGACGATGCACCCGCCACCGCTGCCTCCGACATCGTGTCCGCCTGTAACCAGGCGCTGCAGCAGAGCAACGCGGCCGCGCAGCGGTACATCGC
>NZ_CAMYFI010000133.1 GCF_947255005.1 uncultured Tessaracoccus sp. | reverse complement strand
ACACCTCCACGGCTCCGCCCTCGGGTTCCGAAACCTGACCCACTACATCGCCCGCAGCCTCCTCGAAACCGGCGGATTCAAACCCCGACTACACCCTCGATTGTGAAGAGCCGCTTTACCGGAATCCACATGATGTTGCTTCACCCAATTACCGAGGGTGTTCTTGTTGATTCCAACCTGTTCACCGAACAGCCGCCACGCGGTACTCACAGCCAGCGCGGGTTCGTTGATCAGCTTCTCGTTGACCATGCGCACAGCGCGGTCACGGACCTCTGCAGGATACTTACTCAGTGCGGGCATGTTCCTATCCTCTCGGTTAGATCAAACCCTCCACCACACCCGGGGCGATCCAGAGGTGTGGCAGAACCGAGACGACCAACACAAAGCCCCGTGGTGACCGGGTGGTCTCCACGGGGCAAGTATGTGAGCGTGACCCTTAAGCACGCATGGGTACGTGAAAATTCACGCCCCACCGACCGGGTGCTGGGAACGGAACCCAAAGCCGTTCGGTGTCTCCATCTTGCCCCAAATCGCGGATCCGCACAAGAAAATCGCTAGACCCGGTTCATAGTCAGGATGTTCACTCTCCCACGGCGCACGTCACCGAAGCTGTCGAGCCCAAAGGCGCGACGAAGTCGTCCCGCCACGCGACCCTTGGGTGTGGATTCCGATGCCGGAGCATCGGGAACCTCCCCTACCCACTTTCGCCGGTCGTACGCAATCGCGCCAGCGATCACGTCCGCCACTTGCAGGAGATTCGTCGATTCCGAGTTCAGGTCGTAGCATCCAAGAACACGACGGGTACCAAGCTGCTCATTGGCCCGCTCCCGCACTTCATCCGCCAGAACGCTCCCCTTGGGTGTCTGGATGAGGTCAAGGAAGACGTTGACCAGTTCGCCTTGATTCACGTTAGCGACGACGAGTCGACGCGCCATTACCGCCTGTGTCTCCCAGGATCGCCTCTTCGCTGAGTCCGTGGGGGAAAGCTCGTAGACCGAACCGCCAATCCGAACGTCGCATGTGGCGAGATACTCCACGAGTTCGATGTAGAAGCGCTCAGTGGCTTGCGTGATACGACCGAACTTGATCTCACCGAAGAACTTGAACTGCTGTCGAAGCTGCCGAATCTCGCGATCGATAGACGCAGTGTCCCGGCATTTGACGAACCCAACGACGAAGAGGCCACCGTTAGGATTCATAGATCCACTCTCGTCTAGGAACAGGCTTGAGACCGGAACGTTGTCGGGGAGACAAAAAGGGACGTCGGCAAGATCCCCCGATTCGGGGATGAGGGCGTCCTGCATTCCGTTCATTCCTCGTCCTCCGGGCCATCCGGCGCGGCAGCCGTCTCGACTTGTTGCGCATGGGCGATCAGCTTGGTGCATCGGTGCTCGTCGAGCGACCTGACTGGGTTCTTCTCAGCCTCAGCATTGCCAGCGTCCTTCGGCTCTCCTTGCATCCTGCGAGCAACCTCGGCAGGCAGCTTTTCATCAGAGACGTCCACGATGGAGGTGAGGGCTAGCCCACCTCGGAGGATTCGCGCTGCAGTACCAGACGGCCACTGCAGCCCTGCGCCGAGTTTGCCGAGCTGACTGCCCTGAACGTAGCCAGCTCCGCTCGTGATCTTCGTGAGTGACGTGGTGGTCATATCAAGCCACCTCCCCTATCTCACGTCGAACCGAAAGCCAAACAGCACCTGCCAGTACTTAAGTATGGTACCCGCCAGCTATGACAAATCACGGATGCCCTCACGCGCATCCCCGTCAGAGCGCATCCACGGCCCGGTGTGTTTCACCCACCGAACCAACCGCTGTTCACCAGCGCGACGAAACAGGCCGTCCCAGCGAAGATGCTGAGCAGCGAGCGTCGCCCGAACAGCAGGTGCACCCCGACGGTCACCCCCGCCGCGACGAGGGCTGCCGCGGTGCGTCCCCCGTCGAAGGCAGAAGCCAGCGTAGCCAGCGCCAGAATGGTGAGAATCCCAGCCGGCATCCACACGCCAATGCGACGCACCAGCGCCGACTCGCGCAGCGGCGCAAGCAAAAGGAACGGCACCGCGCGAAGCCCGACGGTGATCGCGCCGGCCACAACCACGACGACCACGAAATATCCGAGGTCAGGCATGCCGGCTCCCCTCGCGCATCAGGTGACGGCCGAACAGCGCGGCGGTGAACAGCACCATCGACGTCAGCAGGGCTGCACCGGGCGCTACGAGGAGCGCCACGCCGAAGCACCCCGTCGCCATCACCACCGACGGCACCTCCCGCCGGGTGCGGGCGGCGTCGAGCGCCAGCACGATGAACAACGCAACGAGCGCGAACTCCAGCCCCTCGATAGGCCTGGGCAGCGACAAGGCCGTAGCCACGCCGATGAGTCCGCCGCCCACCCAGTACGCCTGCAGCAGCACTTGGAGCCAGATGATCCGCCTTCCTGTCCAATGCTCCTCACCCCCGGCAATGAACGCGTACGTCTCGTCGGTGAGGGCGTACACGCCGTACGCTCGCCCAAGGCCGTGCACCCGGTCGATCGGGTAGTTGAAGGCGTAGAACACGTGCCGCACGTTCACCAGCAGCACGGTGAGGCCG
>NZ_CAMYFI010000132.1 GCF_947255005.1 uncultured Tessaracoccus sp. | reverse complement strand
CCGCAGTCAAGGCTGATCGCGGCGCATTCTCTGGTCGCACGGCCTTCATCCTGGCTGCGATCGGCTCCGCCGTCGGCCTCGGAAACATCTGGCGTTTCCCGTACGTTGCGTACAGTAACGGCGGCGGCGCATTCATCATCCCCTACGTGATTGCGTTGCTCACTGCGGGCATCCCGCTACTGCTGCTCGACTACGCCATCGGCCACCGCTACCGCGCATCAGCGCCGCTGTCGTTTCGACGTCTGCACCGCCTCACCGAGCCCATCGGCTGGTGGCAGGTGCTCATCTGCGTCATCATCGGCACCTACTACGCCGTGATCTTGGCGTGGGCCGCGCAGTACTTCATCTTCTCCTTCAACCAAGCCTGGGGCAGCGACCCGGCAACCTTCTTCATGGAGACCTACACCCAGTCGATCGGCGCCGACAGCGCCCACCTCGGCTTCGAGTTTGTCCCCGGCGTGCTCATCCCCCTCATTCTCGTCTGGGTGGCCGTCGTAGGCGTACTCGCCTTGGGTGTGCAGAAAGGCATTGCGGGCACGTCGGTGATCTTCATGCCCATCCTCATGGTGATGTTCCTCGCCCTGGTGGTGATCGGCATCTTCCTCCCCGGCTCTGCTAGCGGCCTCAACGCGCTCTTCACCCCCAACTGGGGCGCGCTTACCGACTCCAGCGTCTGGGTAGCCGCCTACGGTCAGATCTTCTTCTCACTCTCAGTGGCGTTTGGCATCATGCTCACCTACTCGTCGTACCTGAAGAAAGACACCGACCTCACAGGGTCGGGCCTCGTCGTCGGCTTCGCCAACTCCTCCTTTGAACTACTGGCGGGCATCGGCGTGTTCGCCGCCCTCGGGTTCATGGCCCACCAGGCGCATGTTCCCGTCGACGAGGTGGCCGGCTCAGGCATTGGCTTGGCCTTCATCGCCTTCCCGACGATCATCAGCCAGGCCGGCGGACTCGGCGCCGTCATCGGCATCTTGTTTTTCGGTTCGCTCACGTTCGCTGCGTTCACCTCGATGATTTCGATCCTCGAGGTGATCATCGCCGCGGTCCAGGACAAGTTCGGTCTCGCCCGCATCCCCGGCGTGCTCATCGTCGGAATCCCCATGGCGCTGCTCTCACTGTTGCTGTTCCCCACCACGACAGGCCTCAACTTGCTCGATGTGATGGACGCATTCGTGAACAACTTCGGCATCGTCGCGGCCGCGCTGGTGAGCACCGTCACGCTCACCGCAGGCTTCGCCGCACTGCCGACCCTGCGCAACCACCTCAACCGGTCGAGCTCCTTCAAGGTGGGCCGCGTCTGGCAGCTCCTCGTGGGCGGTATCGCCCCCGTCGTGCTGGGCTACATCCTGATCGGTGAACTGCAGAAAGTGCTCACCGGGGGCTACGGCGGCATGCCGCGAGACTTCGTGAACACCTTCGGCTGGGGTATGGCGCTCGGCCTCATCGTTCTCGCGATCGTGCTGAGCCTGCTGCCGTGGCCTGCGAAGTCGAACGCGCAGAAGGTGGATTCAGACGGCGACCTCATCCCGCCGCCCATCCTCGACCGTCTCGTCGACGCGGGCCGCGTCGAGGAGGCCCGCGCGAACCCGATCATCGACAACACGTCACTGCCACTCGACCCGCCCGCGGTACACCGTGAGGCCCAGTAGAAAGAGGTAGACCTATGACCATCACCGCAATCGTCATGATGGTGACCGCGATCGTCATCGTCTGGGGTGGCCTCGCAAGCGCCATCGTGTTCTTGCTGCAGCACCCCGAGGGCTCCGTCCAGCTCCTCGACGACCACGGACGCCCGCTGGAATCCCTGCAGTAACCCGCCTCGCGGCTCCGTCGCCGACGAGGTATCCGCTGCCCAAACGTCAAAATCCGTACGCAGTTTCGCCTCACCGTGCTTTTTCGGGGGTATGGGTGAATCTGCGTACGGATTTTGAAGTTATTCCGACGGCGCCTACTCCAGCGGTCCGGCCTTCGCGAGCACTTCGCCGCTCACGAGGAGCTGGACGGCGGCCTCAATGTCGGGCGCGAGGAAACGGTCCGGGCCGGGGCCGCCCACACGCTCACGAAGCACCGCGATCACCCGCTGAGCGGGCTCCGACGGCGTGAGCGGCGCCCGCAGTTCGATGCCACGAGCGGCGGCGACCAGCTCAATCGCGAGCACCCGGCGCAGCGCATCGACGCTCTGGCGCAGCTTCCGGGCCGCGTGCCAGCCGAGCGAGACGTGATCTTCCTGCATGGCTGAGCTTGGAATCGAATCCGCCGACGCAGGCACAGCAAGACGTTTCATCTCCGCGACGAGTGCGGCCTGGGTGTACTGGGCGATCATCAGGCCCGAGTCGACGCCGGGGTCGTCGGCGAGGAACGGCGGCAGCCCGTTGGAGCGGTGCTTATCAAGCAACCGGTCGGTGCGGCGCTCCGCGATGCTCGCGAGATCCGCTGCCACGATGGCAAGGAAGTCCAGCACGTACGCTACGGGCGCCCCGTGGAAGTTTCCGTTGCTGGTGATGGTGCCGTCGTCGAGAATCACGGGGTTGTCGATGGCGGAGGCCAGCTCACGCTCAGCCACGAGCTGGGCGTGGTCCAGGGT
>NZ_CAMYFI010000131.1 GCF_947255005.1 uncultured Tessaracoccus sp. | reverse complement strand
ACATGTGGCAGCAACGCTCGTGGGTGGCGAAGCTCACGGAAGCCTTCCTCAGCCCCTGGCGCCCAATGTTCTGATCACACAAACACGGCGATGGCCGCGTTGACGAACGTGAGTCCAAAGATCGTGAAGAACATGGCGTTGCTGACCTGCTCCTTCGAGCGCTGAGCCAACACGCAACCAAAGATCACCAGGAGCACGACGAGCTTGATCCCGACTTTCATGTGGTTCACATCTGCGTCGCGCATCTCGTTCACAGCGACCAGCATGAGTCCGCTGACAAGCATCGTTAATGTTCCATGCCACATCGCCGGGTTGATGGAACGCACCGGCCCTTTCAACTGCACGAAAGCGCCACCAAACAGCGCCGCGAAACCGACCAGGTGCAACAACAGCAGCACATCACGCAAGAACTCCATGGCCCGGACCCTAACAGCTTGTTCGCAGGTAGAGGAATCCATCGACGTCGACAGCAACGAGCTTGGTAATGAGCCGTGACTGTGCAAGAGTTAAGGCATGTTCACTTTGATTGCATACCTCATCGTCGGTGCCGTTGCCGGAGCTATTGCCAAGGCACTCGTGCCCGGCGAACAGGGTGGCGGATTCTTCATGACCGCACTGCTCGGCATCGTCGGCGCCTTCGTTGGAGGGCTGCTCGGCCAGTTCGCCTTCGGCGATAAGTTCGACAAGATCTGGTCGTTCAGCGGCCTGGTCACCGCCATCATTGGTGCCGTCGTCGTCCTGCTCGTCTACGGCTTCCTCACCAAGAAGAAGGCCTGATCACTAGACTTCTACAACACCACTTTGGGCGGCCACTTCGGTGGCCGCCCAAAGTGCGTCTTAGGAGTGTTTACCCACCGTCGGGCGAGCCTCACTCCCACTCGATGGTGCCCGGGGGCTTGCTGGTTACGTCCAACACCACGCGGTTGATCTCTGCGCACTCGTTGGTGATGCGCGTCGAAATCTTCTCCAGCAGCTCGTAGGGGATGCGCGCCCAGTCGGCCGTCATCGCATCCTCGCTGGTCACCGGGCGCAGCACAATGGGGTGCCCGTAGGTGCGGCTGTCACCCTGCACGCCGACGGAGCGCACGTCGGCCAGCAGCACGACGGGGAACTGCCAGATGTCGCGCTCCAGTTTCGCCGCCTTCAGCTCCTCACGGGCGATCAGATCAGCTTTGCGCAGAATATCGAGGCGCTCTGCGGTAACTTCACCGACGATGCGAATCGCGAGGCCAGGGCCGGGGAACGGATGGCGCCAGACCATCTCGTCGGGGAGCCCGAGCTGACTGCCCACCGCACGTACCTCGTCTTTAAACATATTGCGCAGCGGCTCGATGAGCGTGAACTGGAGATCGTCGGGAAGTCCGCCGACGTTGTGGTGACTCTTGATGTTCGCCGCGCCCTCGCCGCCGCCGGATTCCACCACGTCGGGGTACAGCGTGCCCTGCACAAGGAACTCGATGCCGCGTTCGCCAGCAAGATCTGCGGCGATGGCCTCGAAGGTGCGGATGAACTCCCGACCGATAATTTTGCGCTTCTGTTCGGGGTCGCTCACGCCGGCCAGGGCATCGAGGAAGCGTTTGCGCTCGTCGGCGACGATCAGGTCGACGCCCGTCACGCGGACGAAATCTTCCTTCACCTGCTGCGCTTCGCCTGCGCGCAGGAGACCGTGGTCGACGAACACGCAGGTGAGCTGCGAGCCGATGGCGCGCTGCACGAGCGCCGCCGCGACCGCGGAGTCGACGCCTCCGGACAGCGCGCAGAGCACGCGCTTGTCGCCCACCTGCTCCTGAATGGCCGTGATGGCGTCGGACACCATCGTCTCCGCCGTCCAGGATGGGCGGATGTCAGCGATCTTGTACAGGAAGTGCTCGATGACCTGCTGCCCCCACTGTGAGTGCATCACCTCGGGGTGCCACTGCACACCGGCGAGGCGGCGAGCCTTGTGCTCGAACGCAGCGACGGGGGCGCCGGCCGTGCGGGCCAGCACCACGAATCCCTTGGGCGCCTTCGATACCGTGTCTCCGTGACTCATCCACACATTGATGGTGTTCGGGATGGAATCCAGCAGGCAGCCGTTGTTTTGGATGGCGAGTGCCGAACGGCCGTATTCGCGGGTGCCCGTTTCCGCGACGGTGCCCCCCAGCGCCTTCGCCATGGCCTGGAAGCCGTAGCAAATACCGAAGACGGGGATGCCGGCGTCGAAGAGCGCCGGATCTACCTGCGGGGCGCCGTCGGCGTACACCGACGAGGGTCCGCCTGAGAGGATGATGGCGGCAGGCTTCTTCGCGACGAGCTCGTCGACGGAAAGCTTCGAGCTGACGATCTCTGAGTACACACGAGCTTCACGCACCCGACGCGCGATGAGCTGCGCGTACTGGGCGCCGTAGTCGACGACCAATACCCGTTCGTGATTGACGATCATGCGAAGGAGTCTAGTGCCCTGAGGCCGCTGGGAATAACCGCGGGTGCAGAGGCGTTGAGGGCGGTATGAACATCTACTCCGACGTGACCGCACTGGTAGGTCGCACGCCGCTAGTCAAGCTCAACCGCATCGCGGGCGACAACGCCACCGTCGCCGCCAAGCTGGAGTTCTACAACCCAGCCAATTCTGTGAAAGACCGCATCGCCGTCGCCATCCTCGACGCTGCCGCCGCCTCCGGTGAGCTGCAGCCGGGAGGCACCATCGTGGAGGCCACGTCGGGCAATACCGGCATCGGCCTGGCGTTCGCCGGCGCCGCGCGCGGCTACAACGTCGTGCTCACCATGCCGGAAACCATGAGCAAGGAGCGCCG
>NZ_CAMYFI010000130.1 GCF_947255005.1 uncultured Tessaracoccus sp. | reverse complement strand
GCCAGTGGCGTGGTGAGGCGAGTTTCTGGGTTCCGGGCGACCTCCCGACGGGCTACCACCGGCTGGTCGCCACCACCGACGGGGTGCGCCACGAAGCTGCCGTCATCGTGACGCCGCGCTTCGTCGGTTTCCCGCAGAAGATGCACAATCGGCGGGTGTGGGGGTACGCCACGCAGCTGTACTCCGTCACCTCTGAGCGTTCTTGGGGCGTGGGCGACTTCGCGGATTTGGCAGACCTTGTCACGTGGTCGGGCGCTGAACAGGGCGCCGACTACATGCTGATCAACCCGCTCCACGCCGCTCAAGTGGTGCCGCCGATGGAACCATCGCCGTACCTGCCGATGAGTAGGCGGTTCCTGAACCCGATTTACATCCGTCCTGAAGAGGTGCCCGAATACGTGGGCCTAGGCCCCGAAGCGCGACGTGCCATCGAAGCGCTGCGCGCCGACGCGCGCCGCGCGGGTGAGAAGTCGGGCGCGGTAGAACGCGACGACGTGTGGGTGCGCAAACTCGAGGCGCTCCGGCCACTCTACGAGCTGGGGCTGCGCCCGGCGCGGCAGATCGCCTTCGACGAGTTTCTGCGTCGTGAAGGCGAGGGCATCCGCATCTACGGCGTGTGGAGCGCGCTCAGCGTGGAGTTCGGCCCCATCTGGCATGGCTGGCCCGAGGCGTTCCGCGACGTGGCCTCGCCTGCGGTGGCTGCGTTCGCCGCCGAGCACGCTGATGAGGTGCGCTTCCACCAGTGGCTGCAGTGGATCGCGCAGGAGCAGGTGAGTCGCGCCCAGACTGCGGCAGCAGAAGCGGGAATGTCAGTCGGCGTCGTAAACGACCTTGCCGTCGGTGTGCACAAGGCCTCCGCAGACACATGGATGATGCCGAGCTTGTTCGCGCGCGACATGCACGTCGGGGCTCCGCCTGATGCGTACAACCAGGCTGGGCAAGACTGGGGCCAGCCGCCCTGGCGTCCCGACCGCCTCGCCGCGCAGGCCTACCAGCCGTACCGCGAGATGGTGCGCGCGGCGCTGCGACGAGTAGGCGGCGCTCGCATCGACCATATTCTTGGGCTGTTTCGCCTGTGGTGGGTGCCGCAGGGGCTCGGTCCGCAGCACGGCACCTACATCCGTTACGACCACGAGGCCATGGTGGGCATTCTCGCCCTCGAAGCGCAACGCGCGCAGGCGCTCGTCGTCGGTGAAGATCTCGGCACGGTCGAACCCTGGGTGCGCGAGTATCTCGCGCAGCGGGGCATCCTCGGCACGTCGGTGCTGTGGTTCGAGTACGACGTGCACGGTGGCCCACTCGACGCCCAACATTGGCGCGAGTACTGCATGGCGAGCGTGACGACGCACGACCTTCCGCCCACGATCGGCTACCTGAGCGGCGACCACGTGCGGCTTAGGCACCAGCTCGGGCTGCTCACCGAGCCACTCGATGAGGAACTCCGCTTCGCTGCTTCGGAGCACGACGGGTGGATTGACCTCCTCATTGCCCGCGGCCTGCTCGACTCGGGTCAGCGCGACGTGCCGGAAGAGGTCATGCTAGCGCTGCACCGCTTCCTGCGTGAGACGCCCTCGAAGGTACTGCTAGCGAACCTCGTCGACGCGGTGGGGGAACGGCGGATGCAGAACCAGCCGGGCACTATCGACGAGTACCCCAACTGGCGCGTGCCGCTGGGTGACTCGTCGGGTAAACCCATCCCGCTGGAGCAGATCTTCGACGCCACGCTGCCCAAACGGCTCGCGGCAGTGATGAACGGCAGCGAGCCGCCGCGCCACTGAGCGCGGCCGGCTAGGCGCCGTCGTGGTGCTCGGCGGCGATCGCGTCCAGGTGGCCGTCGACATCGTTGAGCTTTCCGACGATCTCCCTCCAGGTTGACTCGAACAACCCGGCGAGTGGGGGTCCGTCATGTCTGGACTCCGCGGCCTGGATGGCGGCGTTGACGACGTCAGGGAGCAGCTGTAGGTGTTGGGGCGTTGGCACGTCCACCCAAGTGACGAGGCATTTCCTGCCGTCAATGCGCACGAGCACGCCGGCCAAGTCGGCCTCGTAGTCGCGCAAGTGAGATGGGGTGGGCGCTTCGGGTGCGGAGGCGCCGTCGAGGACGCTGCGAATGCCGGGTGGGAGATCGAGGCCGGACTCGCAGGCGAGGTACCGGCTGAGCGTTTCGCGCGCGGTGATGAGGCCGTAGTTGATCGCTTTGCGGATGCACGCGGAGGTGTTCTCGTGGAACGGCCCCTCGACGTGCACCTCGACGAGCGATAGGGCGCCGTCTACCGTCGCGGTGGCGTGGCCGCAGAGCCCTTCGAAGCGCCGATCGGTGAACCGGGCGAGGCCGTCTGACGGGGTCTGCTCGCGTGGGTCCGTCATACATGTGATTCAACCACGCCCAGCTGGTTTGCACCGGAGATCGCGGGAAGTCGCTACTCGGAGCGGATGTCGTTGTCTACTTCCGTCAGGCGGTCGTTGATGACGTCGAGTTCGGCCTGGATGGAGTTGAGCGAGGCCGAGAACTCGTCGAGCGTGGCCTGGAGGTTGATGTCGAGTTCTGCCACTTCGGCGCCGCCTCGGGCACCGGCGAACGCAGCCGAGATGGCCTGCGGCACTGCGGCGATGGTGGCCTCCTCGAGATCAGGGAGGAAGAGTTCGACGAGCTCCATCGTGTTGGCGTCGACGGTGGCGACGAGCATGCCTTCAAGCACCTCGGCTCGGTGAAGCTCCTTGCCGCGCACGGGTTCGTCGAACTCTTGCACCTCGGCGAGCACCTCGTCGGGAACGCTCCCGCTGGCTGCGATGTACCGCTGCGCGGCCGCGTTGCTCTGCTGCAGCGCCTGGTTACAGGCGG
>NZ_CAMYFI010000129.1 GCF_947255005.1 uncultured Tessaracoccus sp. | reverse complement strand
ACCTGGGGGAACCGAGCGAAAAGGACTGGTCATGAGTGAATTACACATCGAAATCAGCGAGCTCATCGCAGCCGGAGTCAACGTCTACGACCCCGAGGAAACCCTGCGGGTTGCCACAGCACGCGGCTACCAGCTGGTGGTGCGCGTGATCGAGCACGACCCGAAGCGTTTCCTCACCATGGTGGCCGCCTGGTTCGAGCAGGAGGTCGTGGCATGAGCATCCTCGCCTTCACCCCGCACAAAACGGGCAGGAAAAAGCTCGCCCAGCTTCTCGCCGATCACCTTGGCACCGAGGCCACCTATCTGGGCACGCCCTCGTTTGCCTACCAGATCGCAGACGCCACGCTGGATCGGGACTGGACCCTCTACCTGCCAGATGGCATCGAGGCGCAGGCCGTGCTCGAGGCCGCCCACAAGGCGGGCTTTGAAACCGCCGACCCGGGCGAGGTGGCGTTGACGGTCACGATGCCCACCACCGGGTGGAGTGAGCGCACTCGCGCCAACCTCGAAGCGCTCCTGGCAGCCAAAGGGCCACTGATCGCCAAGGCCCTGGGCATCCCGGCCACACCCATCGAGTTCAACGATGACGAGACCGTCTCGTTCCCGTGGTGTGAGTCGATTACGCCGGAGACGGCACGCGAGGCGGTGATCCCGCTTGTGGCCAGGCTCTGCCAGCGCGCCCAGGAGGCAACCCGGATCCGCTCCACGCCGCCAGCACCGGGCAATGACAAGTACACGATGCGCTGCTTCCTGCTTTCCCTGGGCTTCATCGGCCCCGAATACAAGCAGGCACGCCGCATCCTGCTGGCAGGCCTGGAAGGGGACGCCGCCTGGCGCACCCCGACGAGCAGGAAGGAGGATTGACCATGACTCCTGGCCAGCGGGTGCGCCTGATCGCCACCAGCGACCCGTACACGACGCTGCGCCCCGGTGTGCTTGGCACCGTGGCGTTCGTCGACGACCTCGGCACCGTCCACGTCGACTGGGACACCGGATCGAACCTGGGGCTCATCCCGGGCGAGGACTCCTGGGAAACCCTACCCACTGAAAAGCCCGAAAAATAGCGGCTCATCAGGGCAAATAGTGACTGGATATGCGGCACAACGTATGGCTGTATGTACATACCGAAAGCACACCACCTCAGGGAAGGACACAGCCATGAACCCCCAGCCACAGATGAGCATCGAAGAGGACACCACCCAGCACCTGGTCGAGGACGCGAACCGGCTCGGCTACACCATCGTCACCATCGACACCACAGACGACCTCGCGATCGAGATCCGCCCCGCAGCCCGCCTGCCGTACACCCCGCCCTTGTACCGGGATTGGCAGACCGGCCAGTGGACGATCCAAACCACCTCATACGGCTCCCTCGACCCGGAAGAGATCGAGAAGGTCACCGACGGCTACCGACGCGCCATTGCCATGGTCAGCGAACTGGCACCCCTGAACGCCCGCGACCTGGTGAACTACAGCATCACCCGCAACGCCTGACCTTTTGGCACCCGCAAACCCTGCCACGAGCGGGGTTTCCTCTCGTCACAAGCCTTGTTTCTCCACGGTTTTCTTAAGTGCTGTAGATCCCAAAAAATAGTGCCTGATCTGGGCAAATACGACTGGATAAGCGCCCGCACCTATGGCTGTATGTACATGACAAAAGAACAGCCCCTCAGGAAAGGACAACAGCCATGAACACCACCGAGAAGCTCACCACCGAAGCCCTGCAGATGCGCGTCGACTCCTACGGGGCGATCCTCGCACACGGCGACTACACGCTGGCCACCTTCGCGACCTGGACCAAGAAAGACGGCTACGGCAACAGCGCCCAGGTCTACCGCCTCACCGAAGCTCCGATCGACGGCTTCGGCCCGAACGCACGCGGCCGCAGCGAATGCGCCCTGGAGCTCATCGCCGAGGCCGACCACCTTTTCGCAGACGCCGGGCACGCCATCGCCTGGGCCCTGACCCAGATCTAACCCACACCCCACCAAGGCCAAGGAGGACACCCGATGGACGCCACCAGAGAGCTGGTCACCAACCACCTGGAGATCCCCGCCGACGCCGCCCCGCACGGTGAGATCCAGGCCGCCGCCGAGATCCCCTTCAGCGTCCTCGACGAGCTCGCCGAGGAGGTCGGGGCCGAGAAGATCCCGGTCCACACGCTCAGCCGCATCGGCTGGCACTACACCAAAGCCGACCAGATCATCGCCCTGGCCGGGCAGCGCGGCCTGTCCGATTGGCGATACGGCGGCTTCGACACCGACCAGGTGGTCGCCGACTTCCGCGCCACCTACTGCTAACCCCTCGCGCCGCCCTGACCACGCAGACGGGCCGGGCCCTGCACGAACTGTTTCGCCCCACACGGTTGGGGCTTTTCTTATGCCCCGAGGAAGGAGCTGCCGCCACGATGACGAGCACGTATCAACCAACCCGGTTCATGGCAGACGGCTCCACCTACAACCAACGCAAAGCCGACTTCGCCGTGGCGTTCATTCAGGCGCTGCGCCACACCAAAGGCCGCTGGGCAGGAAAACCCTTCACACTGCTGGGTTGGCAAGAACAGATCGTGCGCGACCTGTTCGGCACCATCAAGCCCGACGGCTACCGCCAGTTCACCACCGCCTATGTGGAAATCCCCAAGAAGCAGGGCAAGTCCGAGCTGGCCGCCGCGATCGCGCTGCTGCTGACCTGCGGGGACGGGGAGCAAGCCGCCGAGGTCTACGGGTGCGCGGCCGACCGGCAGCAAGCCAGCATCGTCTTCGAGGTCGCCGCCGACATGATCCGCCAATCACCAGCCCTATCGAAGCGGGTGAAAATCCTCAGCAGTCAGAAGCGGATCATCTACAAGCCGACCAACAGCTTCTACCAGGTGCTCTCGGCTGAGGCGTACTCCAAGCACGGGTTCAACATCTCCGGTGTCGTCTTTGACGAGCTGCACAC
>NZ_CAMYFI010000128.1 GCF_947255005.1 uncultured Tessaracoccus sp. | reverse complement strand
GAACGAAACCCAGGGCGATTCACAGTGACTGCAGCTTTCTAGCGAGTCAGCTGGGTTTGGGAAGGTGGACCTTTTCAGCGCAGAGTAGTTCGGCTGGTTGTTCGTAGGCGCCGAGGCAGTAGGTTGCTTTGGAACCCCACATGCTGTCGGGGTTGTCCCCTTGGGGTAGGTCAGTTCTGCTGAAAAACTGTCCCTCTACAGTGATGCGTTCATCAGGGGTTATGGTGTCTCCGTTTGGTAGGCGCACTGCGGCGCCACCCTCTATCGGTTTGGTGCCGCTTGGCCAGATTATCCACCGCTGATGGTCGTTGACATCGCGAAGCTCCCAACAACCGTTGTCCATGAGCTTCACCACCCCTTCGACGCTAGTGAGTTCGCCCGCTAGTTTGGGTATTCCATCAGCTGCGATAGGGGTGTCGCCCGCGAGATCATTGGAACATCCAGTAAACATCAGACAACCAGCTATCCCGATCGCGAATCGCGTGGCTGTGTGCCGTTCAAGTTTCATGGCCGACCTTGTGCTATCCGCTTCTTCGGTATGAGCAGGATGACCCCGGTGATGAGCAGACTCGCACCGACGATCAGGAGGACTGGACTAAGTAGTGCGGTAGAGGCGCTGCTGCTTGGCGTTCCATGCAGGCGGGCGGAACCAACCTCATCGGTGGGGCCTTCTACCCGAGCCAGTTGGTTCTCTGTCTCGGCAAACTCTTGGAGATCTTGGAAGGAAGCTTCCTTCTGCCACGTATTGTCTTGGATTGTGAGGATCGAGTCATCCTGGGGCGTGAACGTAACGCGAGCACCACTGGTGGGGTCTTCGATCAGTTTCGCATTGGGGAGATTCACCAGCGATTCGAGCATGGAGGCGTCGTCGCGTGCGTTATCCACGACCGCTAGTTCGAGGACACCTTGAGCGTTCTCCCAGAGGGTCGCTGTGCCGGCAGGGTTGCCCGCAATGCTGAACGGGGTTACCCACTGGTTTGCTTCGACGAGCTCCGAGCTGTCATCGAAGGCGTAGAGGGCGACTGGAATCCCCAAAGTGACATGTTCTAGATCCGATGCAGACATCCCCCACTGCTCGTCGGAGCGGACCTCACTGACCTCAGCAGGTCCAGGGCCTGCGAGCCACGCGCTCACGCTGTTAGGAATCTCCGGCTCGGGGTCGGGCGATGCTGTAGCAGGTAACGCAAAGGTTACGAGCGTTGCAGCGAATACGATCAACAGTATTCCCGGAGCTCTCATTTCTGCCTCCCCATCCCAGTTCGTGAATGAGTCCATTGCCAAGTGGAGTTGTTCACGAGGTAGGTGTATCTCCCAGACTTGATGGTCCCAGACGCAGGGTCGTTCCACGAGTAGGTGTAATATTTACCGCCTGGATTCCAGGTGTACCCACGGAGGACGACGACATGACCGGTTCGTTTCCCACTCGAGTGATAGCCGTAGCGCACCATGATTGGGCGCTTTTGATCTATCAACGTTCGGGCAACGCTCTCCGCTGTTGGCCCGCCGACCCTCCAGCCATCAGTGATACCGTACGCGTCCAATGCGCGCTGAATGTCTCTACCGAATGAGCCTGGCTCGTTCGGGCACGAAGTTGAGGCCTTCCCCTTCTTGACCACAGAACACTGGGAAGGCTTGCTCCCCGTCAAGTAGTTGATGATCATCAAGGAGGAAGCCGCCCAGCACCAGTTGGACCGTTCTTGCTTGAAGTTGGGGAGGGTGAACACAGAAGCTCCGGCCATGCTCGTCCCGATGAACAACATCCCGGTGATGAGCAGCGCTAGCGCTGTCTTGTGGAGCTTCCACCTCGATTTATTCCCCATGATGATCCCCAATCTCCATTGATCGCTAAGCGAAGTATAACCGGACGGGCTTCTCGTGGTTGACGTGGGACCTGCGTAACGACGGACATGCTCAAATGGCGAAGCTGTAGAGACTTGCCGGAACCTTGACTGCCGAAGATGCAGCCTCAGCCAGAAAGCAGGCTCTCTGTTGAGGCTGTCATCGTAGGGAGACCCCTATATGGTCCCTTGCCAGCACCCGATATTGCGTGCGATATAGCAGGGTGTCACGGGGGGTCTCCTTTCTAACAGTGAGAAGAGATGGGAGGCAAGTATGCCCAAGAGCTGGGTTCCCACCAGCATCACGCTGGTCGCTGGCGGCGTCGGTGGTGCTGCCGCCGCGTCGTTGCTGGGCGCCGGTGATCTGAGCGGATGGATTGGTGCCAGCGGAGCCGTTGCGGGTGGAGTGGTGGGGATCTCTGGTCTTCGAGCTGCGCGCCGCCACGAGCTCATGGAATCGGTGGTGTAAGCGTTGGAGCCGCTGATGGGGAAACACGCGAAAGTGGTCGCTCGCCGCTGGAAAGGGTGGCCGGGGGTGCCGCAGCGGGTCATCATCGACTACGACCCGGTGGCCAAAGAGCACGATCCGGGCTGGCGTCAGGCAGCGTTGGAGGCAGTGCAGCGGCGGCTCGCGATTGACGTGCGGATCACCAAGCACGATCAACGCCGCCGCCGGCTCATCATTGATGCTGCAGAAACACAACCCGAACCGGATGCGAACCAGGAACGAGTCGCCCGCACCATCAAAGATCTGTTCGAGCAAGAAGCACGGGTGTCGGACATCACCATCTCCGAAGGGGCAGTGTCGCAGGTTGCGGTGCAGCGCATTCCCACCACCAAGGTGGCCTCAAGTCCTGGCTATCGCACCAAGGTGGAGCGCACCTTCGGCACCGTGCATCAAGGATGTTGGCGGTGCAAATGGGATCTTCAAAGCGACAGCGTACTGTTCCAGGTGCGGCCAGAGTTTCCGAAGATGGTCGCCTTGCCCAGGCTCGACGTCGATCCGGACAAGGACGTGCTCAGGGCCTACGACAAGGTCGCCATCGCGTTTGGTGTCGATGTGAATCGCCCTGGGTTTCGTTCCGTTCTTCAAGCAAGGATGGAATCGATGAAT
>NZ_CAMYFI010000127.1 GCF_947255005.1 uncultured Tessaracoccus sp. | reverse complement strand
CCGCCTGCCGCGCCCACCGAACACACCGGGACGATCGACCTGTACGAGCCGATCCTGGACATCCTCACCAGCCCGGAACTCTAACCCCAAACCGCACTCCCAACAGGCCCACACCACTTCGGTGCGGGCCTTTGTCGTGTGCCCACAAACGGGAAGGAACCCACTTTCTATGTCGCTCAAAGCTATCTGGGCCACGATCCAAACCGGCCTGGCCGGGGTCGGGGCCGTCATCGGCGCGTTCCTCGGAGGCCTCGACGGCCTGGTGTACGCGCTCATCGCCTTCATCCTATTCGACTACATCACCGGCGTACTCGCCGCGATCGCCGAACGCCGCGTCTCCTCAGCCATCGGATTCCGGGGCATCTCCCGCAAGATCCTCATCTTTACCCTGATCGGACTTGCCCACCTGCTCGACGTGCACGTCATCGGAACACCCGGAGCACTACGCACCGCCACCGTCGTGTTCTACCTGTCCAACGAAGGCATCTCCCTGATCGAAAACGCCACCCGGCTCGGGCTGCCCGTACCAGCCCACATCCGCCGCGCCCTGGACCTGGTCACCCGTGACGTGACCGGCAAACCCGACCTCGAACACCACCCCAACCAAACCACCACCTCAGCAGAAAAGGAGAACCTCTGATGAAGAACTGGGCCACCCTCGAAGCCGACGAAAACCGGCTGATGAACAAGCACTACAGCGCCGGACGAAGCGGACGGAAGATCAACAAGGTCATCATCCACCACAACGCAGGCAACCTCACCATCAAGTCCATCTGGGACGTGTGGCAGACCCGCCAAGCATCCGCCCACTACCAGGTCGACTCCAACGGTCGCATCGGCCAACTCGTGTGGGATCGCGACACCGCCTGGCATGCAGGCAACTGGGATGCCAACACCACCTCCATCGGTATCGAACACGCCGACATCTCCTCCAAGCCCTGGCGCATCTCCGAGGCCTGCCTCGACAACGGTGCCCACCTCGTCGCGGCCATCTGCCACTACTACAAGCTCGGACGACCCGTGTGGGGCAAGAACGTGTTCGGCCACAAGCATTTCTCTTCCACCGAATGCCCGGCCTCCCTTGCAGGAAGCCAGCATGCGGCCTACATGGCACGCGCCCAGTACTGGTACGACCGCATGAGCGGCA
The DNA here is from genome assembly GCF_947255005.1 of uncultured Tessaracoccus sp. Lineage (GTDB taxonomy): Bacteria > Actinomycetota > Actinomycetes > Propionibacteriales > Propionibacteriaceae > Arachnia. The sequence goes on along the minus strand of NZ_CAMYFI010000127.1, from coordinate 1,810 downwards.
CCAAGCCCGCCCCGACACCACCGGCAAAGCCCACACCGCCCGCACCCAAGCCCTCCGCCAACATCGACGCTCTGGCTGATGCGGTCATCCGTGGAGACTACGGCAACGGCGAGGAACGCAAGCGCCGACTCGGCGGCAACTACGCTGCGGTACAGAAGCGCGTGAACGAAAAGCTCGCCGGACGAAGCCCCGCCAAGCCCTCCGTCAACATCGACGCTCTGGCTGATGCGGTCATCCGTGGAGACTACGGCAACGGCGAGGAACGCAAGCGCCGACTCGGAGCCAACTACGCGGCCGTGCAGAAGCGCGTCAACGAGAAGCTCGGCATCGGCTAACCCACGCGAGAGCACTCTCTGGCCCCGTCATCACCTTCATCGAGGTGGTGGCGGGGCCTTTTGTGCGTTTGCGGAGCTGGTGTTTACCGCAGGTCTTCGAACGGGTCGATGACGGACTGCACTCCACAGCTCGGGCAGATGAACGCGATTCGGATGCCTTCACCTTCGCCTGCAGCAAACGGGTCAGGGACACAATCTGAGCCGCATTCTGTACAGGTTCGGTAGGACTGGTCGTCGAGAAACACCGGGAGTTCACCGTCGTCACCTGTCATCTTCACCCGCCCTTGCTCTGGTCACGGTTCACACGTTGATCGCTCCGCATTGTGAAATGAGCAAAGAATAGCTGCCTTATCCGAATTGGGGCGCAACCCCAGCCACAGGTGCGAACTCGGCAGGGAGGCTTTGTTTCTGCTGTCCGGTTTCGTCTGGTGCAACCGGCGTATGGGCGACCACCTTTCGCCTCGTTGCCAGGAGGGCCTGCTCATGGCTCTGAACCAGACTGATCGCCATCACATCCAGATGATGCGCGCTGCAGGAGTTGCCTACTCTCGTATCGCCGCGCACCTGGACCTCAACGCCAACAGCGTCAAGACCTATTGTCTGCGACACGGCATCACCGTCGACCCTGCCGTTGAGCAGGTCACGGACCCAGTTGGAGTGTGGTGCTTGCACTGCTGCAAGCCAATCGAGCTCCGGCAAGGATCGAAGTTCTGCTCCACTTCCTGCCGACGAGCCTGGTGGGCCACCCACCGCAGAGTGGTCACCGAAGAACTGGTCTGCGCGAACTGCCACCGACAGGTCACTGTGGCTCGCACGAACCAGACGAAACGCAAGTACTGCTGCCACCCGTGCTACATCCAGCACCGTTTCAACACCCGTGGCGGTAAACGATGAACATGGCAGCCGAGCTGACGGCTCATCACCAGCTCACGCAGGTCAAGCAGCTTCTCGAACGCGGCATCCTCACCCCACGCGAAGCCATCACCGTGTGCCAGCGCCTCGACGCCCCAGATGCGCCACTGGCCGCCCTACAAAGAGCCAGTTTCGTTGACTATCTCGAGGGTTTGAGTGATGTATGGATACAACCTGAAACCCTGTCTGACTAGGAGAAATACCTTGAAGAGAATGGAGCAAATCACCCCGCCACCGATCAGTGCTTCTCCGCTTGTGAAAGTGGCAGCGTATGCCCGCATCAGCATGGAAACCGAGCGCACACCGCTGAGTTTGTCCACCCAAGTTTCCTACTACCAGCAACTCATTCACGACACTCCTGGCTGGACGTTCGCCGGAGTGTTCGCCGATTCTGGAATCTCTGGAACCACCACGCATCGACCCCAGTTCCAAGAAATGCTGGCCCTTGCCCGGGAAGGGGCAATCGACCTGATCCTCACCAAGTCGATCTCGCGCTTCGCGCGCAACACCGTCGACCTGCTCGAAACCGTTCGCGAGCTGAAAGACCTCGGGGTGGAGGTGCG
>NZ_CAMYFI010000126.1 GCF_947255005.1 uncultured Tessaracoccus sp. | reverse complement strand
TTTCCCCCTCAAATGGGGCAAAAATGCCGCGTGTGGAGGATAACGGTCACTTTCTGGTGAGTCCCGGCAGTTGCAGTAGCAGGCGATCCTCGCGCGTGAGGTTGCGCACCTGCCGCACGATGCGGGGCTGGTGCTCCGACGGGTACCCCCACGCCACCACGCCCAGCGCGACGACTGCGCCGATCGCGGTCTCTACCGCTCGAGCGACGAGCATCTCCTCGACGGGGTATGACGACGCGAGATGGGTCATCATCAACGCCATGGGTGTGATGAATAGCATGCCCATGCTGTAGTTGCGGGTGACGTACATCTCGCCCAGGAACTGCAGCACGATGATCCACACAATGAGCTGCCACGGCTCAGTCGGAAACGAGAGCAGAAATGCCGCGATGAGGATGCCGCCCAGCGTGCCGACGATACGGTGCACTGCGCGCATGAATCGGATGCGCCGGTACGGTGAAATGAGCGGCGCCACCGATGCCACCATCGCCCAGTAGGGGTGCGACAGCACGGGCAGCGCGTCGATGGATAGGATGCCGATGGTGCCTGCCAGGAACGGTGCGACGAAGAATCGCACGCCGTGCCCGAGGAGGTGGCTCGGCTTGTAGTGCCTTGTCACCATGGGTGCGGAGTCGGGGAGCGACCCCTCACCGATGAGGTGCGCGAAGGCACCGAAGACGACAGAGACGCCGGCGGAGAGGAACGCCACGAGCATCGCCAGCAGCGGTGGGGCGCCGTCGTGTACACCGCCGACGGCAGCCGTCGCGAAGATGAAGAACACGGATCCGGCAGGGCGAAGGTTGAACCAGGCGGCGATCATGGCCGTCACGGCCGAGACGACGGAGCTCACGAGCATGATCGTCCACGAGTTGACCTGGAGGGAGCCCATCGTGGCGCCGATACCGATACAGACGGTGATCATGGCGCCCGCGAACGACTGGCGCAGGAACCGGGAACGACGAGATTCGTGGCGGGCGTAGATGCCGGTGAATGAGCCGAACGTGGCGTAAATCGCTAAGTCAAGGCGGCCCAGGAGAAGCAAGGTGAGGAGGGGTAGCGCCACACCGACGGCGATACGGAACGCTGGGATGTGGTCGCGGCGCGACGGCGCCATCGTGAAGAACTCTTGTACCTTGCTCATCAAACGCATCACCCGCCGGTGAAGTGTACCCGTCGGTGATCTGGCCCAACGAATTTTGAATCAACGGCAGAGCTACGACGCGACCTCAGCGTACGCGTCCGCGAGCGCCCGGGCGGAGCGGTCGACGACGTCCTTCCAGGCCACGGCAGCCTCGTCGGCGGCATCAGAGACGTGCTTGATCATGAGCAGCTCGACGCCCAACGCGCGGCACGCGTGGGCGATGGCGAAGCCCTCCATGTCCACGATCTGGCATCGACGCAGCAGCTGGTCGCGAGCGGGGCCGCCCGCGACGAACGAGTCGCCGGAGCCGAGCACGGGGCCGTCACTACCCAGCTCGATGCGGTCGTCGATGCGCAGCCCGACGGCGCGCATCTCGTCGGTATTGATGTCGCGATTAATCACGGCCGACGGGCGACAGATGCCGCTAATCGACGGGTCGAGGGCGCCCACTGAACCCAGGTTCACGACCCGCGACGGTCGATGCTCGAGGAGGGCGCGGGTCGTCGCAACCGCTGCGGGGACCATGCCAATGCCGATGAGTTCGACGTGGACACTGCTCGGCAGGTGCGCCGCCTCTTGCGGTGCTGCGATGAGGACGAGGTCAGTCATGGCCGTTACTTTGCCAGACGCATCTTGTCGCGAGCGCCCAGGGGAGCGGGGCGCTACATCAAACGACACCGCGCGGCGCCCTCCTTGTGCATGGCAGGGAGAGCGCCGCGCGGGCGGGCAAGCTCAGGCTGCGTGGTTGCAGTTGCTGCAGGTGCACTCGTCGCACTTGCAGTCGGCGCAGGTGGTGCAGGTGCAGTTCGTGCAGCCGCAGGTGTTGCATTCGTCGTAGTGCCCATCGTGTTCGCGGTGCGCGTGGCCGTCGTGAATGTAGTCGACGTGGCCATCGTGCTCGCGGGTGGGGTGGCCGCAGTCGGCGGCGTGGCGGTGGGTGTGGTCGTCGTGGGTGCGGTGCTCAGTGGTCGCAGTCATTGTTGTGCTCCTTCATGTGGTGGTGGGCGTCGAGGAAGATGTGAGCCACGTGCTCGTCGATGAGCCGGTACACCGTCCGTCGGCCATCCTTCGTCCCTTCCACCAGGTGGGCATCCCGGAGGGTGCGGAGGTGGTGGGAAGCGAGCGGCTGAGAGACGTCCAGCAGCTCGGTGAGCTCTGTGACGTCGGCGGGGCCTTGGGTGAGTCGATGAACGATGGTGGCTCGAGCGGGGTGGGCCAAGGCACGAAACAGCGTGATCACGCCGTCCGTGTCATGGAATACCCCGTTGCTCATAAGCAGTATTTTATATAAAGGATTGTTTGTGTCAAGCGGTGGGGGGTGTGCCGACGGTGCACCTAGCGCAGGATTTTCTCGGCGCCGCGCACGTTGGTGAGCAGGCGTGAGTCGAGCTCGACGCCGTGACGCAGGATGGTGATGGAGCCGTCGGTTTCTAAAATGAGTGCGCGCACGTGTCCCAGGTTGGTGATGCCGGATTGGCGCAGGCGCGCCCACAGCGTGCGCTTGTTGACGTGGTAGCGGCGGATGGCGCGCTCGTCGAGTTCCTGGTTGGCGTAGATGACGATGGCCTGGCGGTGTCCGAACAGCCCGGCGCGGCGGCCGGCCCCGAAGAAGGACTCGAGGATGACGAGCATGGCGAGCGCGATCAGCCCGGCGAGCACCGTGACGTTGGGGCCGAGCATCGAGCGGCCCACCACCGCGCCCAGTACGAGCACCACCGCGAGCCCGGTGCCGGTGCGGTTCGCGTACAACCGCTGCCCCCACACTCGCAGCACGGCGGTGAACGTGAGGTACATCACCGTCGCGGAAATGATGACGCCGAGCGCCTGCG
>NZ_CAMYFI010000125.1 GCF_947255005.1 uncultured Tessaracoccus sp. | reverse complement strand
GCACGTTCACCAGCAGCACGGTGAGGCCGACGGTGAGCACCGGCGTGCCGGCGGCGATGAGGCTCACCAGCAACAACTCCACCGACCCCGTGTACACGACGACGGACAGCACCGGCGCAACCCACCAGGGAAAACCCGCTTGGATCACCATCATGCCGAACGCGATGCCGAGTGGGATCAACCCGAGCCCGCCTCCCAAACTCAGGCGAGCAACCTCGAGAGCATCCCGGTTTCGCACGCCTGCTATCTTGGCGCCAACTGCTTCAGCGGTGAACGTCACGTCCACCACCTGAACACCGTCACAACAAGCACCGTCGCACCTGCACAGCGCTCAATTTCCCATTTCGTGAGCGGCGTAGTAAGTTTAGTTTCCGCTGCGAGCACCACTAGCTCAACTGGCAGAGCAGCTGACTCTTAATCAGCGGGTTCAGGGTTCGAGTCCCTGGTGGTGTACCAAACGAAAGAAGGCCGCCCTCACCGGCGGCCTTCTTCGTCCACCCGACCCGGCAACGCCACGACGCGCTTACACTCCCTCCGCAATGCGCAGCATGAGCTCGCACGCCATGGAGTTGGACCAAGAAAACCATGGCCGAGTGTACTGCGTCGGATCATTCGGATCGAAGCTCTCGTGCGTCAGCCCCGTGCCGCCGTCGGTGGCGAGGATCACGTCGAGGCACCGCCTGGCCTCGGCCTCGTCGCCCGTAAGCCCCTGCACCGCCAGCGCGATATGCCAGACGTAGCCTTCCGGCGTGTGCGGGCTGCCCACCCCCAACGCGAATTCACCCGCGTAGAAGAACGGGTTCTCGTCGCTCAGCACCCAGGCGCGGGTGGCCTGATACCGCGGGTCGTCGAGCGCGAACCCAGCCGTGAGCGGCAACGAGAGCAACGACGGCATGTTGGCGTCGTCCATGGCCAGCTTGCCGCCCAGCCCGTCCACCTCGTACAGGTACCGCTCACCCTCCATGCCGTAGCGCTCAACGCCATCGCGGATCTCCTGCGCCAGCTTGCCAGCCGACGCGGCGAGATCCTCGTCGCCCCAATTACGGGCGAACTCCCCGATTATCCCGAGCGCGTGAATAGCCATGAGCTGCGCGGGAATGTTGTATCCGTACTGACAAGCATCGTCGGATGGCCGGAATCCGCTCCAGGTCATTCCTGTGATGGCCACGGGCGTGCCGCGGCCATCGTCGCCCAAGGTGTCGCACGGCTCCGAGTCCCGCACGTGCCGATACGTGGACGCCCCGAAGTGATCCTGCTCCAGCCGCCACAATGCGACGATGCTCTCACAGCCCTGGCGCACAGCGGCGTCGAGCTCGTCGTCCCATCCCTCGAGCCCCCGGAGGGGGTACGCCAGCAACACCGGAAACGCCAGCGAATCAATCTCGTACTTACGTTCCCACACACCCGGGTGAAGGTCGAGGTCATTGGCATCGTGATGGGCATCGTTCTCCGACTCGTTAAACGCGTTCGCGTACGGGTCCAGACCAATGCAGCGCCACTGCTCGCGCACCATGCCCAGCAGCACCTCGCGCACCTCGTCCACGTCGGTCATCCGCAGGAACGGCCACACTTGTGCTGACGAGTCACGCAGCCACATCGCGGGAATGTCGCCGGTGATGACGAAGGTGCGATCACCGCGCCGGGTCATGGTCGTGGTCCAGGTGTTCACCATCATGGTGCGGAACCGTTGAGCGGCGAGTGCCCCCACCCTCGCGGCAATACGTTTCGACTCCGCATCCAGCCGTGCCTGCAGCTGTGGGCCGACGGGGTTCGTCACTGTACGCTCGCCCATGCCATCCCTTCCCGACACCAGTTGATGCCCATGACGGTGAGCCTGCGGAGCAAGGCCCCGAGCTCTCCCTCCGAGGCCGCATTGCCCGCCCAGAATTGCTGGGCCAGTGCGGTGCCTCGAGGCCACATCATGTACTCGGCTTTCGCCCAGTCGCGCACATATTCTCCCCACAACTGGAACTGTCCGCCCAGCAGACGCCCGGGCCCATCCGGGAGCGTCGCGAGCATCTGGGCGAAGTCCTGCGTCTTTTCTAGGGGCGTGTACTGGCCGTAGTTGAGGGGGTGATCGTCCCACTTGCCTTGGCAATAGTCCAGATAGGTGTACTTGGTGGGCGCGGCCAGCATGTCGTACCCCTGGCTGATCACGTCACCCATCTGCCCCGCGTCGCGCCACATCATGATGGTGACGTCGTCGGGCACGTCGCCCTCCAGCACCTCGTCCCACGCAATCACGCGACGTCCACGCGCCAGCACGTGCTCGCACACGATGCGCTCGAACCACGCCTGCCCCTCGGCAGGAGTAGCGAGCCCTTCGCGACGCATCGTGGCCTGCGAGCGTTCGTCGGCGAGCCATTCCGACCCCGGGCACTCGTCGCCCCCGACGTGCACGGGCGAGCCGGGAAACAGATCCATCACGGCATCCAGCGCGTCCTTGCAGAACTGAATCACGGTGTCATCCAGCCGCAGCACGTGCTCGGAAATACCCCAGCACGTGCGCGGATGCTGCACACCCGACGCGCCCAGCTCCGGGTAGGCCGCCACCGCGGCCTCCATGTGGCCGGGCATATCCACCTCCGGCACCACGGTGATGCCGAGCCGGTTCGCGTGCTCCACCAGCTTGCCGATCTCCTCGGCTGTATAGAACCCGCCGTGCGGGATGCCGTCGTGCTCGGCCACATCGTCGCAATCGTTCTCGTCGGGAGGCGGCTGATGCCCGACGAGGGTGCCGGGTCGCCACGCCCCCACCTCCGTGAGCTTCGGCCAGCCGGGCACCGGAAAGCGCCAGCCTTGATCGTCGGTGAGGTGGAGGTGCAGCACGTTGAGCTTGTGCATGGCCATCACGTCGAGGTGCCGAAGCAATCCGTCGAGCGGTAGAAAGTGCCTTGCCACATCCACCATGGAGCCGCGCCACGCCAGCGCTGGCTCGTCAACGATCTCCACGAACGGCACGACGAGTGCAGCCCGGTCCATGGGACCGGTGGTGTGCACTTCGCGCGGCAACAGCTGCAGCAGCG
>NZ_CAMYFI010000124.1 GCF_947255005.1 uncultured Tessaracoccus sp. | reverse complement strand
TGCAGCAATTCCTCACCCCGAAACCCGAGGCAGCTTGACATAGGGCTTCTCATGCCACGAGCCTGGCACGGTTCCCGGCTGGTGAGCAATACATGTCGCGGATTGCTCACGACAGGAGTACGGTGTGGGCAAGTGATGACACGCATTGCTCACCGAGGAGAAGGACATGAACAATTCAAGCAACTCACTCGCCCTGACGATGAAGGATGCCGCCAAGCTCGTCGGCGTGGACTACCGCACCATCAAGCTCGGCATCGAGAGTGGAACCATCCCCACGATCCAGCTCGGCCCGCGCCGGATGATCCCTCGCATCCCCCTGCTGCGAGTATTCGGGATCAACCCCTGAAGCTGGTGACGCGGTCGCTGCCCAATCCAGCTGTTCAGACTCTGTCGTTCGCCCGCTAGAATATGACTCAGTAGTCCTATTCTGAGGCGGTGTTGCAATGGCGGATGCGGGAACACTGGTGCGCGCGGCTCGAAAGAGTCGCGGTCTAACTCAGCAGCGCCTGGCGGAGCGCACTCGCATCGATCAGGCGCGGGTGTCGCGTTCCGAGCGCGGGCGGGGTGCTGAGTTCAGCACCGTCGCGCGGCTGCTCGCGGGCGCGGGGCACCGACTGTACTCGGCACCGACTCAACGCGGCGACGCGGCGACGGCCGCGGCCGAGATCCGTGGGCATCTCCGCTTGGGCGACCGGGAGCGCGCCCTGCGCGCTCTGCTGCAGTTGAACGACGACCTCGTCGCCGAGCACGGACTCGTCCGTGGGGTGCTGGGTCTGGCCGAACCGGAACCCACCCGCGATCCGGTGTGGGATGCCGCCATCGCCGGACTCGTCGCATGGCGACTTCGAGAGGAAGGGCTCCCGGTTCCGGAGTGGGTGAACCGGCCTGCACGCTTTCTCACCGCGCCCCGAGGCCTCGATGTCGATTCGTCCGACCCCGTGCCGCCGCTCACTGAGGTGCCCGACGCGTTAGCTGAGCGCGGGGTGCTCGTCTGGCGTGACACGTTCGCGAGCGTGTGACCATGGCGACGGTGCTGGATCGCGCAGACATCATCGGCGGGCTCCACGACCTCGTCGCCGAACTTCGAACGGCTGGCGAGGTGGCCCGCATCCGACTCGTGGGTGGCGCAGCCCTCGCGCTGCGATACTTCGACCGCGGCACGACGCAGGATCTCGACTCTCTGCACATCCAGCCCGGGTCTGACGAGGCCGTGGCTGCTGCCGCCGCGCGCGTCGCGGACCGGCGAGGGTGGAATGCTACCTGGCTCAACTTCGCCGTCGAGCAGGCGGACGCCATCCTCGCGTTCGGTCGGCGGGCAGTCGAGTGGGAGTCGATCTACGACCACGACGGGATCGTCATCCAGGTCGCCGCGAAAGAGGCGATGCTCGCGATGAAGCTTCGCGCCAACCGTCCCGGGCGCGACACGAACGACATCCGCCAACTGCTGAAACTCTGCGCGATCACCACCATCGGGGAAGCCGAGGATTTGTACGAGGACTTCTACCCTGGCGACCTACTCACCGATCGGGCGCTCGACATGGTCACGAGAATCCTCGACGCCGGGCTTCCAGACGATGTACCGTCACCAGGACCCATCAACCTCTGACCAAGTCGGCGCGGCCGACACCCGGGCGACTGTGCGCGGAGCGCGGTAGGCCGGGCTGACAGCGAACCCGAGGATCCCCTCGCGGGCATCGCTCGATCGGGGGACGTTGATGTGCGTTGGCGATCGCTCGGCGCCCCGCTACGGCCGCTTCCGGACGAGCCATTTCTTCGCTATTGCGTCGTCGAGGTCGACGTGAATGTGCTTCGAGATGAGCAGGACCTGAGCCGGGGCGTCGGCCAGCTCGTCGCGGGACGCTGCAACTCCAAGCTCGATGGCGGAGGACGATGAGTCATGGGACGCCTCCACCGAAGCCATGCGTCGAACGATGCTGCGCGCGAACGGCGACGAAGACATCTCTGCGCTCTTCTGGAATCGAGCATCCAAACGTGAGCGCACCGTGGCGGCCGAGAAGCTAGTCCTCTTCGCGCTCGAGTCGCGCCTTGCTGTGAACTCGCCGAAGGGGGTCAGACCTGATCGGCGCGAGCGTCGACCAGATCAATAGCTTCGTGTGCGGAGCAGTACTCGACTGGTGTTGATTCCTCGCGGCTTAGCGACGAGCAAGGGCTCCGGATGAGAACCACTGGACAAGGGGGACCGCGAGCAGAACTGCCGCTTCCGCCTCAGCCTGCGTCGGCTTGCGGTAGCCGTTGCCGCCGTGGCGACTCTCGTGGCCTTTCCACAGCGCTTCGGCCATCTTCACCGGCACGTCCGCGTCCGATGTCGCCAGGTCGAGCTTCCAGTCTCCTTGGGCCTTCATGTCCCGGATCATCGTGCCCAGCGTGGCCCTCTTGTTGTTCGGCGTCACGACGTGCGCTCCGGCCTCCTCGACGGCCTTTATCGACTTCTCGCACGCCTCTTCAGCGTCCGGCGATCGGCCGAACGAGGAATGCCAGGCCTCGGCAAGCAAAGTACCGGCGCTCCCAGCGTCCGCAATCGTTTTGGTCGCTGCCAGCGATACTCCCTCGGGCACGCGCTTCTCAAGCGCGGCGTAGCCGTCCCTGCTCCCAACCCTCCATTCGGATCCGCCGTCGCTGAGGATGGACTCAAGCTCGACCAGAGGGTCGTGGATCTCCTCGACGCCCGCAGCATCCAACTCGTCGTTCAGTGTTCCCACTCGCGCAACTAGGAAGTCCAAGAAGTCAAGGAACTCGTCTTCCTCCATCACCTCGAATAGGAAGCTCACCCCTTCACGGCTGAACACTCCCACTAGCGAGGTCTCCCGCCGGGTGCGCGTCTCGAACTCCTCCATGATTGATGGATCAGGCTGAGGCGGCGTGAACGAGCTGAAGGAAGATGTCGAGGACACGGCGTCCGCCCAGTGCAGGACCCGCCGCCGGATCCACATGGGCACGCCAGGATGCAACGCATCAAGTTTCGTCGAGTCCATGCCGCGTGGTCGCCAGGCCATATAGCTATCCTGGCCCACGTTGCCGACTAGGTGTACTTCCCCGTGAGGTTGTGAACGCGGGCTGAGGGGGTCTGGCCGCCGATCCC
>NZ_CAMYFI010000123.1 GCF_947255005.1 uncultured Tessaracoccus sp. | reverse complement strand
CTGTTCCCTGCGCGCCCCGAATCGGTGTACTGACGTCAGGAGGGGACGCGCAGGGCATGAACGCTGCGGTGCGTGCCATCACGAGAGCGGCCATTCGCGAGGGCGTGGAAGTATTCGCCATTCGTGAGGGCTGGCAGGGTGCCTACGAGGGTGGCGAGCACATCACGCGCATGCACTGGAGGGATGTTTCCGGCATCCTCGGCAAGGGCGGCACGGTCATCGGCACGGCACGCTGCGCTGAGATGCGCACGGAGGCCGGGCAGCGTGAGGTGGTGAAGAACCTTGTTAGCAACGGCATCGATCACCTGATTGTGATCGGTGGTGACGGGTCTCTCACGGGTGCCCGTGAGCTCAAGCTGTGTTGGTCGGACGTGCTCGACTTGTTGGTGGCTGCCGGCGATATTGACCAGGTACTGGCCGATCGGCACCGCCATCTGCGGATGGCGGGCATCGTCGGCTCCATCGACAACGACATGGTGGGCACCGACATGACCATCGGCACCGACTCCGCCATGCACCGCATCACCGAGGCTATCGACGCGATCTCGGCGACGGCGGAGTCGCACCGTCGCACGTTCATCATCGAGGTGATGGGGCGCAACTGCGGCTATCTTGCGCTCATGACCACCATCTCCGGTGGTGCCGACTACACCTTCCTGCCTGAAAGTCCTCCCCGCGACGGTTGGGAAGAGCGCATGATGCAGGTACTTGAACGCGGCCGTTCGGCGGGCCGACGCGACTCCATCATTGTTGTCGCGGAAGGGGCCAAAGACCGCGCAGGGGAACCTATTTCCGCTCAGCGCATTCAGCAGGTCATTATGGAACGCACCGGAGAGCAACCCCGCATCACCATCCTTGGGCACGTGCAGCGAGGCGGGAAACCGTCGGCGTACGACCGCTGGATGGCCTCCGCCTGCGGCGTGGAAGCCGTGCAGGCGGTGCTTGAGCTCGACGAGGACGCCGAGCCGGTGCTCGTCGGGGTGCAGGGAGATCAAGTGGTGCGTCGCCACTTGATGGACGACGTCGTCGCCACGCGTGCGATCGCCGACTACGTACGCGAGGGCGACTACGCACGGGCGATTGCCAGCCGTGGGCCAGGGTTCGCAACGATGATTGACATCTACCGCACGCTCATCGAGGCGCAACCTACGGTCACCGAGCTTCGCGGGCAGCGCATCGCCGTCATGCATGCCGGTGCGCTCGCGCCGGGCATGAATCAGATTGACCGAGTCGCTGTGCGGACTGGTCTCGATCTCGGCTACTCGATGTTCGCCATTCGCGGCGGCATTCCGGGACTGATCTCGGGCAAGATCGGGGAGGTGCACTGGAACGACGTCGAGGGTATGGCTCACATTGGTGGCGCTCAGTTCGGCACCAGGCGTTATGTGCCCACGGAGGCCGACCTGTACCCGATGGCCCGTCAGCTGGAAGAGCACGCCATCGACGCGCTTCTCATTTCGGGTGGGTTCCACGCCTATGCGACGGTGAACATGATGGAGCGTGAGCGTCACCGTTACCCGGCGTTCAACATTCCAATCGCGTTGCTGCCCGCCTCGATTGACAACAACTTGCCATCATGGAATATGGCGGTGGGCTCAGACACCGCACTCAACACCGTGGTGGATTCCATCGACATGGTGCGTATGTCGGCATCGGCGAGCAAGCGCGCGTTCGTCGTCGAGACGATGGGCCGCACTTGTGGATTCCTGCCGCTCATGGGCGGCATCGCGGGAGGCGCGGAGAAGTCATACCTGCCCGAGACGGGGGTGTCGCTGCAGCAACTTGCCGAAGACATCGATGCGCTCGTCGACGCCTTCGTGACCGGCCGCACGTTCTATCTCGCCGTGATGGGTGAGGAAACCAGCGAGCACTACACCTCCGACGTCATCGCGAAGATGTTTGAAGCGGAGGGAGAAGGCCTGTTCTCGGTGCGCCAGGCCATCGTCGGACATATTCAGCAAGGCGGCGTGCCGTCGCCGTTTGACCGGGTGAACGCTACCCGGCTCGCCTACCACGCCGTCGCTTGGCTCGACGATCAACTGCAGCAAGGCAAGACGGAATACGGTGCGGCCGAGAGCGGAGTGGATGGGATCATGGCGCCCGCGCGGCGAGTGCTGGAGGGGATGGACTGGGAGAACCAGCGCCCGTATGAGCAGTGGTGGTGGAAGCTACGGGCCGTTGCGGATCATCTCACGCGCCACCCAGGGCAGTCGGAGGGCTAACTCAGCACAGCGCGAGTGGGTGGTTGAAGCTGTGAGACGCCTCGCAGGTCATCGCGGCAGCCTCCGTCAAGGCGTCATCCGATGCCTCCGATGGTTGCGGGCGGGTCATGCGTACCACGAGGGTGTGTTCGTCGGAATCTCGTCGAATGAGCGTGAACCTTACGCTTGTGGCCCCGCCCTGTTCTTTCGCCCCGACGTAGCCGCACACCACCGCGTGCGCGTTGCCGGAGACCGCAACTGGCCGGGGCTCGATACGAAAGTCGACCGTGTAGTCGGCACTTTGGTCTGCGACGAGGAGTTCGCAGGCGGCGGCGATATCTGCGTCGACGGATGTCAGTGTCGCCACCTGGATACGCACGTTACCTGTTGGGTCTTTGGCGCGGATGAGACGACGGTTTCCCTCGGTCAGCTCGTCGTGGTACACCTCCCAGTTGCGGGGGAGCGTGATGGTGGCGTCTCCCACTATTTCTTCCACTCCGGGTGGTTCTTGCGTGGGGGAGGGGCTCGGTGCTGGCGGGCTGGGCGACATTGACGCGGAGGGTTGTGGCACTGGAGCGGGCTTCGCGGCCTTCCGGGTTCCGAAGAACAGGTATGCGCCGACCACAGCGATGACGAGCACGATGGCCACGATCACCGCGATGATGCCACGGCGATCGATCGGCGGAGTATCGGTTTCGTCGGGCTGGGCACTGGCTTCATCGGGGAGTGCGCGGCGAGCGCGGTCTGGGCTCGCATGGCGTTCGTCATCGTTCGATAGGCGCTCGTCGTCGAAGGAATCGGGCATGGCCCTGCGTGGGCCGCGCGGCTCCTCGTCCATGTGCCTTCCTCTCGACGTTACCTCGGCCAGGCTACTGCCTGGTTGCAAGGAGCTAAAGCTACAGAGTGGCGAGCCGGCGCGGGAGGCACTAGAGTGTGCTCGGTTCCGGGCGCATAGCTCAGT
>NZ_CAMYFI010000122.1 GCF_947255005.1 uncultured Tessaracoccus sp. | reverse complement strand
TCACCTGGCTTGAGACGTAGGTCTTCCAGGATTCCTCCGTTGGCCTCGATGACAGCGGCGGACCCGGCGTTATCGTCGTCGCAGGTGACGAGGACCCGGTGGATGCCTCGGTTGGCTAGGAGGGCCAGGGATTGGCGCAGGATCTCGGTGGCGAAGCCCCGGCGGCGGAACTCAGGCGCAACGGCGTAGCCGATGTGTCCGTCGTAGTTCAGCAGGTTCTCGGTGAGCCCGTAACGTATCGAGGCACGTCCGATGACGGTCGGTTCTGCAGGCTCCCCATTGTCCTGGTCGTGAATCTCGGCGAGGAGGAAGTCTGTGAGCAGTAATTCCGCGGGCAGATCGGTGCTTTCATGCTATGGCCTGGCACGGCGCTGGTCAGGAGAGTCGAGCTTGAACGGAGACGTGAGGACGGGTGTTCTCAGAGGAGCGAATCTGGGTGGCGACTACCTGAAATCCCGCAGATCGCAGGTGATCTGTCAAGCCATCCTCCGACCAGTAGAACGCTTCGGTGATTGCGTGGTCGAACGGTAGGTCCTGCTGCCCCAGGAACGCTCCGACGAGGAGTTCACCTCCCGGCTTGAGAACTCTGGCGAACTCCCTGAAGGTCAGTTCACGGGCCTTTGGCCGCATGTGGATCAGGGAGTACCAGGCGAGGACGCCTCCGAAGCTGGAGGCGTCGAAGGGTAAGTCAAGGATGTCGCCGAGGTCGAAGGCGGTGAGGGGGAATCGCTTCCGCGCGGAATCCACGAACTCCGGGACTATATCGATGCCGTGTGTGTCGCAACCGAGGTTCTGCAGTAGATCGGTCCAGTGGCCGGGGCCAGAGCCCGCGTCAAGGATGGGACCTGCAACACCTTGTCCCCAAGTGGTGATGAGTGCTACGTCTAGTGGGTTCATATCCCCGACAGATCCAAGCTTTGCAACGTACTCGGAGGCACGCTGTGAGTACGAATCGGTCACCTTCTCCGCCACGCGTTACCTTTCGTCAGCTCACTGTGTCCGTCGAGAGTTTAGCGGTGCTGTTGTCACGTCAGGCTTGTTTGGGCATGAGGATCCATGCGCCGAGGTAGAACACGGCCTGGGGCCCGGGCAGGACGAAGGACAGGACGAACATGGTGCGCACCACGGTGGGCGATCACCCCAACCATTCGGCGATGCCGCCGCAGACCCCGGCGATGATCTTGTGGTCTCTGGATCGTTGAAGTTTAGCGATGCAACTGACAGTAGTCCGAGGGGCGGGAGGTCTGTCGAACAGAAAAGATTCGGATGAGCGGGGTTAGTGTCCGAAAACGATCGTTTATGACACGCCAGTTTGCACATCGGCACCGGAGTGTGAATGTGATCGCTATGTGGCGTGGAATCTTGATGACTCTGTGGCGCGTTGTTCCGCATTGGCCGGACCTGACAGAATTTCAGCTACGTTCTCCGGTGCCGACACACCTCCGCATCGCTTTTTGCCCCTCGTCTATCATTCGATTCGCTGCGCCCCCTTCCCTCCGTCTGGGTGGCTATCTATGGGCCGATCGGTATTCCGTCGCCTCACCAAGCCGAGGACAGTCGCGACAAGTGCAAGGGCAAGGCAGGCGAAGCCGACTACAGCACGCCACGATGACGGACCGTCGGACATTGCGATTAGCAGACATCCTATGACCAGCAGAGTCACATTTGAGCTGAGTATCCTGAAGCTCACGTTTTTCTTTCTGTCGGGAGACTCTCAGTAGATGCTCTGGATGACCGAGCGTTCTTCTCTGGCGATGCTAGACGGTAGGTGACTGGCTGGTGCTTTCTACCTGCTGCTGTTTGTATGTCTGCGGCAGCCGGTGGTCGATGACTGCCCCGACTATCACACCGATTACCACGAGTATCAGCAGCGCGATCATCCCGTCGAACTGCTCCAGTACCGGGGTGGTTGGGCCCGACCCCTGGTCCTCGGGCACTGACGAGAACGTCCTGCTGTCGTCGTGGCCTCGTACAGAGGATGTCGCTTACACCGCCGCATCCAGCATTGTCATCGCGACGGGCTCGATGTCCGCGTCGGGATACGGGCTGACCACCGAGATGAACGCCCCTCGTCGGCGCTGGCGATCCAGCACCATGTGAGCGCCGAATCCGGAGGCGTAACCGTTGTGCCACACCAGGGGTCGATCGGATCTGTCTTCAACAAACCACCCCGCCGCGACAGATTCAGTGTCATCAGTGAAGCGCACTCGGAAAGCATCCTCGTAGACACAGTCATCGGCGAGAAGGGTTGACATGACCGTGGCGAAATCATGGGCGCTTCCCCTGATCACTCCGGCCGGTCCATAGCCTTGCCCGGTCCAGGGCAATTGGTCAGTGCCCCACACGGTGACAGCGTTGAGGTCATGCGGGAGGTTTCGCTGTGCAGGTTGCTGAGCGCGCAGGCGTGAACACCCCAGCGGTATCGTCAGCCTGTTTCGCACCAGCGTCGGGTAGTCCGCCCCGTCGGCGGCCGCTAACGCGTGGCCCAATGCTGAGGCAGCGAGGTTGGAGTAGCTGAAGCGCCCGGCATGACGGACACGCGATCGGCGAAGTTGGTTCATCAGATCGGCGAGGTTCTCGGGTTGTGGATCACCACCTGTCAGTACAGCACTGAGCGCTCGGGCTGCTGAGCGGATTCCCCCGCCGGTGGCAGGCAGTCCTGAGGTGTGGGTCAGACAGGACTCCAAAGTCGCTTCACCGGCAGCTGTTCCGGCCAGGGGGAGGTAGTCTTCGAGCCGGTCGTGCGGTGAGATCAGCCTGGTCTGCACCATGTCGGTGTAGATCAAGCCGTTGAGGGCTTTGCTGATTGAACCGATGTGGAACGTTTTCTGCAGGTCGCACCCGATCGTGGCGATGCGAGTGCCTGCCGGGCCGACTGTGGCGAGACAGGCGGCATAGACGGGGCGCTTGAGCGGCAAGGAGTTGAGTAGAAGGCCTGCCAGAGCGGTGTCACCGTCTGTCATTGATGCGTTTGTGAGACAGGCGGGTTTCATACCTGTTCACCCTACCGGCGACGCGTCTCACGAGTGGACACTCTGAGGGCGCCACACAGCGATCAAGATGTCACGCCATTTAGCGGACAAAGTCACACCTTGAGTTGCTCAATCTGACGCTCAAGATTCTGATCTTTCGAACTCACCCGGGCATAGCCCACCTTCTGCCCCGAGA
>NZ_CAMYFI010000121.1 GCF_947255005.1 uncultured Tessaracoccus sp. | reverse complement strand
GTGGTGGGCGGCGCCGTCGTTGCCGCCACCGCTGAGCTGCACGAGCAGCTCACCGGCTGGGCGAAGACGCTTGGGCTCACGTCCGGCGCGATGGACAGCTACCTCACCATGCGCGGCCTGCGCTCCCTCGACGCTCGGCTTCGCGTGCACGCCTCGAACGCGGAGGCAGTGATCGATGCGTTCGACGGCCACCCCGTCGTCGAGGCACTCCACTACCCGGGTCTCCCCGACCACCCCGACTATCAGCTCGCCCAGCAGCAGATGCGCACGCCTGGGTCGATGGTCACCGTCGAGCTTCGCGGCGGCGAACCCACTGTGCGACGCTTCCTCGACGGGCTCGAAGTGTTCCATCTTGCGGAGTCGCTCGGCGGCACCGAATCGCTGGTGTGCCACCCGGCGACGATGACCCACGGCGCCATGAGTCCCGAGGCGCAGCAGGCGGCAGGCATCACGCCTGGCATGCTGCGCTTCAGCGTTGGCCTCGAAGACGTCGACGACCTCGTCGCCGTCATCGCCGAAGCTTTGGAGCGGGCTGAACTCGCAATCGCAGACGCCCACTAGACTACGAGGTATGCCTCGCTTCCTTGCCGCCAAGCCCGATGCGGCGCTCCTGCGCCTTCCTTGGCATCTGCCGTTGGAGCAGTGGCCGACGGATCACCTCGTTGCCCTGCCCCGCGGCATCTCGCGCCACGTCGTGCGGTTCATCAAGGTGGGTAACCAGATCGTCGCTGCGAAGGAAATCCTCGAGGACGTGGCGGTCAACGAGTACCGCTTGCTGTCAGAGCTGCGGCGGATGGGCATCCCGTCGGTGACGCCCATCGGTGTTGTGCTCGGTCGAACCGATTCCGACGGGGACCCCCTCGACCCTATGCTTCTGACCGAGCATCTGCCCTTCTCGCTGCCGTATCGCTCGCTGTTCTACCAAGGCGTAAAGCAGGAGACGGTGCAGCGCCTCCTCGATGCGATGGTGGTGCTGCTCGCCAGGCTGCACTTGACTGGCTTCTACTGGGGCGACGTGTCGCTGTCGAACATCCTCTTCCGCCGCGACGCCAGCGAGTTCGCTGCCTACCTCGTCGACGCCGAGACCGGCGAGCTGCACAACCGGCTCACCGATGGGCAGCGCAAGCACGACCTCGACATCGCCACCACCAACCTCTTCGGCGAGTTCCTCGATCTCGAAACCGGCGGCCTCATGGACAGTTCACTGAAACCAGAGCTGCTCGTGCGCACCATTCTCGACCGCTACGACCAGCTCTGGGGCGAGCTCACCGCCGTCGAGGAATTCGACGAATCGGAAATGCACCGCCTCGAAGGGCGCGTGCGGCGGCTCAACGCGCTCGGCTTCGACGTCGCGGAGATCGACGTCTCCACCTCGGCCGACGGACGCAAGGTGCGCATGCAACCGAAGGTCGTCGACTCCGGCTACCACTCACGCCGACTCATGCGCCTCACCGGCCTAGACGCCGAGGAGCACCAGGCGCGGCGGTTGCTGAACGACATGGACACCTACCGCGCCGGGTTGGGTTCGACATCGCCGGAGTCCGTCGTCGCGCATCAGTGGCTCGTCGAGATGTTCGAGCCTGCCATCAACCAGATCCCCGACGACTTGCGCCGCAAGCGCGACCCCGCGCAGTTCTACCACGAGATGCTCGACTACCGCTGGTACCAATCGCAGCGCGAGGATCGCAACGTGCCGACCCATGAGGCGGTGAACGGCTATATCCACGACGTGTTGAGCGAGCTGCCCGACGAACAGATGGGCGGGCTGCAGACGCCGTCTGAGCATGAACTTCGCAATAAGTTTGACCCCTCGCACGGTTTTGTTGACGACGATGATGACGACCCGCCGTTCGACCCCTGGGAAGATCAGGCCAATCACCCGGATCTGCCCGTCAGTATGGGCTTCGACATCGACGCGCTGCGCCGCCAAGCGGCGCAAAAGCGCGGCGAAACGTAGCCGGGCGCGCCTCTGCGGTGTGAGGCCGATGGAAAAGTTGACCGTTATCCTCCACAAGAAGCCTCTGACCCGCCTGTTCGCGAGATTCCCGGCAGGCGTGGAGGATTTCGGTCATTTTGGGGGTGGCGCGCAGCAGCTACCCCGGCCCCCTGCTCCTCGGCCCGCACCCGAGGCGTCCGAGCCGCCGTTGACCGTTATCCTCCACGCCTGCAAACAATCAGCCAAACCGAAGGGGCGTTAGCTTCCTGTGGAGGATAACGGTCAACTTTTGCGGCGGCCCTGCCCGCCGACGCCTGCCGCAGCCGGATTCGGCATAGACTTGTCGGGTGACATTTCGACTGTTTGACTCCGCCGCCCGCGCCGTCCGCGACTTCGTGCCCCTCCAAGAAGGTCGCGTGTCCATCTACCACTGCGGGCTGACGGTCCAGTCATCGCCACACCTCGGCCACATCCGCAAGGAAGTGGTGTTCGACGTGCTCCGTCGCTGGTTCCTGCATGAGGGCTACGAGGTGCGCATCGTCGCCAACGTCACCGACATCGACGACAAGATCCTCGCCAAGTCGGCCGAACGCGGCGTGCCGTGGTTCGAGCACGCCTACGAGTTCGAGCGCGAGCTGCACCAGGCCTACGCCAGCCTCGGCTGCCTGCCCCCCAGCTACGAGCCGCGCGCCACCGGCCACATCCCCGAGATGGTAGAGCTCATCCAAGAGATCATCGACGCCGGCCACGCCTACCCGGCTCCCGACGGCTCCGGCGACGTCTACTTCGATGTCCGATCCTGGCCCGACTACGGCGAACTCTCCGGCCAGAAGGTGGACGAGATGGAGGCCGCCGCCGACGCCGACCCGCGCGGCAAGCGCGACCCCCGCGACTTCGCCCTCTGGAAGGGCCACAAGGACGGCGAGCCTGAAACCGCGTCGTGGCCGTCGCCCTGGGGCCGCGGCCGCCCGGGCTGGCACATCGAATGCTCCGCCATGGCTGGCAAATACCTCGGCGCCCAGTTCGACATTCATGGCGGCGGCATCGACCTGCGCTTCCCCCACCACGAGAACGAGCTCGCGCAGGCCCGCGCCGCTGGCCGCGGCTTCGCGCGGTACTGGATGCACAATGCTTGGGTGACGATGTCGGGCGAGAAAATGTCGAAGTCGCTCGGCAACACCGCGCAGGTGAGCGAAGTCACCAGGCAATTCGACCCCCGCGCCGTGCGCTACTTCCTGCTCGCCCCGCACTATCGCTCCACCATCGA
>NZ_CAMYFI010000120.1 GCF_947255005.1 uncultured Tessaracoccus sp. | reverse complement strand
GCGTCGGTAGAGATCGCGCGCCGTCCAGAGCTGGCGGCGGTGCCGATGTTCGTCGGAGGCGACGGACGCGGCGTGGTGCTGTCGGCCAACTATCCGGCCCGAGCGTACGGCATCGGCGCCGGTATGCCGACGAATAGAGCCAGGCGCCTGTGCCCGGCAGCGCATGTGGTTCCGCCTGATTTCGACCGTTACGAGCAGGTATCCAGTGGTATTAGAGAAATCTTCTGCACGATCACCGATCGCATGGAGATGGCCTCCATCGACGAGGCCTTCCTCGACCTCACGACCGCGATGCGCCGACTGGGCGGCAACCCGGTCGAGGTGGGGGAGCGTATCCGCGCGCAGGTGATGGACGAGCAGCGCGTGCCATGCTCGGTGGGTATCGGGCCTAACAAGTTCGTCGCCAAGCTCGCCTCCAAGCAAGCCAAACCCGACGGGTTGCTGGCGGTGCAGCCGAACGAGGTTGTGAACTTTCTGCACCCGCTTCCGGTGGAGTCCATCTGGGGCGTGGGCGAGGCGACGGCAAGCAAACTCCACAAGCTCGGCCTCACCACCATCCGCGATCTCGCCATGACGAAACGTCAGACGCTGCAGCGGGCGTTGGGCTCGCAAGGGTCGCAACTTCTCGACCTCGCCTGGGGCTACGACAGCCGCGCCGTCATCGCGCGCGAACCAGAAGAACACAGCGTCGGTGCGCAAGAGACCTTCCCGTTCGATATCGACGACGAGCTCGCCGTCGAGACGGAAATCTTGCGCATGGCCGAGCGCACCGCGTCGAGAATGCGCGCACAGCACATGGTGGGCGGTCAGGTCACGCTGTCAGTGCGGTTCGCAGACTTCCAGACGGTAACCCGCACAGGTTCCATCCCTCCTACGGACGCTACCAACGCCATTTTCGCTGAAGCGATGCGGCTTTTTCGACGCCTGCACCTGCAGCGGGCGCGTATCAGAAGGGTGGGGGTGCGGGTGGGGAAACTCACGCCGAAAGCAACGGCCTACGAACAGCCAGCCCTGGGAGAATCGGAACATGGATGGCGCGACGCCGAGGCCGCTATCGACAAACTCGCGCTCCGGTTCGGGCCGAACGCCGTGCGCCGAGCCAGGCTCACCAGGTGAACGCAGGCGGTTACGGCTGTTCGCCGCCCTCTTGGCGCTTCTTCCAGCGCTCCTCCAAACGCTCCATGAAATCCTGGCTCGACGACGATGCAGAAGCACTGTTGCCACCACCATCGGTGCGATCACTGTGGCGCCGCGCGGGGTCTGGCTCGCCCTGTACTCGCTGCCAGGAATTGATGCCGACAACGGCTCCCGCCAGCATCACTGCAAATCCTGCGATGCTCACCACAGGATGAATCTGGACGCCTCCGAGCAGCGCTACGAGGCCGACAACGAACGCTAGCCCAGCGATCGCCGCGCGGCGACGGTGAATACGCACTTGGCCGCGTCCACTGAGCGTGTCAGCGAACCCCGGGTCCTCAGCTTTGAGGGAGGCCTCAAGCTGCTCGAGAAGCTTGCGCTCCTGATCGGATAGCTCCATGCACGGCTCCTTGGGAAAGATGTACCGGTCATTGTATGCCGAGTTTGCGTCCGTACCAATCAGTAGAGCCCCCTAGATGTAGTTGGTCATGACGTTGTCGACGCGGGTGTGGAGGCGTGAGGCTGGGGGCTGATCGCCGCAGGTGGTGTGGGGTCGATGATAGTTGTAGTGGTGGTTCCAGACTTTGATTGCTTGGCGTCGTTGTTGCTCTGATGTGTAGGTGCGGGCGTAGAGGCATTCATCGGCCAGGAGCCTGTTGTAGCGTTCGATCTTGCCGTTGTGGCGGGGCGTGTAGGGGCGGATGCGCTGGTGACGGCCGATGAAGGCCTTGATGGAGCGTTGGAATGCTGTGGCGGTGTAGTTGCTGCCGTTGTCGGTGACCAGCCTGGTGATGCGGGTGATGCCGTGAGCAGCGAAGTATGCTCTGGCTCGGTGGAAGAACCCGATCGTGGTCGCGGCGGTCTCGTCTTCTAATGCCTCGGTGTAGGACCATCTGGAGAAGCCGTCGATGATCGAGTGAAGGTAGGTGTAGCCGACCTTGTGCTTCTGCGCGCGTTTGGATGCCAGGGCTTTGCTGCTGCCGCGGCCGTGGGCCCACCAGCCACCACCGTCGGGGATTTTGCCGACTTTCTTCGCGTCCATGTGGAGCATGTGGCCTGGATAGCGGGCGATGATCTTGCCAGGTCGGCGCACGTGTTCCCCTTCTGGGGTGATGTCTCGGATCCGGTTCAACCCGAGCCGGTCCAGCCACCTTGTCACTGTCCGAACACTGTACCGGGCATGGCGCTGTTCGGTGAGTTCGCGGGCGATCCGGCGTGCTGACCACTTGTGTTTGCGACGCCAGGTTTCGATTAGCTCCACTATTTCCGTGCTCAGGCGTGTGGGCCGGTTCAGCGGGGCACTCGAGCGGTCCTCCAGCCCTGCCGGGCCGGCGGTTTGGTAGCGGGCGACCCATTTCGATCATGTCGAGCGGGCGATATGGAACTCGGCAGCCACGTGCGCGATCGGACGGCCCCACTTGAGGACCTGTTCCACGGCTCGTTGTCTTCCTTCAACGGTCAGTGGGGCGTTACGGTGGGTCATGGAACGGGTCTCCTCCCAGCAGATGCAAATGGTTTCGTCACCACCCATCGTGCCGGTCAGGGGCCCGTTCCCTCACCCCACCGCGCCGACTACAACGTCATGACCCACAACAGCTAGCCCACTTAGGACTCTAATGACAGATAGCTCACTCGAAGGCTCAACGCCAACGTACAGTAGCGATCAGGCCTGGAAGCGAACTACGCGGACCATTACAACAGTTGCATCATTCGCGACGTTTTCGAATGGTGCACGGACCACAGGATTCGCTACCCTTGCCGCGGTTGTAGCGCCTAATCCATGGATTATCGGCCTAATAAGCGCCGCAAGCATACTCCCGTGGCTGCTGCTAGCTCAGTCTGTTGGCCCAGTGGTGGATAGTGCACGCCGCTCACGCATACTTCAGGCAGCCGGGACGGGTGGGCTAATCCTGAGCTTAGTGTTGCTTGGTATCTTCGTCTGGTACGGAGTCCCGTGGGCGGTACTGCTCGTCTTCGCTGCACTCTTCAGTTCCGTTCACGTCTTCCTGGACGTTACTGCCAATAGACTCCTTGTCGATACCGTTCCTGATGAGGCGCTCCCTCGCGCTAATGGACGGATGTCAGCTTGGCAAAGTTCTATGGCAGTCCTAGCTCCGGCATGTGC
>NZ_CAMYFI010000119.1 GCF_947255005.1 uncultured Tessaracoccus sp. | reverse complement strand
GTATGGCGCTACGGGTGCCTGGTCCAGACGAATTACGGAGGAGCACCGCTTGGTGTATCTCGTGGTTGGCGACGACCTGATCGTTCTTCAAGCCCGCTACCACTATTGACGCTTTCCCTCGCGGCACGCTCAGGCAGCGCAAAAGACGGTTAGGCAGTAGACTCGGGGGCGGATTCACAAGCCGCCATAAGGAGAACGATGAGCGTCAACTCGTTCGGGGCCAAGGCGAGCCTCGATGTGCAAGGGACTTCGTACGAAATCTTCCGGCTCGATGCCGTGCCGGGTTCAGACAAGCTGCCATACAGCCTGAAGATCTTGCTGGAGAACCTGTTGCGCACCGAGGATGGTGCGAACATCACCCGCGAGGACATCGAGTTCCTCGGAAACTGGGACCCGAACGCGCAGCCTGATCACGAGATCCAGTTCACGCCAGCGCGCGTGATCATGCAGGACTTCACCGGCGTGCCGTGTGTTGTCGACCTCGCCACCATGCGCGAAGCCGTCGCAGAGTTGGGCGGTGACCCGTCGAAGATCAACCCACTGTCGCCCGCCGAAATGGTCATCGACCACTCCGTCATCGCCGAGGTCTTCGGCATCCAGGGCGCGTTCGAGGCCAATACCGACATCGAGTACCAACGCAACCGCGAGCGCTACCAGTTCCTGCGTTGGGGCCAGACTGCATTTGACGACTTCAAGGTGGTGCCGCCCGGCACCGGCATCGTCCACCAGGTCAACATTGAGCACCTCGCCCGCGTGGTCTTCCCGCGCACCGTCGACGGCGTGCTCCAGGCCTACCCTGACACCTGCGTCGGCACCGACTCCCACACCACCATGGTCAACGGCCTCGGCGTCGTCGGCTGGGGCGTGGGCGGCATCGAAGCTGAGGCGGCCATGCTTGGCCAGCCCGTGTCGATGCTCATTCCGCGCGTCGTGGGCTTCAAGCTGAAGGGCAAGCTCAACGAAGGCACCACCGCCACCGACCTTGTGCTCACCATCACCGAGATGCTGCGCGAGCACAAGGTCGTCGGCAAGTTCGTCGAGTTCTACGGCGACGGTGTGGCCGAGGTTCCGCTCGCCAACCGCGCCACCATCGGCAACATGAGCCCCGAGTACGGCTCCACCATCGCAGTGTTCCCCGTCGATGAGAAGACCACCGACTACCTCCGCCTCACCGGCCGTGACGAGCAGCAGATCGCCCTCGTCGAGGCGTACGCGAAGGAGCAGGGCCTGTGGCACGACCCGTCGCGCGAAGCCAACTACTCCGAATACCTCGAGCTCGATCTCTCTACGGTGGAGCCCTCCATCGCAGGCCCGAAGCGTCCGCAGGACCGCATCCGGCTTAGCGAGGCGAAAGAATCCTTCGAGCACTTCCTGCCCAGCTACACCTCCAACCCAGAGGCGGCGGTGCCCGTCGAACTGAAGGCCGGCGACAAGTTCGACCTGCGCAACGGTGCGGTTACCGTCGCATCCATCACGTCGTGCACCAACACCTCCAACCCGAGCGTCATGATCGGCGCCGGACTGGTGGCGAAGAAGGCCGTGGAGAAGGGCCTCACCCGCAAGCCGTGGGTGAAGACGTCGCTGGCTCCGGGTTCGCAGGTGGTCACCGACTACTACGAGAAGGCGGGGCTCACGAGGTACCTCGACGACATCGGCTTCAACCTCGTCGGCTATGGCTGTGTCACCTGTATCGGCAACACTGGCCCGCTCATCCCCGAGGTGTCGAAGGCCATCAACGACAACGACCTCGCCGTCACCGCGGTGCTGTCTGGTAACCGCAACTTCGAGGGCCGCATCAGCCCCGACGTGAAGATGAACTACCTGGCTTCGCCGATGCTCGTCATCGTCTACGCGCTGGCGGGCACGATGGATATCGACCTCTTCAACGAGCCGATCGGTCAGGACAAGGACGGCAATGATGTCTTCATGAAGGACATCTGGCCCACGGAAGCCGAGATTGAGGAAGTCATCGGCTCCTCCATCTCCTCCGAGATGTTCAAGGAGCGCTACGCCGACGTGTTCAAGGGCGACGAGCGCTGGCGCTCCCTGCCCACACCCGAGGGTGCCACCTTCGCCTGGGACGATGCCTCCACGTACGTCCGCAAGGCGCCCTACTTCGACGGCATGCCTCGCGAGGCTGCTCCCGTCGAGGACATTGCCGGGGCTCGGGTGCTGCTGAAACTGGGCGACTCGGTCACCACCGACCACATCTCCCCGGCCGGCAACATCAAGGCCGACTCGCCTGCAGGTAAGTACCTCACCGAGCACGGTGTCGAACAGCGCGACTTTAACTCCTACGGTTCGCGTCGCGGTAACCACGAGGTCATGATTCGTGGCACCTTCGCCAACATCCGGCTGCGCAACCAGATTGCACCTGGCACCGAGGGAGGTTTTACACGCGACTTCACCGTCGACGATGCCCCCGTCACCACGGTGTACGAGGCCGCCCAGAGCTACGCAAAGGCTGGCACTCCGCTCGTCGTCCTGGCGGGTAAGGAGTACGGTTCGGGGTCGTCGCGCGACTGGGCCGCGAAAGGCACCGCGCTGCTGGGCGTGAAGTTCGTCATAGCTGAGAGCTACGAGCGTATCCACCGCTCCAACCTCATCGGCATGGGTGTGCTCCCGCTGCAGTTCCCCGAGGGCGAATCGGCGGCATCGCTCGGGCTCACCGGCGAGGAGACCTTCTCCGTCGAAGGCGTAACGAAGCTCAACGACGGCGTCACCCCCAAGACAATGAAGGTCACCGCCGTCGCCCCTGATGGCAAGGAGACTACGTTTGACGCCGTGGTGCGCATCGATACTCCTGGAGAGCGTGCCTACTACCTGAACGGCGGCATCATGCAGTACGTGCTGCGCAACCTCATCGGCTGACTAGCTCATATTCAGTGCCTCCGTCCGAGTTCGCTTGGGCGGGGGCACTGTGGTGTAGAAGTGTCAGTGGGGTAGTGTTCAATAGAACACATGTTTGATACGAACGCATTGGTGCAGGTGTATGTTCCACCGGGCTGGCCGTCGGCCGTGCCGCCCCCAGGCGCCGACGATTGGTTGCAGTGCGCGGTCGCGTTTCTCCTCGACGCATCCCCGCCGGAGTATCGGGGGTATCGTGTGCTGCGCAATCACCCCATCGTGCTCGCGCGCTTGGCCCATTCGCATGTGGAGGCGCAGTTGTCCGCCACGACGTCGCAACGGGCGACGATGCGGGCAAACCTTGTCGGGTGGGTAGACGCCCGCGTGGCAGGGGAGGCCGTCGACGTGTTGCAGCAAGAAGAAGCTCGGCTGCTCCGCCTCCTGCGAGCGGTGCATCTCGTCGAAGAGGCGCTCCATGACGTGCGTTTCGTGCCGAAGTTATAG
>NZ_CAMYFI010000118.1 GCF_947255005.1 uncultured Tessaracoccus sp. | reverse complement strand
GCTCGACGGTGGCCGTCGGCGCTGGCGACGTGCGCACCCAGCACGGCAATCTGAGCGTGCCGCCGCCGGCGGTGCTGCAGCTCGCACTGGGCTGGGAGATTGAGGCCGGCGGGCCGGAGAACGTCGGCGAGCTGTGCACCCCCACCGGGCTCGCGCTGCTGCGGGCCCTGTGCGAGGAGCAGGAGACACTGCCGCGCATGCGGGTATCGGCGGTGGGTGTCGGGGCAGGTACCAGGGTGCGCGAAGACCGCGCCGGCGTGCTGCGGGCACTCATCGGGCGCGGAGGGGGCGACGTCGGGGCTGGGGAGGTGCGGGAGATATCGGCGAACGTCGACGACCTCGACCCCCGCCTGTGGCCCGACGTGCTGCACCGGCTCCTCGAGGCCGGGGCGCTCGACGCGTGGCTCACCCCCGTGGTGATGAAGAAGGGACGCCCGGCGCACGTCGTAACGGCACTCGCGACGCCCGACTGCGCGCAGCAGGTGGCCGACGTGCTGCTGACGCACACGTCGACCCTCGGCGTGCGCACGTCCGCCCCGCTCACCCGGCGGGTGCTCCGTCGGGGCTGGGTGTCGGTGGATGTGGACGGCCACGCGGTGCGCATCAAGATCGCCGGCGAACCGGATGCCGCCACGATTCAGCAAGCCACACCCGAGTTCATCGACGTCGAAACCCTCGCCGTGGCGCTCGACGTTCCGCAGCGGGTGGCGCTCGCACGGGCGCAGGCGGCGGCCTGGGAGGCGGGGCTCAGGCCTGGCGCGCCGTGGCCGGAGGCAGCCGATGAATGATGCCCAGCCCGAGCGCAAACGGCGCAAGCGGGTGACGATCTACGACATCGCGGAGGCGGCGGGCGTAGCACCCTCGACGGTGTCGCGCACCTTCGCGCGCCCCGGCCGGGTGGGCGCTGAGACCGCCGAGCACATTCGAGCCACCGCGCGGCGGCTCGGCTATCGGGAACGGCCCGTCTCGCGCGGCTACAGCGACACATCGCAAAAGACGCTGGGGTTCGTCGTCGCCGACGTCGCGAACCCGGTGTTTGCGCACATCATGAAGGGGTTCCAGCTCGAGGCCGCGCGCCACGGCTACTCGGTGCTGCTCCTCGACACGCAGGAAGACGCCCAAGTGGAGCGCCAGGAGATCGACCGCCTCGCACCGCTCGTCGACGGGTTGGCGCTCGGTGCGTCGAGGCTCAGCGACTCCGCGATCATGCAGATCGTCAAAATCCGGCCCGTGGTGAGCGTGAACCGCGTGATCGCGGGGCTGCCGTCGGTGATCGCCGACACCGCCCGTGGCCTGCGCAAAGTTGTCACCCACCTTGCCACCCTCGGCCACACCCGGTTCACGTACCTGCCCGGGCCAGCGGCGTCGTGGGCCGACGGGGTGCGCTGGCGGGCGGTGTCTGAGGCGTGCCACGAGTTGGGTTTGGCGTGCCGCCGCGTCCAGCCGCAGCGCCCGTCGCTCGACGGCGGGGTCGCCGCGTCCCGTGAGTGGATGAGCCAGCGCACCACCGCCGTCGTCGCCTACAACGACATGATGGCCATCGGGTTCATGAAGGCTTGTCAGCGAGCCGGCCTACTGGTGCCCGACGATGTGTCCGTCGTGGGCGTCGACAACTCCATCCCGTCCGTGTTGACCACACCAACCCTCACCAGCGTGGCGCCGTCCACGTCGGAAATCGGAGGTCGCGCGGCCCGCGCCCTCATTGCACAACTGAAACAGCGGTCGACTCCGAGCGCGGAGACGATCGTCGTCCCCATGGAACTGCACAGCCGGGAGAGCACCGCCGCCCCCGGCCATCGTCACTGAAAAGGAGCCCGAACCATGCCAACACCGCTGACCCTCCACCCCGACCGTCTCTTCCCCGCCGAGCCATCCGTGCGCGCCATCGCCCGCGAACTCTACGCCGAGGTAGCCGAGCTACCCATCATCTCGCCGCACGGGCACGTGCCCGTCGAGTGGCTCACCGACGACACCCCGTTCACCGACCCGACGTCGCTGCTGCTCACCCCCGACCACTACACCAACCGCCTCCTGCACTCCGTCGCGGGCGTGGAGCTGGCGCAGCTCGGGGTGCCGGTGGGCAGCCCGATGACGCCGGAGGCCGCGCGCGAAGCGTTCCGCATCTTCTGCGCGAATTGGAAGGTGTTTCGCGGCACGCAGGTGCAGTTCTGGTTCGAGAGCCAGTTTGTCGACCTGTTTGGCGTCGACGTGCGCCCGTCAGCGGAGTCTGCGGACGAGATCTACGATCACATCTCCGCTTGCCTCGCCCGCGACGAGTACCGGCCGCGCGCGCTGTATCGTCGGTTCAACATTGCGGCGCTGGCTACCACCGATGACCCATGCGACACCCTCGACGGGCACCGCGCGCTCGTCGACGATCCGGACTGGGACGGCAACGTGCTGCCCACGTTCCGCCCCGACCGGTACCTCGAGCCCGCCCGCGACGGGTTCGCCGCCCTCACTGCGAAGCTCGGGGAGGCGGCGGGGATGGAGATCGGCAGCTACGCCGACCACGTCGAGGCCATGCGCCGGCGGCGGCGGTACTTCAAGGAGCATGGCGCGGTGTCGTCGGACCACTCGCACCGCGACGCCCGCTGCGAGCGTGTCGACGACGCGGAGGCCGAGCGGTTGTTCGCGGCGGCGCTGGCTGGCGAGCTCTCGCCCGCCGAGGGCGACGTGCTGCGTCGGCACATGGTGAATGACCAAGCCAGGCTGGCCTGCGAGGACGGGCTGGTGATGACGCTGCACCCGGCGGTGTTCCGCAACCACGACTCCGCCGCGCTCGCCCGCTACGGCGCCGACGTGGGCGGCGACGTGCCGCTGGCGGTGGAGTTCGCGTCGGCGCTGCACCCCATCCTCGACGCGTACGGCAACGCCGACGGCTTCCATCTGGTGGTGTTCACGATGGATGAGACGGTGTACTCGCGCGAGCTGGCGCCGCTGGCCGGGTGGTACCGCGGCCTGTACGTGGGCGCGCCGTGGTGGTTCATCGATGAGAACGACGCCATGATGCGCTACCGGCGCGCGACGACGGGGTACGGCACGCTGCAGAAGGGGTCGGGATTCATCGACGACACTCGCGCGTTCTGCTCCATCCCCGCCCGCCACGACGCGGCCCGCCGCGTCGACTGCGCGTTCCTCGCCGGGCTGGTCGCCGAGCACCGCCTCGCCCTCGACGAGGCCCGCGACACCGCCGTCGACCTCGTCGTCGCCCAGCCGAGGCGGGCCTTCAAGCTGCAGGACCCGGTGGTTGAGTAGCCCCACCCTCCTCCGCCGGTGGTTGAGTAGCTCACTTCTTCCACCGATGGTTGAGTAGCGGCGAAGCCGCGTATCGAAACCATCCCATCCCACACCCCCCCGACACCCTCCAGGAAAGGAACACCAT
>NZ_CAMYFI010000117.1 GCF_947255005.1 uncultured Tessaracoccus sp. | reverse complement strand
GTGCCTGCTGGAAGGCGGACATCCGCCCTTGCGGCGACAGCATGAACACCCGGATCCCTGGCTTGCCGAGCATCGCGTACTCCGCGGAGCTGCCGGTGTCTCCCGACGTGGCGCCCAGGATGTTCAGCTCCTCACCGCGGCGCCCCAACTCGTAGGCGAACAACTCGCCGAGCAGCAGCATTGCCATGTCCTTGAACGCCGCCGAGGGGCCGTTCGACAGGTGCACGAGCCAGGTGCCGTCGGAGAGTTTCGTGGTGGGCACCACCTCGCCGCGCAGAAACTTCGACGGCGCGTACGCGCGCTCGCAGATGCCACGCAGGTCGTCGTCGGGGATATCGTCGACGAACAGCCGCACCACTTCATAGGCGAACGCGGCGTACCCGTCGCGGGCGAGCAGGCCGCTCCAGAACTCGAGCTGGGCGGCATCCACCTGCGGGTACGTTTCGGGCAGGTAGAGGCCGCCGTCGGGGGCGAGTCCCTCGAGGAGGATGTCGGTGAACTTGGCCGGGCCGGCGCCGCGCGTCGATACGTATTGCACGCTCCCAGCCTATGCCACCCGCGCCGCGCGGGGACGGCGTCACGTCCGTCTACCCAGTGCTTGCATCATCGTCGGCGCGTGCCCGCGAACGTGGCGACGCAATCACCTCGTCGTTGCAAACCCTCACCGACGATGCCTCCTCACGCTAGGTTGGCGGCATGGTTCGCGCATGGGTCAAGGGGTTCCAGCACGTAGCGCTCATGCTGGCGCGCGTGGTGGTCGGCATCATCTTCATCGCGCGAGGATGGCGGCGCTGGCTGATCGTCGGCATCGATCAGCAGGCCACGATCCTCGCGGAGGCGAACATCCCCGCGCCCGATCTCTGCGCCTGGCTCGTCACATTCTTTGAACTTGCGGGCGGCGTGCTGCTCGTCTTCGGGCTGTTCACGCCCGCGGTCGGGCTCGGGATGCTGACGCTGAACATCGGCGTCATCGTGCTGCGCAAGCTCGACGCGTTCTACGTTCATGACGGCGGCTTCGAGTACAACCTGGCGATGGCCGCGCTGGGGCTGCTGTTCGTGGCGTTCGGGTCGGGCAAGCTGGGCGCCGATACGTTGTTTTTCACGCCAGCCCCCGAGCGGCCACGGGGAGACGCCGCGCCCGCGCCGCTGCCACCGTCGCGACCGAGCGAGACCACCCTCTTCTCACAGGAAACACACAGCTAACCCATAGCGTCCGCTGTGGCGCGCGTGGGAAAGTGTTGCTATGCCGCACGCCGAGCCCATGACCCGCCCCGACGGAACCCCCATCCGTGTCCTCATCGTCGACGACGAACCGAGCCTGATCGAGCTGCTGTCGATGGCGATGCGCTACGAGGGGTGGGAGCTGTCGACCGCGACGACGGGCACCGACGCGGTGCGCGCGGCCCGTGAGGCGCGGCCAGACGCCATCGTGCTTGACATGATGCTCCCCGACTTCGACGGGCTTGAGGTGATGCGACGCATCCGCAGCGAACAGCCCGACGTGCCCGTGATCTTCCTGACGGCCCGCGACGGCGTACAAGACCGCATCGCGGGCCTCACCGCCGGCGGCGACGACTACGTCACCAAACCCTTCTCGCTCGAAGAGGTGATCGCCAGGCTGCGCGGCCTCCTGCGTCGCACCGGCGCCACCACCGTGCGCCCCGATTCGCAGTTGATCGTCGGCGACCTCATCCTCGACGAGGAGTCGCACGAGGTCACCCGCGGCGGGGAGGCCATTTCGCTCACGGCGACGGAGTTCGAACTGCTGCGCTTCCTCATGCGCAACCCCAAGCGCGTGCTCAGCAAGGCGCAGATCCTCGACCGCGTGTGGGACTACGACTTCGGCGGCCAGGCGAACGTCGTCGAGCTGTACATCTCATATCTGCGCAAGAAAATCGACGCCGGCCGCCCACCGATGATTCACACCATGCGCGGGGCCGGCTACGTGCTGAAACCGGCGGTCGAATGAGCGCTCGTCCAGCAACGAAAGGGACGCTCACCCGCCAGGTGCAGACCAGGGTGGCGGTCACCGTCGCGATCATGGCGGTGCTGCTCTCGCTGCTGACGCTCGTCGTCGCGCAGAACGTGCTCATGAGCCAGCTCGACAGCCAGATCGAGGCCATCCCGCAGATACTGGGTGCGGGGCCCGACCCGCGACGCCCGGGCATCCCCAGCGGCACCCTCATCGCCGGCTCGACCGGTGGCGCAACCTTCGCGAGCGTCGTCGCGCCAGGTGAGGTGCGCAACCTCGACGGCGGGGTTGCGTCGGTGCTGTCGCTCAGCCCCGGCATCCACACCGTCAACCTCCCAGGGCTCGGCAGCTACCGCGTGCACGTCTCGCGGGGCGATTCGTCGCAACTCGTGGTGGGGTTGCCGACCGCGGAGGTCAAAGAGACCATGCTGTGGCTCTCCCTCTCGGCGCTTGCCATCACCGTCGTCACCGTCGCGACTACCGTGCTCGTCACTCAGCGCATCATCCGCGACGCGACGAGACCCCTCCACGCGCTCGGCGAGACGGCCGCGCAGGTGTCGGCACAACGGCTCGACCGAGGCACCGTCGAAGTGCCGCGGTTCAGCGACGCGTCACTCGCGCCCGAGCATGAGGTGGCGCGCGTCGGGGCCGCGTTCAACCAGATGCTCGACAACGTCGAGGGCGCACTCGTCGCCCGCGAGGCGTCCGAGCAGAAGCTGCGCAGGTTCGTCGCCGACGCCTCCCACGAGCTGCGCAACCCGCTGGCGTCGATTTCGGGTTACTCTGAGCTCGTCGAGCAACATGCCGACGGCTTGGCCGACGACACCGCGTTCGCGCTCGGGCGGATCTCGGCGGAGTCGCAGCGCATGCGTAAGCTCGTCGAGGACATGATGGTGCTCGCCCGCCTCGACGCGCGCCAGCAGGTGGAGCCGCAGCCAGTGGATGCCGTCGAAGTGGCGCTCAATGCCGTCTCCGACGCGCGGGCTTCGTCGTCGCGGCATCGCTGGACGGTCTCGCTGCCCGATGAACCCGTCGAAGTGCTGGCCGGCGCCGACCAACTGCAGCAGGTGATGGTGAACCTGCTCGGCAACGCGCGCACGCACACCCCCGAGGGCACGGTGGTGGAAACGGCGGTCTCCCCCGACGGCGTGATCACCGTCACCGACGACGGGCCCGGCATCCCCGCCGATGTGCTCCCGCATGTGTTCGAGCGCTTCACGCGCGCCGACGAGGCCCGTCGCCACACTGCGGCGCAGTCCACCGGGCTTGGGTTGGCCATCGTCAAAGCGCAGGTAGAGAGCTTCGGCGGGCAGGTTCGGGTGGAGTCGCGCCCCGGCCGCACCCAGTTCGCCGTCCGGCTCCCTTTGGCTGAGAGCGGTTTCGATACGCCGCCTCCGGCGGCTACTCAACTACCGGACGCGGGCCGTCCCGAGCCCTCCCCGACCGTGGAATAGGCCCGAAGGGCCCTATCGAGACGCAGCGA
>NZ_CAMYFI010000116.1 GCF_947255005.1 uncultured Tessaracoccus sp. | reverse complement strand
GGGTATCTGCGGCACCGACGTGCACATCGACCGCTGGGATGGTTGGGCATCGAAGACCGTCTCCACGCCTAGGGTGCTTGGCCACGAGTTCGCTGGAACCATCATTGAGGTCGGGTCGGCTGTGGACGGCCTCAGCACTGGCCAGTTTGTCTCCGGAGAAGGGCACTACGTGTGCGGCAGATGCCGAGCCTGCCTGGCTGGCCGACGGGAGGTGTGCGCCAACACCAAGGGCATCGGGTACGCCGTCGACGGGGCCATGTGCGAATATTTCGTGATGCCCGCCGCGAACGTGTGGGTCTACCCGTTCGATATTGACGCGGACGTCGCCGCTATCTTCGACCCCTACGGCAACGCCGTCCACACCGCCCTCCAATTCCCGTGCCTCGCCGAAGACGTCCTCGTCTCAGGCGCGGGCCCCATAGGCATCATGGCAGCACTTGTCGCGCAGTTCCAGGGTGCCCGCAACGTGGTGCTCACTGATCTCTCCGACGAACGCCTCGCCTTGGCCCGCGAGCTCGGCATCTCGCAGACCGTCAACGTGCGAAACCACCATCTGCGCGACGTGTGGCCGCGGCTCGGCGTGAAGGAGGGTTTCGACGTCGGTCTCGAAATGTCCGGCTCCCCCGCCGCGCTCAGCACCATGATCGATCACATGGTGCATGGCGGACGCATCGCACTGCTCGGCACCCCCGTCGGCAGCGTGGAACTCGATCTCAGCAAGATCATCTTCAACATGCTCACGCTGCAAGGCGTCACCGGCCGCCGCATCTTTGAGACGTGGTACCAAGGCACCGCCCTCATCTCAGCCGGGCTCGACATCTCCGGCGTCATCACGAACCGATTCCACTACACCGATTTCGAGCAGGCCTTCCGCGTCGCCGGCGACGGAAAGTCTGGCAAAGTAATCATGAATTGGGAGGACTAACCCATGTACGGCAACATGCAACAAGCACTCCGCGCCGAACTCCAAACGCTCCGCGACGAGGGCCTCTACAAAGACGAGGCGGCGCTCACCAGCGCCCAGTCAGCGCGGATCTCCGTCGAAGACGGCCGTGACGACGTACTCAACCTCTGCGCCAATAACTACCTCGGCCTGGCCGACAGCCCCGAACTCATCACAGCCGCCAAACGCTCTCTCGACGAGTGGGGCTTCGGCATGGCCTCCGTGCGTTTCATCTGCGGCACGCAGACCCAGCACCGCCAGCTCGAGGAAGCGCTCACCAACTTCCTCAAGCCCACGCCCGACGGCTGGGGCACCATCTTGTATTCCTCCTGCTTCGACGCCAACGGCGGCCTCTTCGAACCCCTGCTCGGCCCTGAGGACGCCATCATCTCCGACGAGCTCAACCACGCTTCCATCATCGACGGCGTCCGCCTGTGCAAGGCGCAACGTTTCCGCTACAAGAACCGCGACATGGCCGACCTCGAAGCCCAACTCGTCGCCGCCAAGGAGTGCCGCTACCGCATCATCGCCACCGACGGTGTCTTCTCCATGGACGGCTATCTCGCCCCACTCGACGAGATCTGTGACCTCGCAGAACGCCACGACGCGCTCGTCTTCGTCGACGACTCCCACGCCGTGGGTTTCGTCGGCGAACGCGGAGCAGGCACGCCCGAGCTGTTCGGCGTCCAAGAACGCATCGATATTCTCACCGGCACCCTGGGCAAGGCGCTGGGCGGCGCGTCGGGCGGCTACACCTGCGCGAGGGCGGAAATCGTCGAGATGCTCCGGCAGAAGTCAAGGCCGTATCTCTTCTCGAACTCGCTCGCACCGGCCATTACCGGCGCGACCCTGCGCGTGCTGGAGCTCATCCAGGGCTCAGGCGATCTGCTCGCCCAACTGCGGGAGAACACCAGCTACTTCCGCACCCAAATGACGGCATGCGGCTTCGAAATCCCCGAATCTACCCACCCGATTGTGCCGGTCATGATTGGCGACGCCGTGAAAGCGGCGAAGATGGCTGACGAAGTGCTCGCCCGTGGCGTCTACGTGCGTGCCTTCAGCTACCCCGTCGTGCCGAAAGGCAAGGCGCGAATCCGCACCCAGCTGAGCGCGACGCTCACCCGCGCCGACCTCGACCGCGCCATCGACGCATTCGTGCAAGCCCGCGACGTCGTCGAGGCGTAAAAATTCCAAGCACTCCCCCACCAAACGCGAAGAGGGCCCCCAAGGGGGCCCTCTTCGCACGGTGATTACCCGGTCACTTGGACTCGGCGTCCTCAGCATCAGCGTCGGCAGATTCTTCGGCCTCAGCAGGAGCTTCCTCCGCAGCATCGGCGGCGTCTTCAGCGGCGTCGGTCGCCTCGTCGACTTCGGCTTCTTCCACCGCTTCGGCTTCCTCGGCTTCAGCTGGGGCTTCCTCCACCTTCGCGGGAGCCTCCTCAGCATTCGGCTCAGGCTTTGCCTTCTTCTCTACCTTCTCGGTGATGAGTTCGATGATCGCCATCGGAGCGTTGTCGCCCTTGCGGGGGCCGATCTTGGTGATGCGGGTGTACCCGCCTTCACGCTCCGCCATCATGGGAGCGATCTCTTCGAAGAGCTGAGCCACAACACCTTTATCGGTGATGTCTTTCAGCACCTCACGACGGGCGGCCAGGTCGCCCTTCTTCGCCTTGGTGATGAGCTTCTCGGCCACCGGCTGCACGCGACGGGCCTTCGTCTCGGTGGTGGTGATACGGCCGTGTTCAAAAAGCTGCGTGGCCAGGTTGCGCAGGATGATCCCCTGATGCGTGGGGGTGCCGCCCAGGCGCGGGCCCTTAGTTGGCTTAGGCATTTCAGTTTCTCCAGAAAATGTGTTCGAGCCGTGGGCTCGGGGTCAGTACTGCTCGGTCTCCGCGAAATCCGCGTCGTTGTCCTCGTCGTAGCGCTCGATGGCCTCCATCGGGTCGAAGCCCGGCGAGGAATCGCGCAGCGCGAGGCCGAGACCTTCGAGGGTCTCCTTGACCTCGTCGATGGACTTCGAGCCGAAGTTGCGGATGTCCAGGAGGTCTTCCTCACTGCGAGCGACGAGCTCACCCACGGTGTGGATGCCCTCACGCTTGAGGCAGTTGTAGGAACGCACGGAGAGGTCGAGATCTTCCACCGGAAGGTTGAGCGACTCGGCGATCTGCTCGTCGACGGGGGAAGGACCAATCTCGATACCTTCCGCGTCGACATTCAGCTCACGAGCCAGACCGAACAGCTCCACGAGCGTGCCACCCGCGGACGCAACGGCGTCGCGCGGCAGGATGCAGGGCTTGGTCTCGACGTCGATCACCAGGCGGTCGAAGTCCGTGCGCTGGGCGACACGGGTGGCCTCCACCTTGTAGGTGACCTTGAGTACCGGCGAGTAGATGGAGTCGACGGGTATGCGGCCGATCTCTGCGTCCGGGTTCTTGTTCTGACTTGCAGAGACGTAACCGCGGCCGCGCTCCACCACGAGCTCCATCTCCAGCTTGCCGTCTTCGGCCAGCTCAGCGATGTGCAGCTCGGGGTTGTGGATCTGCACGCCAGCGGGGGGCTGAATGTCGGCGGCGGTCACGGCGCCTGCACCCGCCTTGCGCAGGTACATCACCACAGGCTC
>NZ_CAMYFI010000115.1 GCF_947255005.1 uncultured Tessaracoccus sp. | reverse complement strand
GCCACCCAGCGTCATACCCCCAGCGAGCGCGAATGCAGCGAGGCTAGCACACAGCTTCTTCTTCATACCCATGTCTTTCGTATTCCCCACGTGCGGCCCTTTCCGCATCGAGACAGCCAGGAGCCTAGCTGAACGAGATGCGAAACGCACAAGGGTGCGCCCGCATGAGTGGTGGACCCCGAGGCTGGCGTTAGCCCTTCTCAGCTCCGGTTCAGCGCCACCACTCATCCACCAGCGACGCCGGCGTCGCGCGCTTGTGCCTGCTCCGGAACCACTTCTGCTCGATCACCTCGGCGACGTCGTCGGGCACATCGCGGCCCTCGAGGTAGTCGTCGATGTCGTCGTAGGCGATGCCCAGCTCGTCCTCGTCGCTGCGCTGCGGGCGGTTGTCGAGCAGGTCCGCCGTCGGCACCTTCTGCCACAGCGGCTCGGGCGCCTGGAGGTGCTGCAGCAACTGCCGAATCTGGCGCTTGTTGAGGCCATAGAGCGGCAGCAGGTCGGCGCCGCCGTCGCCAAATTTCGTGAAGAATCCGGTGACGGATTCGGCGCCGTGGTCGGTGCCGACGACGAGCAGGCCGGCGTCGCCTGCGATGGCGTACTGCGCGATCATCCGGGCGCGAGCCTTCACGTTGCCCTTGTTGAAGTCGCTGATCTGGGCACCCATCGCCTCTTCGTACGCGCGCTCCATCCCGTCGACGGATTTCTTGATGTTGATGGTCACCTCGGTGCGGGCGGCGACGAAACGCATGGCTGCGGCCGCGTCGGTCTCATCGGCCTGCACGCCGTAGGGCAGCCTCACGGCGACGAACTGCCCGTCCACCATCCGTTCGGCTGCGAGCTGCGTGAGGCGCCCGGCGAGCGTCGAGTCGACCCCGCCCGAGATGCCCAGCACGAAGCCCTTCGCGTGGGCGGTGGCAGCATAGTCGACGAGGAACTGCACCCGTCGCTCCACCTCGGCCGCCGGATCGATCTGAGGCTGGACGCCCATCTCATGGATGATCTGTGCCTGGAGTTCGCGCATGGGCCAACACTATGCGAGAGCTGCCGAGTCGACGAGCCTTCGTCTCGGCAAACGGGCCACCACGCCGCCCTCGCCAGCGCGCCGAAGCACCGCCTGCCCCTCGGACAGCAGGGCTCGGTCAACCGAAAACCTTGTCGAGTTCCAGACGGTCCGACTTGACTCTGTAGTAGCGGATGGCATCAAGAGGTAGTGCGATGGATCCTCCTTTGACGAAAGCGCTGGCGGTCCCCGAAACTTTGATTCGCACACGGGCTGTCGAATGCATATTCCACGAGGAAGTGATGTGGTTCCAGACGGCAATACCGACACCAGCCCCATAGGACGGGCCAACGAACCGAAGAGAACGAACCTTGTTGGACACCACGTCGGCCTTGAATCTCTGATTTACCGTCATGACGCCGATATTGACAGGCTGCCAAGCTGAGAACGTGTAGTCCCTCACCGCCAAGGGAGAGGCCTCAGCTCTCGGCCTCATGTCGGCCATCCGCGCCTGCGACTGCAATTGCGAAAAGAAATCCGCAGCAATGGCCGCAGGAGATCTGCCCGAGGCTTCCACAGTTGGATCCAGGACCACCCTGATCTCATCCTCTTTGACGTCGATGACGCCGGGATTCGAATGCTCGATGAGCGCTGCAAGCTCTCGCCCACATCGGTTGCCAAATCGGTTTGGGCTTTTGCAAAGCTTGGGGCGATCGCCATCAGCAATGTCATTAATGCAATAGAGCATGCGCGCAGGACGAATGTGCTCTTGTTCATAAGGAATTCTTCAAAGTTGTAGGGACTGTAGAAGCAGTAATCCTGTCCAAATGCCCAGCACCACAGTGACCGCCGTCACATTCGGTTTGGATTCTCCCTTGCTCTTATCTGCGACCACGCCATACCCGAGAAAGCCCAACGAAAGGAGAGCCGGGACGGCCATGGGTATGCCGAGCACTCGCTGACTCACCTCGAGAAGGTTG
Organism: uncultured Tessaracoccus sp.; assembly: GCF_947255005.1. Classification (GTDB taxonomy): domain Bacteria; phylum Actinomycetota; class Actinomycetes; order Propionibacteriales; family Propionibacteriaceae; genus Arachnia. The sequence goes on along the minus strand of NZ_CAMYFI010000115.1, from coordinate 1,591 downwards.
CCTGACGGAAGCCAAACCAGCGAACACGTCACAACGAGGATGGCCGGAAGCTGCCACCAACAGTCCTTGAACACCATTGTCTGCCTCCGTCACTTCTTCGTCGGGCGAGTGACATAATACACCAAACTTGCACCTCGTGCACCGTTGACGCACGGTCCATGCTACCGCCCCATGCCCCCCGTCGGCAGAACGACAACGTTCACACGTGGTCCCCTCGAATGTAGGGGCCGTAGCTCACAGATCTTCGTCCGGAGAACGCCGGGTTGCCACAATGGGTTTGTTGGTTGCAGAGAATCTGCCGATGGCGGCCAACGCCCCTTGAGCGGGCGCACGCTGCAGACGTTGTTCACGATGCCTGAGGCCCATGGCACCGGGCTCGGCAACGCGCTACTCGAGGCGACTCTTCCCGACGACGAGCCCGCCTTCCTGTGGGTGATGCGACGCAACCCGCGGGCCGTGCGCTTCTACGCCAAGCACGGGTTCGTCCCCGACGGCTACACCAAGCGCACGCTTGGCTGGGGAGGCATGGACCTGTTGCGCATGGTGCGTCAGTAGCCGATCCCGCGGCGGGCCGCGAACACCAGCCCGTCGCGCATGATGCCCCCTACCAACACGAGGACCAGCAGACCGATCAACAGCACCATCACGACTGGCCCGCCACCTCCTCGATGATGCGCTTCACCGCAGCCACGTCGTTCGCCACCTCGATGACGTGCCTGGGTTTGTCTTCTAACCCGGCGAACCGCTCGTCGCGCTCAGGATCCACACCGACGGCCTCCCGCACCGTTTCCGCGAACTTCACCGGCAGCGCCGTTTCCATCACGGCGCGCACGCGCCCAGGCACCGGGTTCTGCAACGCGACGTGCATCCCGTCGGCGGTGTGCGGGTCGATGAGGCGCGCGTCGGACTCGTACACCGCGCGTATCGCCGCCAACCGGTCGGCGTGCGTCGACGAGCCCGCGACGAACGCGAACCGTCGCTCGATCTCCTGGAACTCTGCGGTGTCGGAGAGGTCGAAGAACCCGTCCGAACCGAGGCGCTCGACGAACAACTCGCGCAGGCGTGCCGCGTCGCGCCCGACGAGGTCGAAGATGAAGCGCTCGAAGTTCGACGCCTTCGAGATGTCCATCGACGGCGAGCTGGTCTTCAGCGCGCCGTCGCGCGGGCGATATACCCCTGTCGTGAAGAACTCGGCGAGCACGTCGTTCTCGTTCGATGCGAGCCGCAGTTCGACGATGGGCAGCCCCATCTCGCGCGCGATGTGCCCGGCGGCGATGTTGCCGAAGTTGCCCGACGGCACCGTGAACGCCACGCGCGCCGCGGGGCCTTCCTCATCGGTGATACGCAGCCAGGCGGCGAAGTAGTAGACGATCTGCGCGAGCAGCCGCGCCCAGTTGATGGAGTTCACCGCACCGATGGAGTAGCGCCGCTTGAACTCGGCGTCGGCGTTGACGGCCTTGACGATGTCTTGGCAGTCGTCGAACACCCCGTCGACCGCGATGTTGCAGATTGCCGGGTCGTCGAGCGAGTACATCTGTGCCTGCTGGAAGGCGGACATCCGCCCTTGCGGCGACAGCATGAACACCCGGAT
>NZ_CAMYFI010000114.1 GCF_947255005.1 uncultured Tessaracoccus sp. | reverse complement strand
ACGCCGTCGAGCGCCTCCTCAATGTGCTCCCCGCACCCCTTCCAGGTGGGCTTACCGCAACGCTTGCAAGTCACTCGTACGCACATGGCGTGCTCCTTTCCGGGCCTTGGCCCAACTTAACGGTGGTGGCATTTCCGACGAAGCCCCCGACCAAGCGCCTTCCGATCCCTCGGAAATCTCTGGGGTCGCCCGTCGTGAAAAACGTGCGGCGTGCCTCGCGGGGATGATGGCGCAGCAACGACATCTGCGCCAGCCGCGAGTACGTCGCCTGAGCGCAGGCATCGGAGCTGGACACGAGCGTAACCGAATCCCCCAGCACAAACGAGATCACACCCTGCAACAGCGGATAGTGGGTGCACCCCAGGATCAGCGTGTCGCAGTGAGCGCGCTGGATGGGAGCCAAGTACTCGCGCGCCACGTCGAGCAGTTCGGGCCCGCCGGTCACCCCCGCCTCGACGAACTCCACGAACCGCGGCGCGGCTTGCTTCGTCAGCTGCACGTGCTGCGCGACGGCGACCGCCTCGTCGTACGATCCCGACGACACCGTCGACTCCGTCGCGATCACTCCCACCCGCCCGTTGCGAGTAGTGGCGACCGCGCGCGTCGCGGCGGGCAGCACCACGTCGATGATGGGCACGTCGTAGCGCTCCCGAGCGTCGCGGATCGCTGCCGACGATGCCGAGTTGCAGGCGATCACTAGGGCCTTCACTCCCTGGTCAACGAGGAAATCGAGCCCTTGCAACGCGAACTCGCGCACCTCGGCAATGGGGCGCGGCCCGTACGGTGCCCGCGCGGTATCGCCCAGGTAGATGAGGTCCTCGTTCGGCAACTGTTCGACGAGTGACCTCACGACGGTGAGCCCACCAAAGCCCGAATCGAACACGCCAATCGGCTCGCCGACGCTCATTCCCACTCCCCGCGTTCACTGACGTCGAGCCCGGTGCCTGCCGCGAGGCAGATCGACCGCGTCTCGAGCAAATCTTCAATGTTGTAGGCGAGCCAGTCCAGCACCGCCGCCAGCGCCGGAAACGCCTCCACCTGCTCGTGCGAGGGTTCCGCGTCCGGCTTGGATGACTGCGCTAGTTCAGCGTGCAGCGACGTGCGCAGCGCGCCCAGGGTTTGCAGCCACGGTGTCACAGACATCTCCAGGACGGGGACGAGGTCGCTGTCGTCGGCAAGCTCATTGAGGACGGTGGTGGCGTGCGCGTGGAGCGTCGCGGCACGTCCGCGCACCATGCCTTCCCATACCTCGTCGTCCGTGTCTTCGTCCGACAGTGGCTTCGGGAACAGCCGCTGCAAACGGTATCCCTCGACGTGGTCGAGCGCCCGGAATTGCTCGTCGGCTGCCATCGCTGAGAAGCGGTCGTCGAACGCGTCCATCGCGCTCGGCGGAAGCAGGTCTTGCAGCGAGTTGCGGTAGCCCCCGACGAGTTCCGTCAGCATGGCGCGGACCCCGTCGCGGCCGTCGAAGACCCACACGACAGCATCGGGTTGTAATTTCACGCCCGCTCCATCGTCGCCCACAGCGAATAGTTCTGCATGGCCATGACGTCGCGCTCCATCTCTTCGCGGTTGCCGGTGGAGACGACCGCTCGACCCTCGTTGTGCACCTTCAGCATGAGGCGCTCGGCCTCGGCTTCGGGGTAGCGGAAGTACTCCTGGAACACGTGCGCAACGTAGCTCATGAGGTTCACCGGGTCGTCCCAGACGATGGTGACCCATTGCCGCTGCACGGTAGCCGCGACGGCTTCCTCGGGGCGCGATACGGTCTCAGTCACACGTCCAAGCTTGCCACTGATCCCAAGGAAGGGCACGGTATCGGCAGTAGAGTTGAGCGCATGAGCACAGCACTGCTGACCGACCACTACGAACTCACCATGGTGCAGGCCGCCCGCGCGGCGGGCACGGATGCCCGACGCAGCTTGTTCGATCTATTCGCCAGGCGCCTGCCCGAGGGGCGTCGCTACGGAGTGGTGGCGGGAGTTGGGCGCGCGCTCGACGCCGTCGAGAACTTCCGCTTCGGCGACGAAGAAGTGAATTTCCTCGTCAGCAACAACATCGTCGACGATGACACCGCCGAGTGGCTCGCGAACTACCGCTTCAGCGGCAATATCTGGGGGTATCCCGAAGGCGAGGTGTACTTCCCCGGATCGCCCGTGCTCTCCGTCGAGGGCACCTTCGCGGAGGCCGTCATCTTGGAGACGGTGCTGCTCAGCATCTACAACTACGATTCCGCCGTCGCCTCCGCCGCCTCGCGCATGACGTGGATGGCCGGCGACCGTCCCTGCGCCGAAATGGGCGCGCGTCGCATCAATGAGCAAGCCGCCGTCGCTGCCGCCCGCGCCGCCTATATCGCGGGCTTCGCCTGGACCTCCGACCTCGAAGCCGGTCGCCGCTACGGCATCCCGACGGCCGGCACCGCCGCGCACTCCTTCACACTCCTCCACGACTCCGAGGAAGATGCCTTCCGCGCGCAGCTCGACACCTTCGGCGTCGGTACCACGCTCCTCGTCGACACCTACGACATCCCGACGGCAATCCGCACCGCCGTGGAACTCACCGACGGCCAACTTGGGTCGATCCGCCTCGATTCCGGCGACCTCGCACTCGTCGCCCGCGAAGCCCGCGACCTGCTCGACGACCTTGGCGCCACGCAGACGAAGATCATCGTTACGTCGGATCTCGATGAGTGGCAGATCGCCCTACTGCAGGGCGCTCCCGTCGATGGGTATGGCGTCGGCACAAACCTCGTCACCGGATCGGGCCACCCGACGGCGTCGTTCGTGTACAAGCTCGTCGCCCGTGCCAGCTCCAACGATCCCGACGCACCGCTGGAGCCCGTCGCGAAGAAGTCGTCTGGGAAGGGGTCGCTCGGCGGGCGAAAATACGCCATGCGGCGCCTGGATGCGCAGGGGACGGCCGAAGCCGAGGTAATCGGGCTCGGCACCCCGCCCAACAACGACGGCAACGACCGCGATCTGCTGGTTGACATGGTTGTCAACGGCGAACGCGTCCACCGCGAGACGCTCGAGCAGGCACGCGAACGCCACATCAATGCGCGCAAGGAGCTGCCGCGCTCTGCCCGGCGCATCTCCAAGGGCGACCCGGTGATTGAGACGCACGTCGTCGACGATCACGGTCGCGAGAGCCAGAGCCCGTACACCAGCTGAGGTCGGGCGTGGTTTCGATACGCCTCCTACGGCGGCTACTCAACCACCGGGAGTGGGCGGACTCAACCGCCGGGGCCCGGCGCGGCCCACCGACCATCGAGTAGGCGACGCAAAAGCTAACCCAATATTCACACGCGTTTGCTGAGAGCCACGATTTAGGCCCGTTTTGACAATCGAATGTGGATATCGGGTTAGCTGAGCGAGAAGGGTGTGATTTCGATACGCCGCTCGTTCCGATGATTGAGCCGCGGGCGCGGCCCGCGACGCGACATCATCTGCCGATGTGGTTTCGATACGCCCGCTACGCGGGCTACTCAACCACCGCCAGCAGGCGGACTCAACCATCGTCGGTGAGGCAGGCTCAACCACCGGGGCCCGACCAGTCAGGCAGCGTGGACGCTCTGGATGAAGGCTTGGAAGTCTTCGAGGTAGTCG
>NZ_CAMYFI010000113.1 GCF_947255005.1 uncultured Tessaracoccus sp. | reverse complement strand
TCGGCGCAGAGCGACAGCCTACCTCTGACTGCCGCCAATCTTTGCAACAGAGCCCGCGATTTGCTCGTAGCTCATCGGCGGGTCAGCCTCCCGCATGGTCTTCGCCATTGCGATGCGCTCGGGTGTCATGACGGTCGGGCGGCCGCCGACGCGACCCTGGGAGCGCGCGTGCTCGACGCCTCTGCGGGTGTTCTCACGGATCATATCGACGCGAAGCTGCGCGAGCGTCGCCATGATCTTGAGCATGGCTTCACCCATCGCTGTTGACGGGTCTATGTCCATCCACGGTTCATCGAGGCTGCGCAGCTTCACGCCACGCGCTGCGTGGTCACGGATAACCGAGATAGCGATGCTGTCAGTGCCTGCCACGCGGTCGAGCGAGGGAATCACCAGCTCATCACCGGGGCGCTGAATCTTCCGGCACTCGATCCAATCGGGTCGATCCTCAACGCGACTTGAATAGCCAACGTCAACGAAAATTCGTTCGCACCCTGCCTGTTCGAGGCGGGCGATCTGCGAGTCTGCATTCTGCTCGCGGGTGCTGACACGGGTATATCCGAGCCTCACGGCTATCGTCCTAAGCTCGGGCCACGCTCGGGCGGCTTCGGCTTCGATCCGTCGCCCAGCTCGGGCATATCCCGGCCGCGATCTGCTGCGTGCTTCGGCTTGCTCGGCCGAGCCTCGCGCAGCTCGTTCACCTTGCGCTCGATGCGCTCTCCAAGCGTCATCGGCTTCTCGGGCGCTGCGTCGCCTGTGACGCGGCCGCCCTCGTGCATCAGCACGTTCGACCGCGGCACGGCCGCGTGCTCGAACACGGGCACCATCGGAACATGGTTGGGTAGGTACTCCCCCAGCGGCGGCCGCGTCGCGGCCGATGCCATATTCCAAACTTCCTCGGGCACGCGCTCGAACTCAAGCGTGTACGGTGAGCGCTCCGCAACGTGCTCCATGAACACCTTGGTAGTGCGTCCGTTGCCCTCTCTGAACGGATGACTCTGGTTTGTCCAGGCGAAGATTTCGGCGGCGCGCTCCGAGAACTCGGCGTGGCTGAGCTGCGCCCAATCGGTGCGCTCGACCATCACGCGCACGTTGTCTAAGTAGGCGTCTATCGCGCCGTTGTGAGCATCAGCGAAAGCGGCTCCGCCGCCCTTCGCCATGTTCACCGTTCGGTACTGACCAGCCCATTCAAAGGTCGAGCCGAAGAGGTGGCCGTGAATCTGCTTCATGTGCTCGCCGTCGAACGTGCGAGTCACAAGCTCCGGGCGCAACTCAAGCTCGATGCGGCGCGCAAACGACATGCGGTAGTCGTAGGTGCGCAGCGCTGCGGCGTCTCGAATGTCCGGTATGTTGCGCAGCACGCCATTGCGGGTCTGCGCGTTGTACGTCTCCGGGTAAAAGTATGACTCCCACGAATCGAACTGGTGCGGCATCAGAGCGTAGCGGCCGCTCCGGCGATGCGCGCCGCCTTAGCGGCGGTGCGCGCCTCGTAGTCCTCGAACGTCAGCGCGCCGCGCGTGTAGTCGATGAGGTCGGCCACGTCTTCGCGGTTCGGCTCCCATCCCTCATGCCAGCCTGCCGCGAGCGAGCGCACAACGGCTCGGCGCTGGTCAGCGTCGAGCTGGTCGAACAGCTCGGGCCAGCGGGCCTCTACGTCAAATGATGGTTGCGACATAATGCTGCACCTCCTGGTGTACTCCTGATTTTACCGGCCTGCCCGCAAACGGTATAGGTCGGGTTTCGGGTCGGGGTTGGTTTCGGTCATAGGTTTCGGTCGGTCAGATAACGGCGTGTCGCTGCCTCGGCGGGCCGTCCGGCACGGCTGCCCGAAAACGATCGTTTTCGGCCTACTCGGCTCGCGGTGATGAACCTATGCGCCGGCAATCTGCTGGATGGCCTGGTTACCTTCCGAATGGTAACCTACACTCATGCGCACCGATCCTCGCCCCGCGATCCTGGCGGCCGCCTTCTCTCAGCTCGACGAGGGGCGGGCGGTGTCTCTGGATTCCGTGGCCCGAAGTGTGGGGCTGACCAAGCCGGGGGTGATGTATCACTTCCCCACGAAGGAAGCCCTCATGCTCGCCCTGGTGGACTCCGTTTTGGACCGCTGGGAAGAGGCGCTGGTCGCACGCCTCGGGTCGTCGCCGGAGGGCGCGGCGCCGGCCGCGCGCATCGGCGCGTATGTCGACTGGTCACTGTCCGGGGGTTTCGATGAAACCGACCTGGTGGCGATGAGTGATCCGAAGCTGCGCCGCTCGCTCACGCAGCGCTGGGCCGAACGTCTCGCGCCCTGGCTCGTCGTGCCCGATGACGTCGCCCCGGACGAACGCACCCGGTTGCTCGCCGCCCGCCTCCTGGCCGACGGCGGGTGGCTTGCCGAAGCCGCCAACGTCTCCCCTCCTACCCCCGGCGACCTGGCGCAGCTCCGCGCCTTCGCCCACAACCTCGTGAAGGACTGACTATGAAGAAATGGCTCCTGCTTGCCGGCGCGATCATCAGTGAAGTCGCCGGCTCCCTCGCCCTCCAAGCCGGCCAGGACCACCCCGCCTGGTACATCCTCGTCGCGATCGGCTACGTCGGCGCGTTCACGCTTCTCGCGCTCGTTCTACGCGAGGGGATGGCCCTCGGGGTTGCGTACGGGATCTGGGGCGCGATGGGCGTCGCCCTGACGGCGGTGCTGGCGGCACTTCTGTTCGGACAGCCCTTGACCGGCGTGATGATCCTCGGCCTGGCGTTGATCATCGGCGGTGTTCTCACCGTCGAACTCGGATCGCAAGCGGCGCAGCGCAAGAGGGAGGCGAGCATCTGATGGTCTGGCTCTTCCTCATCCTCGCGATCGTCCTCGAAGTCGGCGCGGCGCTCTCCCTGCGCCTGGCAACCGGCGGACGGAAACTGTTCTACATCGCCGTCGTCGTGGGCTACCTCGGCGCGTTCTTCTTCCTCACCCAAGTCCTTGCCCTCGGGCTCGGCATCGGTGTTGCCTACGGCATCTGGGCCGCCTCCGGCGTCGCCCTCACCGCAGTGGCCAGCAAGTTCCTGTTCAAAGAGCCCTTCACCTGGGTCATGGCGCTCGGCATCGCCCTCATCATCGGCGGCGTCCTCCTCGTCGAACTCGGCGCGGCCCACTAGCCTGCCGACACGGCCATGACCGTCGCTCGCACCCTCGCGGCAATTCGCCGCGCCCTCCTGGAAGATCCTGCCGTCGACATCCGATTCGTGGACGCAATCACCGTCGACAGTCATCTTCTGAGCACGCACGGCCAGGCCCTCATCCTGTTCGTACACCCACAGCATCGCGAAGTCGTCGACGAGCTGCGCAACGCCTCCCGCCCATTGGACTAGTGCGGTCGGCCGGGGTCATCACCGCGGCCGCGCAGCTCGTCAACGAGCTGGCGGTGCGCCGTGTGCAGGAACAGCACTGGGCGGCCGCTGCGCCCACTGTGGAGGTAACTGTCGGCGGTGAGCGCATCGGTGAACACGACTTCAAGCTCCGGCTGCTCGTGCAGCAGTCGCCGCACTTGTTCGGCCACCCGCTCAGTCATCGAAACTCCCCCCAGAGCTTCCGGGAGGGCTCTGTTGCAAAAATCGTGAAGCTTGAGCATGCTTGGCGGAGATTGGACG
>NZ_CAMYFI010000112.1 GCF_947255005.1 uncultured Tessaracoccus sp. | reverse complement strand
CCCCATCTACGGCGGCAACGACACCCCGTATGCCTACCCCAACGACCCCATCAACTCTCAGGACTGTACGGGAACCTGCGCTTCTCTGGCTTCATCGGTGGCTAGAGCATCCACTGAATTGCAGAAGAGGTACTGGGACATTGTCCGGAACAAGCATAACTTGCCGTTGAAAGGGAAAAACGGCAGCGTGGAGTCGCACAGGAAGAAGTACTTTGAGACTCAGCGAAGGCTCGAAAAGGCCTACATCGCGTTTCGACGGTCAGGGTGCAGCTGGTCGTACTGGTCCAATAGAAGGGGATTTGGCCAAGCGCTGCGAGGGGCGAAGGGTTGGATCAAGAAAGCCCCTCCAATGCCTGCCAACTTGGGACAGTACGTTAATGGCAAATACAACCCGAAAGCCGCTTCAGCAAGGAACGGGGGCGGGGCTATCGTGGCGGGCGTGCTGGAGCCGGAGGTGGATATGCGAGAGGAAGCATGGGCCTTTCTCGCGGCGGAGGAGGTATGCCATGGGCGCTTCGCTAGTTTCTGATGTTGCTTTGCAGACTGATCTGTGGCGCGATAAGTGGTTCTCCGATGCCGCTGTGTGCTTGGTGGAGGGGGCCGCAGACGACGCTGGGAGTTTGGTTTCGGCAAGGGATGTGAGCCGCCCACGAAACGCCTGGCGAGAGTATTGGAATGCAATTGCCCTGCTCACGAGCGATGTGGTGATGCATGGACGTGCAGCGCGCGCGATCGATACTCGCCCTCGAGACGTCTCGCCGGCAGCGTTGTGGGTGCATGTTGCACTCAGAGATGACGACGCGGACGCGTGGGAGCGGGCGCGACTCGCGGCTCCACGGGGCGCGTTGGAAAAGCTGCTGGATGATTGGCCGTACGATTTTGAGCCGGGCCTTCCTTATCGTCGTCGTTGCGCATCATTTGGAATGCCAGTTGGTGATGCGGATCGGTTTGACTGGGATGCGGAGTTGAGCGGTCTTATGGTTGCGGATGTCACTGGTCAGCGGGCAGGGGTGCGCCGAATGCTGGAGGCCACGCCAGGCGGGTATCACGAAGTCTGGCAAGGCATCTACTGGATGCTGGGCCCAGAGGTGCTGGGGGAAGATCTGGTGCCGTGGGTGGTTCGTCGTGGATGGGGCTGGCGGTGGTGGAGTGACGATCTTGCCGTGTCTGAGGCGTTTCGTGGGGCGGTTGGTGACGAGCTCACTGGCCCTGCTCGGATCTGGGGTCGAGTGTTTCGGTCTGCTCCGACTGACCACGACCGCTGGTGGTTTTGGCGTGAATGTGTTGAACCCATGGCCCCGTGGAGCCCACTACGTGAGGACAGCGGAACTCCATCTCGTGAGTTGGCTACCCGCTGGGCCTCATTGGTGCGGAACTGGTCAGAAACGTTTACCCTGGGCCGTTTCCGGACATATCTTCGGCGGTCGGCAGATGAGTGGGAATCAGCAGCGCGAATGGAGTGATGACGACCTGAATCTCACCGGGGCGATTTGCTCGCCGGCGCAGCGAGTGTTCGAGCGTGTTCATGCTCGTGTCGACAGGATGCGTGTCTGGGGTCGAGACACCGGCCGGCTCAGCGACTGCGGACATCGCTGGCCAATCCCCGGTGTAGTGCGATTGGGCCCCGTGGTACATCCGTGCAGCCCGGGTCTTCGGCTCAGCTGGGTAGCGCTCATGGGCGTCTGTGAGGACTGGGCTGTGGCCCATGGATTACGACCGCGTCGCGCTGTGCGCCTACCGCGACGTGCCGCGGAAGGCCCCCCACTACAAGCGGCTCGGATGACATGAGCTTTCGGAAGGGGAGCTGGGGCCCGAACCGCATGGACAGCGACTCCGGGAGCGCGAGCTGGGGCTCTCGGTGCCGACGGCCGACTGGCTCCGTGAGGCGATATCGATCTCGAGGTTGGAGATCGGCACGAGCAAAATGAACAGTTGAACCGCATGCGTCGCAACACCGAAGATGCCGGCTTGCTCCTGGGAACAGCCAAAGAGTTGCTCGAGTCCGCGGTGTTTATTGGGGGCGGGGGCTGTGGATCGTCTGGGCGCTGCTGCAGTGCCCAGATCAGCGTGCGGGGTGCCTCGAGCCCGGCCGGATCCCTTGTCGTCCGCGTAGAGGTGCGCTTCCATAGCGCCAGACCCTGTGGTTCTTCACTTGCATAGATGCCGTGAGCGGTCTGGATGCACACCTTCCGAGTAAGGGAATCCTCACTTGAGTCTGGGCGCATAATTGGCAAGGATAGTGTTTGTAATTTCGCAGGAGGAGGTGTGATGGACGCGCCCACGAGGGAGAGAGTTGTGCACCTGATCTTGCACAACGGGCCGCAGACTGCGAAGCAGTTGGCGGAAGCGCTGTCGCTCACTCCTGCCGCAGTGCGACGCCACCTTGCCGTGCTGTTGGAAGACGGCACTCTCACGTCGAGAGAAGAGCGGGTCTACGGTCCGCGCGGGCGGGGGCGCCCGTCGCAGGTGTTTGTGCTCACCGACGCTGGCCGAGCCGAATTCCAGCACGAGTACGACAAGCTCGCGCTCATGGCCCTTCGCAGGCTTGGCGCTACCGAGATCGAGGGTCTCGCGCAGGAACGCGTCGCGGTGATCGAGCAGCGGTTCAGCGCGTCGCGCGAGGCGCAGCCAGATCGGCCCACCGTCGACCTCCTCGTCGAAGCGCTCGCAGCCGAGAACTACGCTGCCGGTTTGCGCCCAGTCCGCTCTGGCGACCAGATCGTGCAGTTCCACTGCCCGGTGGCTGAAGTTGCCGCCGAGTACCCCATCTTGTGCGAAATCGAGACAGAACTGTTCGGCAGGCTGCTCGACTCGCACGTCCAGCGCCTCGCCACCATCGCCCACGGCGACGGGGTGTGCACCACGCACGTCCCCGCACCCATTCCCACCCCCATCCCCAAGAGAAAGTGAACCCATGACCCAGACCGCACCTCAGCAGGCGCCGGGCACCGGTGCCACGCAGGACGAGCACCTGGCGGCGCTCGGCAATTACCAGTGGGGTTGGCATGACTCCGACGAAGCAGGCGCCGCCGCGCAGCGCGGCCTGAGCGAGGCCGTCGTCAACAACATCTCCGACATGAAGGACGAGCCGCAGTGGATGCGCGACTTCCGTCTGAAGTCGCTCAAGCTGTTCGACAAGAAGCCCATGCCCAAGTGGGGAGCAGATCTCTCCGGCATCGACTTCGACAACATCAAGTACTTCGTGCGTTCGACGGAGAAGCAGGCCCAGACCTGGGACGACCTGCCCGAAGACATCAAGGAGACCTACGACAAGCTCGGCATTCCGGAAGCGGAGAAGGCGCGCCTCGTCGCAGGCGTGGCGGCGCAGTACGAATCCGAGGTGGTCTACCACAAGATCAACGAGGAACTGGAGCGGCAGGGCGTCATCTTCCTCGACACTGACACCGCGCTCAAGGAGCACGAGGAGCTCTTCAAGGAGTACTTCGGCACCGTCATCCCGGCAGGCGACAACAAATTCGCGTCGCTGAACTCGGCCGTGTGGTCGGGCGGCTCCTTCATCTACGTGCCGAAGGGCGTGCACGTCACCATCCCGCTGCAGGCCTACTTCCGCATCAACACGGAGAACATGGGCCAGTTCGAGCGCACGCTCATCATCGTCGACGAGGACGCCTACGTCCACTACGTCGAGGGCTGCACCGCACCGATCTACAAGTCGGACTCGCTGCACTCCGCTGTCGTCGAAATCAT
>NZ_CAMYFI010000111.1 GCF_947255005.1 uncultured Tessaracoccus sp. | reverse complement strand
CGAGCTCCACCTCGACGTCGCGCCGGTTGTAGGAGATGAACTGCTCCCACCCGTCCGGGTCGGACGCAGGCGGGTTGCGCATCCCGCCCAGGTTGAAGACGCTGGGTGTGCCCGGGGTGCAGAACTGGCGGATGAGTTTCTTACCTGCACTGTCTTTGCGTACCGGCAGGTGAAGGACGGTGGCGACCTGGTCCAGGCTCATCGGCAGGCCGAGGTATGCGCTCCAGACCATGGTGCAGCGCCACTGCGCAGGATTGAGAAATCTGCGGCCCGCCATGAGCTCCGGGTACTGTCGGGCGAGCCAGCTTGAAAGGCAGATGCGCTCGAACGTGGCGTTGAACGCCCACTTCACTACGAGCGGGTCAACCAGTGCGGACAGCACCTTCTCGGGCAGCTGGTGTCCGTTGGCGAGATCGACGACCTCGACCGGGCCGCCGTCGATCGAGTAACCGAACAGCAGGAGCTCGAAGCCGTCGTGGTCGGCGTAGGGGTACACCCCGGAATTCGCCAGGTTCACCGGTGAGAAGGTCTCGATGTCAATGAAGAGTTCACGCATGCGCGACAGCTCCTAGAAAACAATGGGTGCTGGGAGGAGACCACCTCCCGGAAGTGGGCGTGGTGTCCTCCCAGCACGGGTGAAGGGTTAGCGGTCGTGGTCAGCGCGGTACTTCTCGAGCTCAGCCTCGGTATCAGCCATGAGCTTGTCGATGCGCTTGCGATCCTGGCGGATTGCCCGCCGTTCGGCAATCACAGAGGAGACCTTGATGACGATGAGACCGAGGACAGCGCCAACGAGCAGTGCCACGACTGTGGTGGTGTTTGCGGACAGCGCTGCTGAATAACACTCGTTCATGATGCTTCTCCGCTCTTCTAGTTGAGGAAGTCGTCCGAGGCTGCTGCGAAGCCTCCGAAGTCGGCCTCTGCGCTGATCCGGTTGCCGCCGAGCGGTTCGCCATCACGCAGCTTCTGGATGTTGCCCAGCCCGCAGGCGATACCCCGGTTGCCGTTCGTGTTGAACGCGTAGAAGCTGATGCTCACTCGCGCGTAGCAGCCCGAGTAGACCTCGTTGGCGTCCAGGATCGGCTGCAGGTCCGTACCCACGACCTGGGGTGGGGTGGTCGAGTTGGCGTTGACGAACATCGCGTTCGCATAAGCCTCATCATCGCGCTCGATATCACCATCACGCAGCGGGAGCTTCAAGGCGGCCTTGTTCGGGCGCTTGCCACCGAACTTGCCAATCCCAGCGTCGATCGCCGCGTCGATGGCGCGCTCGATCTTGGCCAGGGTCTCGGTGTCAGACTTCGGGATGATCAGGGACACGGAGTACTTGGGCTTGCCGCCCTGGATGGACTTTGCCTCGAAAATGTTGGCGTAGGACAGGCGAACTTCGCCGGTGACCACACGGGTCGGATTTGTTGCAGACATCTTGTCTTACCTACTTTCTTGTTCGTTACTTGATTGCAGTGAATTCATCTGTTGCCGACTGGATCTCCAGTGCGGGCCTCTTATCGGACTCGGGCACCAGCGTGGGCTTACCAGCGGGTTTGACCACGAGGTCCCCGAGGAGATCGGAAAAGCGCTTCTTGCCCAGCTGCTTCTCCAGCGCGGTGATGGTCTTGAGCTTGCGATCCCACACGTCGACACCGGCTGCCTCAGCTGTCTGGGCGACAGCGGCCTCGTCGGAGTATTTGCGGATCGAGCGGCCCTCGACGAGCTTGAACCCTGGCCAGGTCTTGCCCTGGTTCACCGCCAGCGACAGCGCGTGCGCTTCCACATCGGCAGCCCACGCCTTCAGGTCCGGAAGCTGGGCCAACACCTGTGCGATCTCGGCATCGCTGAGCTCGGCAGGGGGTGCGAACTCGTACTTGGCAAGCGCAAGGTTCGCCTCGGCGCGCGTCCGGCAAGTGGGTGCGAGCTTGCAGAACCGGCACCACTCACCAGGAGCGAACTCGCCATCCCCGCTGGCAGCCAGCGCGGCACGAGGCTTGACGACCTGTTCCGCCCACGCCTCTAGCTCGGCCACCGGAGCCCTCCAGGTTGAGACGTTCGAGCGTCTCGGCTGGAAGATCGTCACCGCCACTTCGTTGATGTCGTACAGCGACCCGAACGCGTTCAACGCTCCGAGGGCATAGAGCATGAGCTGCGGATTGTGCTCGGCCTCGACCATGACACCCTGGCCGTACTTCAAATCGATGATCTGAAGCGTGGGCTCGGCGATGATCACGCAGTCGCCGGTACCGAACCCACCCGGCACCACATGGGAGAAATCCAGGCGCTGCTCGATGAGCACCTGCGGATCAGCACACACCTGCCGCACATCACGCAGCCGTTCCTGAACGAAGGCCACGTAGTCATCCGTCAGGGCATCCATCTCCTCGTCATGCCAGCTTGAGACCGGCTTCGTGGTCGGAGCGTCATGGAGTGCTCGGCGCAGCTTCCACTCCGCCAGAGCATGCGCGGCGGTTCCTTGCTCGGCAGCAGACGAGGAGGACTCGGGTAGCCCAGCCTCCAGCGTTGCCGACGGCGGGCACGCCAACCACCGGTGCGCTCCCGAGGCGCTGAGCAGTGCGTGCTGGTCAGGCATCAGCAATCGCCTCCGCCTGCTCCAGCAGCTGCCCAAAGTTGGACGGGTCAACCTCGGAGAGCTTGTTTGCACCAGCTGTCTGGATGAGCTCGCGCACCTGCGCGGTATGGCCCGCCTGCGACAGGCGCGCCAACACCGTGCGGACCTGCTCCAACGTCACCTGCACAACCTCCGGAGAAGGAGTAGGTGCAGGAGCCGGTTCCGGGGCTGGCGGTTGGTGAGCCGCTTCGTACTCTTCGGCAGTTGCTTCCAGAGCTGGCTGGGCGAGCTGGGCTGCGGCGATCGGGCGAGCCCCCGACATGCCAGGGTGGTCCTCGAACGATTCCCACGCGGCCTCTTCGATCGCTGAGGCCAGCATCGTGACCCCTTCTGCGATCCGGTTCAGCGCCGGGATGTAGCGGTTCGCTTCGGTGACGTTCACGCGGCATCACCACCGCTCCGGGTGACCCCGACGGCGCGAGCCAGTGCCATGAGGTCGTCGTCTGGGCGGATGATTTCTACTGAGCGGACCTGGTTGCCCGGCACGAGAACGGTGAGCTGCTGTGGGTTGCCGAGCAGCTTGCGGGCGATCCTGCTTCGGATGCTGACCTTGCGGGTAGAGACCGCAGCGTCAGGTTCGGGCTGGTCAGTCAACGTGACCTTGAGACGATGCTTCGACATCGTTTCCTCCTTGTGAATCAGATGAGCGTCGGTTTGTGCTGGCCTTCATGTGGGCCGGGCACTCATACGCCCCCGACGGGAGCCAGATCCGGACATTCCTGCTCGATGAATTCCCGAAGTTTCTTCAGGGCCCGTTTGACTGAGCGCCCGATGCTGTTCGCGCGCTTGGTCACATCGGCTTCGTCGGCACGGGGCAGCTCATCACGCGCGATCTCGACGAAGGAGAGCCGCTCAAACACGTGCAGGCGGATGTGTTCGGCTTGCTTGGCGCTGACTTGAGACAGCAGCCAATCGACAACCAGCTCACTGTCGACCTGGTCTTCGTGAACCGAGACGTTCAGATACTGGGGTCCGTCATGGACCTCGACTTCCCAGTCGTTATAGGAGAGGTCGCCACGATTTCGAGCGTTTTCAGCGGCACGAAAACTGTGGTAGGCAGCGCGCAGATAGTCGACTTTCCATTCCGGCACGTACGTCGGGTCGTAGAGCAAGCCGAGAACCTCATCGGCGCTCAGGCCAAGTTCTTCGTCTCCAACGGGTGGGTCGACGAGCTCGA
>NZ_CAMYFI010000110.1 GCF_947255005.1 uncultured Tessaracoccus sp. | reverse complement strand
TGCATCGGCATCCCATCGGAGAACGCCGACACCAGGAAGGTAGTCCAGTGAGCGACGTTGAGATCGAGGTCATCGACGGCGAGCGGATCGACGTCGGCGACGGCGTGAGCATCCCCACGGCGTGGGATGCTGTCGCCACCGGTGAGCCGAACGTCGCGGGAGTCATCCGGCTTCATGTGGTGTTCGACAAGCAGCTCCGGCGCACCGCGGCCGCATCCGTCCGCCTCGACCGCGCGGGGGAGGGTGACGAGGCGACCGCCGCGGCGCTGCGCGAAGTGCGCGTGCAGTACCTCGTCGCCTACTCGTCGATGCGCGTGGTCACCGTGACCCGTGAGAGCGGCAAGGCCGAGTCCCTCAGCCAGTACCTCACGGAGGTGAGGTCCCGCACCGACCGCACCTACGAAGAGACGGTTCGCGAGGCGGTGCGGCTCTACCGAATCGCAACGACCGTGAACCTGGCTCCCCTCAAACTCGTCTCGGAACAGCTCAGTGTGAGCGTCAGCACGGCGACGCGCATGATGGCTCGCGCACGCGAATCCGGCCTCGCTGACGACCTGATCGCGCGCGAGACGTACAACCGCATGCGGGCGGACGAAGAGGAACTGACCCATCCGCACCTCGGCCCGCCGTCGCCGTCTGGCCCCTCGATCGGGCGCTGACGACAATCTGAAGCAACGAGAGCCGTTTCTGCACTCTGCTCGACAGATCGCGTCAGAGCGAGCAAACTGCTCAAATCAGGCGCATTTTGCGCAGGCCGAATTCGTTCTTGCCCGCATTCGTTTTCGGCATACGCCTGAGCACCGCGCCAGCACTGGTGACTCTTGCCCGCTTTTTGCCCACATTCCATTTCCACCTGGCTGTTTTCGGACGTCGCTGAATGGCGGAGCGCTCCGAAAAATCCGCGTAACTCCGCGGATTTCGTCGTTTTGCGTCGCTATGCAGAATGCTCAAAACGTGTTCGAATCCCTCCAGGGGCACACTTGTGATGTCTCAGGACATCGTGAACGGATGAACCCCCGGTTTCGGGGGTTCATCCGTTTTTTCGTTGGGATCCCTGGGTGGGGTTGAGGGTGAATTCGGCGAGGACGAGGCCGCTGTCGGTGATGACGGTGGCGTCGTTGTTGTGGATGAGGCATCGAGTCGAGGCTTCTTCTTCTTCAGCCAACGGGTGAGCCGCGCGATATCCAGCACGACGATGTCCGCGGGCTGCTCTCGAATGGTGATCTGCTTGGCGCCGACGTTGGCGATGACTCCGCCTACGGGAACGTCCGTTGCGGCAGCAGCGGATAGGAGCTTCTGCGTTCTCGTCGCTTCGTAGCGCGTGTTGCGCAGGTGGTCTGTGGCCTGTCCGTTGACGAGCAGCCGGCGGCTGCCCACCCACACCCGCGCGTCCTCATGGAACTTGGTATTGATGGTGAACACGCCCGCCGCGCTGACGACGACGTGGTCGATATCGCTGCCGCGCGTCCCGATTGGCGCCGAGTTCAAGACGGTCCACTCGTCGCCGAGCGAGTCGAGACGGCTGGCGACGTCGAGCTCGCCGAGTGCGCCGACATGCCAGGGACGCGATTCGTCCGACAGCGGCGATCGTCCGAACCTGCGCGCGACTGCACCGCGCGGTGGAACGTCAGCCTGGACACGCAAGCATTCGGCCATGACGGATGCCGCGGCTACAGTCCCGAATGTCGACGAGTTCGGAGCGGGGGAGTCGAGCGGCAGCTGAGGGGGGAGTTCAGATGTCATCGGGCTGAGTCTAAGGAGGTTGGGGCTGCCGGCGTGTGCAGGTCGACGAGCGAGCGCAAGTCGCCCCCGCATCGAGCACTGGCACGAGCGGGTCCTACGTGCCGGTGCCGCCGGGCAGCGGTCCCGACGGCGGGGAGTGTCATCGGCGAACGCAAACCGACCGTTTGCGCGCGGCGCGCCAACTCTGTGTCACAATAGTTCCAAGTTTGGAGGTGTTCTGCAATGGTTGACCTGACGGCGACCGAACTCGCCAGCCGCCTCGGCGTCTCGCGGCGCCACGCCATCGACCTCCTCGCCGAAGGCTCCATCGCTGGGCACAAACTCTCTTCCGGCGCGTGGCTGGCCGACGCTGACTCCGTGCTCCGCTACGAAACGTCTGCTCGCCGCGGCGGTGGTCGAAAGCTCGACGTCGACACCGCGTGGGGACTGCTGTGGGAGCTCAGCGGCCTCGAGGCGACCTGGCTAACCCCCAGCACCCTTTCGCGCACACGCCGGCGACTGCGCACATGGGGTGCCGACGAGCTCGCGCGCGCCGTCTCAGGGCGCACCCGAGCGCACCGCTACCGTGCCGCCAATGCCACCAAAGCCGGGGAAGAGCTCATCGCTACCGGCCGCTCCGCCGCCGGCCAGCTGCGCGTCGGACTCATGGACGACACCCGCCAGGTTTCCGGCTACGTCCGCCGCGGCGAAATCGACGAGTACGCCCGCACGCACTTCATGGTGGCCTCGACCAGCGGCCAAGACGTCCTCTACGACAACACGCTGCCGATCACGTACGACGGTGACACGATGCCGGCCGCGGTCATCGCCGCGGACCTCGCTGTCAGCACCGACACCAGGGAACGCAGCGGTGGCCTGCGAGCTCTCACTGAACTGAGGAACGCATGGCTGGCCTTGAACTGACCGTTGATATGGGGGCTGACGACCTTCTCCCCGCATGGCGGACGGTCATCGACGTAGCCGGCACCGGGATCTCGGAGAACCTCACACTTGTGGGTGGCCTCATGGTCGCAATCCACGGCAGTAGGGCCGGGGTGGCGATGCGCCGGTCCACCGACGGCATGGACGCGCTCGTGGACTACTGGGCCGACCGCAGCTCTCGGGCCGGGACCCGGGCCGCCCTGGCCCAGATCGGGTTCGAGCTCGTCGAAAGCGAAGAGCATGCCTATCGATTTGTGCACGCGGACGGCCGCAAGGTAGACATCATGGTCGCCGACCATCTGCCCTCTCGGATGCGGCCGAGGCTCGCGCAACGACCCGCGTTCGCTGCGCCCGCCGGAGAGCAGGCTATCCGCCGCCGCGACACGTACACGCTGATCTTCAATGGCGGTGCCCGCGTCGCCCTCGGTGTGCCCGATGAGCTCGGCGCGCTGGTCGCCAAAGGAGCGGCCTATCTCGTGGACAACCGCGATCGGGCCCGCCACCTCGACGATGCAGCCGTCATCCTTGCCAGCGTCAGCGACGCGTCCGAGCTCGCCTACGACACGATGAGCGCGAACGACCGGCGCAGGCTCCGCGCCATCCTCGAGAACCTAGGTGACGAGGGGCACTCGAGCTGGGTGAATCTCGATCCGGCCGACCGAGAACGGGGGCTCATGAACGCCGCACTCATCGCAGGCGCGGTCGGGTGACTGGCTTCGGCGTGTCAGGTGTTCATCCCGAATGCGCGCAGCAGCGGGACGCGGGGGATCATCCGGCGCGGGTCGAGCTGGATCGTGGGGATGGTTCCGCTTCGGCCAGCGCGGGATGAAGGGCGACCCGCTCTACCAGATACGCCGCACCCTGCACACCGGCGACAAGCTGCTCACCGACCGGCAACGCTCCCGGCTGGAGGCGTTGTTCGCGGCCGAGGAGCACGTCGAGGTCGAAGCGACCTGGGGCATCTACCAGCGCATGATCGCGGCGTATCGTGAACCCGACAAGAAGCTCGGCAAGCAGATGATGCAAGCCGTGATCGACGCGGTCAGCACCGGGGTTCCTGCCGCGCTCGTCGAGATCCGCAAGCTCGGCCGCACCCTCAAGCAGCGCGCCGCCGACGTGCTCGCGTTCTTCGACCGTCCCGGCACGTCCAACGGGCCCACGGGAGCGATCAACGGCGGGCTCGAACACCGCCGCGGCTCCGCGCTCGGCTTCCGCAACCTCACGAACTACATCGCTTATGCGGAATTCCGCATAAGCGACGGTATGTCGACCTCGGGGTTATGTTGACCGGCTCGGTGAGCGCCCAGGCG
>NZ_CAMYFI010000109.1 GCF_947255005.1 uncultured Tessaracoccus sp. | reverse complement strand
CCATGCCCGCCAGCGTGCTTCCTTCGACGACGATCATGTCGGGCAGTCTATGCGCGAACGCTCTCGGGAGCGTAAGCCTGAAGTATTCCGAATGCTCGCTGGCTGAGTGAAATGCTGGGGTTGACGAATTGTCAGTGGGGGCGCCTATAGTTATGCATACCGGACAGGCGTTCGATTATCTTGGGGAAGCTCTAGTCGAGCGCTCACCGGTGTGGGCCGCCTCGGCCGGTTGCAGACTCGACCCCTGCAGCCGGCCGAGGTTCCCGGGTCGAGCAACACAACCGAACGT
Source organism: uncultured Tessaracoccus sp. (assembly GCF_947255005.1). Lineage (GTDB taxonomy): Bacteria > Actinomycetota > Actinomycetes > Propionibacteriales > Propionibacteriaceae > Arachnia. Next base: position 3,776 of record NZ_CAMYFI010000109.1, on the reverse strand, counting down.
TCCCCGGAAGGCTGCCATGCGTATCTATCAAGAACCCGTCACCGTACAGTTTCGCGATGTTCCAACTCAGTTCGTCTGGCGCGGGCGTCTGCTGCGCGTGCTCACCGTGCAGACCCTCACGAGGGAGTCGTCTCCGTGGTGGCGGCACCCTGCGGCGTCAGGCGTCGAAGAGCGCGAGGTGTGGCGCGTCGAAGCCGAAAGCGGGCGCGCTTGGCGCGGTGTCTACGAGCTTGCCCGCACTGTCGGAAATGACGACTGGCAGCTGCAAGGCGTGGAGGATTAGCGTGTTCACCCATCTTGAAACCTGCTCCAGCTACTCGATGCAGTACGGTGCCTCGCACCCCGACGAGCTGGTTACGCGGGCTGCCGAGCTCGGCATGACGCGCATCGGGCTCACCGATCGCGATGGCCTCTACGGCGCTGTTCGCTTCGCGAATGCCTGCTCGCAAGTGGGTGTTTCGCCCATCGTTGGGGCAAGCCTCGCAGTGGTTCCTAACGGATGGGCCCCCGTGCGCCGCCCCGCTGCTGTGAAAGGGGGATCGATACGCGACCATCGGCTTCCTCGGGTCACATTGTGGGCTACCTCGCGGACTGGCTGGGGGCAACTTTGCGCGCTCATCAGTGCCGCGCACGCTGCGGGTCGCGGCACCCCACGGGTCACCCTAGAACGCATTGCCGAGCACGCAGCAGGCGGCGACGTGATCGTCGGGCTTGGCGCCGACTCCCCAGCCGGGAGGATGCTGCTCGACGCTCGGTTCGACGGCGCCGTCAACGAAATTCGGCGCTGGCGCGATGCATTGGCAGGCGGGCTCACCGTCGCGATGACGAACCATCACACACCTGGCCGAGGCATCGCGTCTGCACACCAGGCCGCGGGGCTTGTGCGCGCCGCAGAGCAGGCGGGGGCGCCCGTCGTGGCGACGAACATGGTGCGCATGGCACGTCCTGAGCAGGCAGCCACCTGCGACGTGCTTGACGCGGCCAGACGCCGAGTGCCGTTGCGGGCCGGCAACATCGACCGCGTCAACGCCGAGGGGCACTTGAAAGGCGAGCAAGAGATGCGCCGCGCCGTCGATGAGGCCGCTCGGCTCGCCGGGGCCAACACCGCCGCGCTGCTCGCTGCCACCGAGGCGCTCGCAGAGCGCTGCACTCTCAGCCCGCACCACGACGTCGGCCTCGGTGAAGTCCGCCTGCCCGAGCCCGAAACTCTCGGCATCACCCCCGACGACGCACCTCGCGCACTGCGCGCCCGCTGCGAGGCAGGCCTGGCCGCGCGGTACGGCGTCGTCACCCCCGACGCCGCGGCACGGCTCGACGACGAGCTGGCAACCATCGCGGGCCTTCGCTTCGATGCGTACTTCCTGACGGTCGCCGACGTGGTGCAGATGGTGAACGAGATGGGCATTCGCTGCGCCGCCCGAGGCTCTGGCGCGGGCTCGCTCGTCAACTACGCGCTCGGCATCTCCGGCGTCGACCCGATGCGGCACGGCCTGCTCATGGAGCGTTTCCTGTCACCACTGCGAAGGGTTTTGCCAGATATCGACCTCGATGTCGAATCCGCGCGCCGCACCGAGGTCTATGACGGCATATTCGAACGCTTCGGCAGTACCCGGGTGGCCTGCGTTGCGATGCTCGAGACCTACCGAGTGCGGCACGCCGTACGCGACGTTGGTGCCGCGCTCAGTCTTCCTCCGAGTGAGATCGATGCCATGGCGAAGGCCTTCCCACGCATCCGAGCTCGCGACGCCCGTACTGCTATCCGAGATCTTCCCGAACTCCGCAACACAGGTATGGGGGAGGTTCGCCTCGAGCGATTGTTCACCCTGGTGGAATCCCTCGACGGGCTGCCGCGCCACGTGGCACTTCACCCATGTGGCGTGGTGCTCTCCGACGCCGACCTCGCCACCCGTACCCCGCTCGAGCCCAGCGCTCAGGAGTATCCCATGAGCCAGTTCGACAAAGACGACGTCGAACGCTTGGGGCTCATGAAGCTCGACGTGTTGGGTGTGCGCATGCAGTCAGCGATGGCGCACGCGCTCGAAGAGCTCGAGCGCACCGCGGGCAGTGCCCCCGACATCGACGCGCTCGAGCCCTTCGACGACGAGGCTGTGTACCAGATGATCGCCGAGCGCCGCACGCTCGGCTGTTTCCAAATTGAATCTCCCGGGCAGCGAGAGCTCGTCGGCAAATTCGACATTCTAAGCTTCGACGACATCGCGATCGACATCTCTCTCTTCCGTCCCGGCCCGGTGAAGTCAGACATGATTACGCCCTTCGTCGATGCACGCCAGGGCCTGCGCATCCCCGAATTCCTCCACGCTGATTTCCAGCCATTCCTCGAAGAAACATGCGGAGTGGTGGTCTTTCACGAGCAGATCATTCGGCTCGTCGCTGCTGCCACGGGGTGCTCGTTTGCGAAGGGCGACGAGGTCCGTCGCGCACTTGCAGAAGAGCGTAACCAGCACGAGATAGAGCGCTGGGTTCGGCAATGTGCCAGTAAACGAGGGTACGCCAGCGAGGTGATCGAGCGCGTCTGGGAGATCTTGGTGTCGTTTGCTTCGTTCGGGTTCTGCAAGGCACACGCCGCCGCATTCGCGCTCCCTACCTATCAGTCGGCATGGCTGAAATGGCACTTCCCGGCGCACTTTCTCTCAGGCATCCTCACTCACGATCCGGGCATGTACCCGAAACGGCTGCTGCTCGAAGAGGCGCGGCAGATGGGGGTTGCGGTGCTGGGCCTCGACGTCAACGCATCCACCGGAAGCTATCGTGCCGAACAGGTCGACGGTGGTTGGGGCATCCGGCTGTCCTTGTCCGACGTGGCAGGCATCACCGACGATGAGGTGGTGCGCATCGTGAACGCCCAACCATTCACGTCGGTCACCGACTTTTGGCAACGCGCGCGCACCAGCCGCACCACGGCTGAGAATCTCACGCTGGCCGGCGGGTTCGACGCGCTCTACAGCATCGGGCACGCAGACGAATTACGTAGCCACACCCAGGTGACCCGTCGCGACATACTCCTCACCATCGCCGACCTCCACACCGGCACGGGCAAGCAACTGGAAGGTCAGGATGCCTTTGCGTTCACGGAAGCCGACTGCCTCGACGTCACGCCCACGGGCCTGCCTGAAATGGGGCCTGACGAGCGCATTCGAGCCGAGCTGGAGGTGCTCGGCCTGGACGCGAGCAGCCACGTGATCACGCGCTATCTGCCCTTGCTGCGCGCGCTCAGCGTCACTCCTGCGCGGCTCCTTGGCCGCCAGCGGCAGAGCGCCGAAGTGCTGGTGGCAGGGGTGAAAGTGGCCACGCAGACGCCCCCGGTTCGTTCGGGGCGCAGAGTGGTATTCCTCTCCCTCGACGACTCCACCGGCGTGAGCGACGCCACCTTCTTTGAAGACGTGCAGGGCCCGTATTCCACGACGGTGTTCAACTCCTGGCTGCTGCTGGTGCGCGGCACCGTCCGACGCACCGGGCGCAGCGGCGTCTCACTTCGCGCCACGGGAGCATGGAGCCTGGAGCACCTCTACACGCATTGGCGCGAGGCCCTCGAATGCGCACACCAGCCGGGCGAGGCCGTCGCCGCGGTGCACCGCATCATCGACGCCGGCCCCGCCAGCTACCACGTGCCGCCGCAGGGTGCAGCCCGCAGACTCTGGCACTCCAGCCCAGGAAGTATCGGCCGATGATCATCGCACACATCGACATGGATGCCTTCTACGCGTCGGTAGAGATCGCGCGCCGTCCAGAGCTGGCGGCGGTGCCGATGTTCGTCG
>NZ_CAMYFI010000108.1 GCF_947255005.1 uncultured Tessaracoccus sp. | reverse complement strand
CGTCCGAGTTCGTCGCGGAAGACGCGCCCCGAGAAGGTGGCTGGCACCACGCCCGAGCCCACCTCATTGCTCACGAGAATGACCTCGCGCGGCGTGGCGCGCACCGCGTCGATGAGGCGAGAGCGTTCGGCGGCGAGCTTCTCGCGCCAGCCGGGCTCGTTATCCCAGGCTCCGGCCTCGTCGAGCTGGCGGGTGGTCCACACGGCCAGGCAGTCGACGAGCGTGGGCGGGCCGGGTGTGGCGAGGACGCCGGCCACGTCGAGGGTTTCTACCGTGTTCCAGGTGCTCGGGCGACGCTCGCGGTGGATGCGCACCCGCTCCGCCCATTCCGCGTCACCCTCGGGGGTGGCGGAGGTGGCGACGTAGTCGCACTCGCGGTCGGCATACTGTGCCTCGGCCCACGCGGACTTCCCCGAGCGGGCCCCGCCCACGACGAGCACCCGCCCGGACGCTCCGCCCACAGGCTCGACGGTCCCCCTCGCGGCGAGTGCGTCGAGGAGTTGGCGGGCGAGGCCGTCGGCGTCGTCAATGTGGACCCGGTAGTCAGCCATCAGTGCGACACACCTGCATCGGCGAAGGTGGCCATCTCACCGAGCACACGCGCGGCGGAACGCACCAGCGGCAGCGCGAGCACGGCGCCGGTGCCCTCTCCGAGCCTCAGGCCGAGGTCGACCAGCGGCGTGAGGCCGAGCGTGTGGAGCGCGGCGTGGATTCCGGGCTCGAGCCCCGCGTGCCCGGCGATGAGGTATCCGCGCGCCGCGTCGCACAGTGCGACGGCTACGAGTGCCGCCGAGCAGGCGATCACCCCGTCGAGCACGACGGGCACCCCACGCGACGCCGCCCCGAGGATGTAGCCGGCGATGGCCGCGTGTTCGAGCCCCCCGACGGCGGCGAGCGCGCCGAGAGCATCGTCGGCGTTGGCACCGTGGCGGGCGATGGCCTGCTCGATCACGTCGATCTTGTGGGCGAGCATGGCGTCGTCGCTGCCTCCGCCACGCCCCGTCACGTCTGCCACCGGCTGCCCAGTGAACACGGCGATGAGGGCGCTCGATGCAGTGGTGTTGCCGATGCCCATGTCGCCGGTGAGCAGGATGTCCGCGCCGCCGTCGATGGCCTCCAGCGCGGTCTGGATGCCCACCTCGAGGGCGCCTTCAGCCTGTGCTCGCGTCATCGCGGGTTCGATGCTCATGTCGGCCGTGCCCTTGGCGACGTTGCGGTTGCGAATGCCGGGATGCGCCGGGTAGTCGCCCATGACGCCAACGTCGGTGAGGATCGTCGAGGCGCCGAGTTCGTCGGAGAGCACGGAGATGGCCGCGCCGCCCGAGGCCATGTTGAGCAGCATCTGGACGGTCACTTCCTGCGGCCAGGGGGTGACGGATTGCCCACACACCCCGTGATCACCGGCGAATACCCCGACGACGGCGCGCCGTGGCACCGGCGGCGGGCACTGCCTCGCGATGGCCGCGAGACGGTTGCCCACGTCCTCCAGCACACCGAGGCTGCCTGCGGGTTTGGTGAGCTGGTCTTGTCGCTCACGTGCAGCGGCGAGGTGCTCGTCGGAGATGGGGCGGATGGCGTCGATAGTCTCGCGCAGCATGGTTCTCCTTCACTGAGTCGAAGCAATCCTACAAAGCGCTCGCACCATCGACGCCCCGAGGTGCCTGCTGGCTAGTGACTTCCGCCGCTGACGCCTCCACCACCGCTGCCGCTCGAGCCGCGGCGACCAGAGCTGCTGGCCGAACCGGATCCGGTGTTGATGGGCATCTCCTGGTATCTCCGTCGACTGTCGCGGTCGCGCCTATCCAAGCGGTGCGACGTGCGCTCAAGGTCACGCAGTGCGCCATCGTCGAGCGAGGAACCGAGATCGGGGTCGTCGATCTTCCCATCGAGGGCGAGCTGCTTGCAGAACTTCGTCCAGCGATTGGTGAGCCCGAACAGCACTGCCCACGGCAGGTACCGGGTGTAGATGTCGCGGTCGGCTTCGAAGTTCAGCTGGTGGGATTCCGCCTTTGAAATGTATTGCCGGAATCCTTCCGTTTGCTCGAAAATAGCAGTGCCAAGTGCGGTGCGAGGGACGATGAATTTGGGCACCATGATCCAGAAGATGATGCAGCCCAGCAGCAACCCAGCGGCGAACACGCCAAGCAACACGACGTACAAGTGCGGGACATCCAGCCAGTGGAGCATCGCGGCAACGGCGCCAGCAATGACCGCGAGTGTGATGCCATTCTTGGGGCCGTTTTTCACGACTGGTTTCGGTTGTGGGTCGAGCACGCGGCGTCCACGGCGACGCAGGTCGTCCATCATCTTCTGGTACGCGCTGCGCGCGGTGCGTTTCTGGGAAGAGGCGGAGTCGGCGTAGCTGAAAATCACGCTGGCGTCCCCCGTCGCTTTCTCCACGTCCTTCCTTCGCACGCTGCGAGGCTTCGTCGTGATGCTCACGGCACCATCCAGCACCGCGGCGACGATGGTTGCCGCCAGGGCCGACCCCGTGAGGCGTCGGTTGAGGGCCATACCGGCCTCGACCAGCGTGGCCTCAGGCGGGACGAATCGCACGGGAATGACGCCGGCGAGCGGCGTCGTGCTGACAGAGCCACCATCGACGATGTCACCGGGCGGAGCGTTGAGGTAACGCTTGTCCTTCGGGCGTTCACTAAACCGCAGTTTGACCGATTCCCACGCCGAGATCACGACCCCCAGCGCAGCCAGGATCAGTCCGGAGGGCGTGGGGTGAGAGTGCACAAAGGAGTGCACACTGGAGCGCACAAATCTGAAGACCGGGTTGTTTTCCAGCTTCGGTTTCGGTTCCAAGATGGGCTGTGCGTTCGCCACCTGGCCAGGCACGAGCCCGGCGTAGATGGTCAGAATGCCCCTCACTGCCTGCGCGCTGAACGTCGCAGCCCCATCTTTGGTGTCGACAGTGCACTCTACGCCCGAGGGCGGATGGCAGATCGCCTCCGTGACCCCACCGGGTGCCGTGACCTTGACCGTCGCTTGCTCGATAGGCGGCAGATCAACCCCGGTGACGTCCCAATGGAGCTCCGGTTTGCCTTCGAACGTGCGCAGCGCACCCTCCTGTGTGTGCTGGATGACGTAGGTGTGGCGTGACTTATCGAGTGTCGGCCCGTCCTCGTTCACGATGACCCTGGCCCACTTCTGCCATTTCTTCTCCTCGGTGCGAACCCTGAACGTCGCCGGGGCACCGGTCGGGCTGGACACCTTGATGTCCTTCACCGGCGACAGCACGACCTTGTCGTCGTCACCGCTCCACTCCTCGCGGGTGAGGAACGCCCAGTCGATGCCATGCATGCCCAACTTTCCGAAGTTCCAATCGATGGTGGTGGTGACGCGCACGGTGCCATCGGGTTGGATGGCGTACTCCACATCCAGCGACTCAATCCGCTCGTCCGCGGCCTGCGCCGGCTGCGCCAAGCCTGCGATCAGCGTCGCCAGCAGCAGGGCTAACACAATCCTCACGGTCGGCCGCACGGCCCGAAGCTCTCTCATGCCCCCTGAGGATATGGCCCTGCGCTCAGCCTGCGCCACTGGGCCGGCCCACCCCTCCCCCGCCAAACCCCAACGTGCAGGTAGACTCTGCGCGCATGACGGGTGGAAGACTCGACGTGTGGCTGTGGTGCGTGCGACTCGCCAAGACGAGGTCGATCGCGAATAAGGCCGTCTCCGGCGGGCACGTGCGTCTCAACGGCGAGAGCGTAAAACCGGCACACTCGGTGAAACCTGGCGACATCGTGACCATCCGTGAACCCGGCTGGGAGCGTCGCTTCGAGGTGACGAAAGTCATCACGAAGCGGGTGGGCGCCCCGATAGCCGTTACCTGCTACATCGACCATTCCCCGCCACGCCCGGCCTACCTGAGCGCCCCGCAGGCGCGCCGTGATCGCGGCGCTGGGCGTCCCACGAAACGCGACCGCCGCCAGATCGACCGGCTGCGCGGCCGTGACCCCCAGGATCGCTCCGGTTGGGGAACCCGTGCGGAGATAGACTGACCCGGTGATTTTCCGTCCGCTCGTAGTCGCCGTCGCAGCGCTCCTGCTCGCCGGATGCCAACTCACACCCACCTCCCCGAGCGAGCCGCCCTCCCCC
>NZ_CAMYFI010000107.1 GCF_947255005.1 uncultured Tessaracoccus sp. | reverse complement strand
CCCCAGCGGTGCCACTCCCCCGCCGATCCCCGCCGCTGCGCTGCCTCGCCACGTCGCCATCGTCATGGATGGGAATGGACGCTGGGCCAAGCAGCGCGGGCTGAAACGCACCGAAGGGCACGCCCGCGGCGAAGCGTCGCTGCTTGATGTCATCCATGGCGCTATCGAGATGGGCATCCCCTACCTGTCGGCCTACGCCTTTTCCACGGAGAACTGGAAGCGCTCCCCTGAGGAGGTGCGTTGGCTCATGGGTTTCAATCGCGACGTGATCCATCGCCGCCGCGATGAGCTGAACGAGCTCGGCGTCAAAATTCGGTGGGCTGGGCGTCGCCCACGGCTTTGGGGTTCGGTGATCAACGAGCTGGAGGTCGCCGAGGAGATGAGCAAACACAACTCCACGCTCACCTTGCAGTTCTGCGTGAACTACGGCGGGCGAGCGGAGATCGTGGACGCGGCACGCGAGATCGCCCGTCTCGCGAAGGCGGGCAAACTCGACCCAGACCGGCTCACTGAGGCCCGTTTCGCGAAGTACCTCGACGAGCCGGAGATCCCCGATGTCGACCTCTTTCTGCGCAGCTCGGGCGAACAGCGCACGTCGAATTTCCTCCTGTGGCAGTCGGCCTACGCCGAGATGATTTTCCTCGACCGGTTGTGGCCAGACTTCGACCGTCGCGACCTGTGGGAGGCGGTCGCCGCGTTCGTGCAGCGCCACCGTCGATTCGGTTCAGCCTGAGGGATGATTGCTCAGTTCTTGCGCCGGCCGGGAAACCATCCGAAGCGGGATTTCCGCTCTGACTTGGGCTGCCAATCCGTTTTGCCTTCACCGACGTAGATCTGCCGTGGGCGATAGATGCGCTTGCGCTCGGCGTCGGAGATTTCCTTCCAGTGGGCGATCCAGCCCGGTGTGCGCCCGATGGCGAACATGACGGTGAACATGTCGAGAGGGATGCCGATCGCGCGCAGAATGATGCCGGAGTAGAAATCGACGTTCGGGTACAGCTTGCGCTCGGCGAAGTAATCATCCTCGAGCGCGGCTGTCTCCAGCTCGCGGGCGATATCGAGCAGTGGGTCGTCGATGCACATCGCATCCAGAAGCCCATCGGCGGCGTTCTTGAGCACGAGCGCGCGAGGGTCGAAATTGCGGTACACCCGGTGCCCGAAGCCCATCAGCCGCTTCCCGGAGCCCTTGCGCTTCACCTGCTCGAGGTAGGTTTTCACGGGCATATCCTGCTCGCGGATGCGCTCCAGCATCTGGATCACTGCCATATTCGCGCCGCCGTGGCGATCACCCCACAACGCGCAGACTCCTGCCGAAACGGCCGCGTAGAGGTTCGCCCCGCCGGAGGCGACCATACGGACTGTGGAGGTGGAGCAGTTCTGCTCGTGGTCGGCGTGCAGCACCAAGAACATGTTCAACGCGTGCGCCACCTCTGGCGTAGGCTCATACTCCTTGTACGGCTGCGTGAACATCATGTGCAGGAGGTTTTCCGCATATGAGAGATCGAATCGCGGATACACCAGCGGCTGCCCAAGATGCGATTTATAGGACGCCGCCGCGATGGTACGAACCTTCGAGATAAGGACGGCCGCTGCGTGCCGGAAGCTCTCTTCATCGTCGATGCTGATTTGCGGAAGGTCGTACGCCTGCAAACCATTGATGACGGCAGACAGCATGGCCATGGGGTGCGCGTCGGAGGGGAACCCGTCGAAGAGTTTGCGCATGTCGCGATGCAGGGCAGAGTTCTCTTCGAGCAGTGTACGGAACTCCTGGCGTTCCTCCGGCGACGGCAACCCGCCGAAGATCAGCAGTTCCGCCACTTCGATAAACGACGATTTCTCCGCCAGCTGTTCGATCGGGATGCCACGGTAACGCAGGATCCCCTGCTCACCGTCGATGTAGGTGATCGCGGAGCGGCATGAGGCAGTGTTGCCCAGCCCCTCGTCGAGGGTGGTCAGGCCGGACTCGGCGCGCAGCGACGAGATGTCGATGGCGCGTTCGCCCTCCGTGCCGGTAACGATGGGTAGCGCGATGCTGCGATCGTCGAAGTTGAGTGTTGCGTACTCCTCCATACGACAGAAACTACATGTAGTAGTACGTTGCGCGGGAGACAGGTCCACGCCGTGAGAGCCTCCGGGTTCCGAGACAACGCCGCTTAGCGAGCGAGAACGTGCGCTACGTTAGCGGTGTGGCATATCAGATTCTTCTTGTCTGCCGCAGCGAGGCTCAGTCCTTCTCGACATAGCCGGCCTCCTCGCTGCGGTGATCGTCATGCGCTGGCGCATATGCCCACCCCTCCACAGGAGATTCACCATGACCCGCATTCAGCCCAAACCCGTGCAGCAGCCCACACCCATGCCGGTACATCGGTACACGCCGTTCGCGCCCGTCGATGTGCCCGACCGCACCTGGCCCACGAAGAAGATTGAGAAGGCGCCGCGCTGGCTCAGCACCGACCTGCGTGATGGCAACCAGGCCCTCATTGACCCGATGACCCCCACCCGTAAGCTGCGCATGTTCCAGCTGCTCACTGAGATCGGCTACAAGGAAATTGAGATAGGGTTTCCGTCGGCTTCCCTAACCGATTTCGACTTCGTCCGCCAGCTCATCGAGAAAGATCTCATTCCGGACGACGTGACCGTCTCGGTGCTGACCCAAGCGCGTGAAGATCTCATCGAGCGCACGGCACAGTCGCTCGTCGGTGCTCGTCGCGCCACCATTCACATGTACAATGCGACGGCGGAGCTGTTTAGGCGCGTGGTGTTCCGCATGAGCGAGCAGGAATGTAAAGATCTCGCCGTGTTTGGCACCGAACTGGTGATGAAGTACGCCGACAAGTACCTGAGCGATGTGGAGTTCGGCTACCAGTACTCGCCGGAGATCTTCACGCAAACGCCCACCGATTTCGCCGTCGAGGTATGCAATGCTGTGGGCAATGTGTGGCAGCCGACCGCCGAGCGCGAGATTATCTTCAACCTGCCAGCCACCGTCGAACGCTCGACGCCGAACACGTACGCCGACCAGATTGAATACTTCTGCCGTAATGTGCATAACAGGGAGCACGTGGTCGTCTCGCTCCACCCGCATAACGACCGCGGCACCGCGGTGGCGGCGTCGGAGCTCGGCCAGATGGCCGGCGCTGACCGCGTCGAGGGGTGTCTGTTCGGGCACGGCGAGCGTACCGGCAACGTTGATCTGGTCACCCTCGCACTCAACCTGTACACGCAAGGGGTTGATCCTGAGCTTGACTTCTCGCACATTGACGAGGTGCGTCGCACCGTCGAGTACTGCACGGGGCTGCCGGTACCGGCGCGCCAGCCGTACTCGGGTGACCTGGTGTACACGGCCTTCTCTGGCTCCCACCAGGACGCGATCAAGAAGGGACTCGAAGAGCTCGAGCGTCAGGCTGAAGAGCAAGACAAGCGCCTCCAAGACATCGCCTGGGAAGCACCTTACCTGCCCATTGATCCCCACGACGTGGGCCGCAACTACGAGGCCGTGATCCGCGTGAACTCGCAGTCCGGCAAGGGCGGCATGGCCTACCTGATGAAGTCCGAGTTCAAGATGGACCTGCCACGTCGCTTGCAAATGGAGTTCTCGCGCGTCGTACAGCAGCACACCGATACCGTCGGCGGCGAGGTATCTCCCCAGCAGATCTACGACATCTTCACGACGGAGTACCTCGCGGAGGGCGCGTGGTCGCTGGAGAAGGTGTCGTCGACGGATAGCAACGGCACTTTCAAGCTCACCACCGTGGTAAACAACGACCGTGGGCAGGACATCAGCTACGAGGGCGAAGGCAACGGCCCCGTCTCGGCATTTATCGACTCGCTCACCCGCGCCGGCCTGCACATCCGAGTGTTGGACTACAAGGAACACGCGCTCAGCACGGGCGGCGATGCCCAGGCCGCGTCGTACGTGGAGTGTGAGATCGGGACTGACAACGACGCCAGGGTGTTCTGGGGCGTTGGCGTCGACCCGAGCATCACCAACTCGTCGCTCAAGGCGATCCTGAGCGCCGTGAACCGCGCCATCCGCAACCACTGAGCGGTTTCGATACGCGCCTTCCCCGATGATTGAGCCGCCGCTATAGGCGGCGTGTCGAAATCATCTGGCGGATCGGTTTCGATACGCGAGCTTCGCTCGCTACTCAACCACCGGGGCTCCCAGCCGTCGAGTAACGGCCCGCGCCTTCCCCCGACCGTCGAGTAGCGGCGAAGCCGCGCATCGAGACGCAGGGAGAAAAACTTCAAAATCCGTACGCAGATTGACCAAACATCCCTACACCAGGCCCTTCACCGGCTCTTCGCGTTTGAGGGTGTAGATGGTGGTAGCGGCGTGGCGGCTGGTGGAA
>NZ_CAMYFI010000106.1 GCF_947255005.1 uncultured Tessaracoccus sp. | reverse complement strand
GGTGCGCATCTGAGGCACCACGCGGCGCAGCTGCGTGGGAGCCAGCCGAATCTCGTGCATCCAGCCGCGCTCGATGAGCGCTTGCGCATCCACTGATCGGGCATGCCCGATCAGCATCAACGCGCATCGTTCGAGCGACGCGCGCAAAATTCCGACGGTGCGCGCGTGGAAGTACGGGGAGCGTTGTTCAATGTGATGGTCGCTGCCCTCATCCAGGATGATGAGTAGGCCAGGACGCTGCACCGGAGCGAATACGGCGCTGCGCGTTCCGACGACGACGTGGGCCTCGCCACGTGTGAGCGCCAAGTAGTTGCGATAGCGAGGGCCGCGGCCCTGTTCCGACGACAGCGTAGCCACCGCCTGTGCTCCGAAGGCGTCGCGCAGCCGGGGCAGCGCATCCTCGAGCGCGCGCGCCGTGGGCACCACGATCACGGCGTCACGCTGCGATGCGAGACACGCGGCAGCCGCCTCGATGGCACCGTCGACGGCATCCCCCGGCGCCGCGACGGGTGCCGCCTGCCAGTGGGCTCGCGGCGACCTGCCCCCACGCAGGGCTGCCAGGAACCCGTCGCCTGCAGGGTACCGTTCGAGGACGCTCGCGACGTCGGACTGCGAGGGCTGAGGCCAGGTGCGCTGCGGAGCCTTCTCCGTGGTGGAGTGCCTCGGAGGTATCGCGAGCCGGGCTACATCCCACCACACTCCCGCGTAATGGTCGGCCACGGCCCGGACAAGCCGATGCGTCGCAGGCGTCAGGACGGGCTCCGGGGACACTACTTTCGAGATGCGCTCGAGTTCGCCGTCGAAGGCGCTGCTCTCCCCCACTTCGACGACCCACCCATCGCGCAGCAACCCCGCGAAGCGCACCTTCACGCGACACCCAGGCACCGCCTGCGCTTCCAGGGATGGCGGAATGGCGTAGTCGAAAAGCCGGTCGAGATGGGCTAGCGGCGTATCGACGGCGACGCGCGCCACCGTCAGCCCCGGCGCCTCGACCAGCGGGAGAGACATCCGAGCTAACCCTTGACCGCCGCTGCCAGCTGCTCGGCACGATCCGTACGCTCCCACGTAGCCGCCGGTATCTCGCGTCCGAAATGACCGTAGACGCACACATCCGAGTACCTCGGTTGAAGCAGGTCCAAGTCATGGATGATCGCGGCGGGCCGCAGGTCGAACACCTCGAGCACAGCATGTTCAATCTGCGCCTCGGGAACGGCACCTGTGCCGAAGGTGTCGATGTAGAACCCAACAGGTTCCGCCTTGCCGATGGCGTAGGCGAGCTGCGCCTCGACTTTTTCTGCCAGACCAGCGGCCACCACGTTCTTCGCCACCCACCGCAGCGCGTAGGCGGCGGAGCGGTCTACCTTCGACGGGTCCTTGCCGGAGAATGCGCCTCCGCCGTGGCGAGCCGTGCCGCCATAGGTGTCGACGATGATCTTGCGGCCGGTAACTCCAGCGTCGCTCATGGGCCCACCGATGACGAACTTGCCCGTCGGGTTCACCAGGATACGCGGCGCAGCGGCGCCAAAGCCGTAGCGTTCCAGCACCGGGGCAATCACCAGGCGCTCGATGTCGGGGCGAATGCGCGATCCGAGGTCGGCATCGGGATGGTGCTGGGTAGACACAACGACGGTTTCGACACCGGCCGGCTTGCCCTCATCGTCGTAGCGTACGGTGACCTGAGTCTTGCCGTCAGGGCGCAAATACGGCAGCTCCTCCGACTTACGCACTTCTGCCAGGCGCTCCGCCAAGCGGTGCGCGATGTCGATGGGAAGCGGCATGAGCGTCGAGGTCTCGTTGCAGGCGTACCCGAACATCAACCCCTGGTCGCCAGCGCCCTGCTTCGCGTACGCTTCACCGTCGCCCTGGCGCGCTTCCCACGCGTTGTCCACACCCTGCGCGATGTCTGGCGACTGCGCTCCGATGGCCACCGATACGCCGCAGGAGGCGCCGTCGAAGCCCACTTTGGAGGAGTTGTAGCCAATCTCGGTGACACGCTGCCGGACGATGTCAGCGACGTTGGCGTAGGCCTGCGTAGTGACCTCGCCAGCCACAACCACCAAGCCGGTAGTAATCAGCGTCTCGACGGCTACCCGGGAGCCTTGGTCTTGCGTCAGGAGTGCATCGAGGACGGCGTCAGAGATGGAATCTGCAATTTTATCCGGGTGACCTTCTGTCACCGACTCGGATGTGAATAGACGGCTCATGAGTGAGATCCTTCTGCGGCGACAAGCCGCTCAGTGGTTTTTTGCGGCGGCAACAAGCCGCCTAACCCGACCGGGTTGTCGGGACATCATTCGTGCCTGGAGGAAATCAGGCGTCGGCGTCAGTGCTCTGCTCCGCGTCGCCGTCGTCGAAGGGGTTCACGAAGTCGAACGAAGTGAGATCGTCGGCTGGCACGACAGCAGGTTCAGTTTCGGGGTCGAACTCACTGTGCTGCAGCAAACCCTCATTGATTTCACGCAATGCGATGCTGAGGGGCTTGTCTTCGGGAGCGGCCGATACTAGCGGCCCCACATTCTCAAGAAGCCCCTCACCCAGCTGGGAGTAGTAAGCGTTGATCTGTCGCGCGCGTTTGGCGGCGAAGAGGACGAGACGGTATTTGGAGTCGACGTGCTCGAGCAGCTCGTCAACGGGCGGGTTCGTAATTCCTTCAAGGGTATTCAATGAGGTGACCTTCTACTTGGGGCTGATCACAATCCCAGCAATGCTACCAAACTATCGACGGTTTCCTCGACCGACGCATTCACGATGAGGTGATCTGCTTCCTCAGCGCTGGCCAGCTCAAGCTTGGCGGTTTCGAGGCGCCGGGCGCGGGTGGCCTCATCTTCTGTGCCGCGACCGACGAGGCGACGCACCAACTCATCCCATGAGGGTGGCGCCAGGAAGACAAGCTGAGCGTTAGGCATGTGCGCTTTGACCTGCCTGGCGCCTTGCAGATCGATCTCCAAAATAACGTGACGTCCAGCTGCGACGGCCTCTTCGACGGGGCCGCGTGGAGTTCCGTAGCGGTGCGTGCCGTGCACCGTCGCCCACTCGAGCAACTGATCGTGCGCGATGAGCTCATCGAACCGCTCGTCGGTAACAAAATGATAGCTCTCACCAGGGATCTCCCCCGGCCTGGGCTGACGAGTGGTACACGAGACGGAGTAGAACGGCTCGTCATGCAGACAACGCAGGCGGGCGCAGACGGTACCTTTGCCCACTGCGCTAGGCCCCGAGATGATCCAGAGCTGAGCGGGAGTCATTACTTCAGCATAGTTGCCTCAGCGAACCAGCTGTTCCAAGCGCTCAATCTGATGATGACCGAGCCCACGAATTCGACGGTTCGCCGCGATATCCGCACGCTCAAGAATCTCAGTAGCGCGCGTTATACCCACCCGCGGCACGGCCCGCAACAGGTCAATCACCTTGATGCGTGAGAGTACCTCGTCTTGCTTGGCTTTGGCGAGCGCCTCGGTAAACGTGAGTTCCTGCTTCTTAACTTGCTCCTTCAACTCCGCACGGATACGGCGCGCTTCGGTGGCCGAGGCGCGCGCAGCTGCGAGCTGTTCACTGCTGAGCTTGGGAATCGCCATAGGGTTCTCCGATCCTGTTACCCGAGGTTGGCTTCTCAATATGAAGGAATCAATTGATTTAGAGAACTACGCTAGCGCGCTTGGGGGTCATTTGCGAGCACACGCTAAGAAATGGTCGGAAGCTGCCAGGTTCGCGCCCAGCCCAACAGAGCCCTCGCATCGTCTT
This sequence comes from uncultured Tessaracoccus sp., assembly GCF_947255005.1. Lineage (GTDB taxonomy): Bacteria > Actinomycetota > Actinomycetes > Propionibacteriales > Propionibacteriaceae > Arachnia. The sequence continues at coordinate 654 of NZ_CAMYFI010000106.1, read as the reverse complement.
TACGGCAATCTCCGTCCGAAACACCCGTCGTACCAGTCATGGATGCCGCGCACGAAGGCTGAGCCGCATCACCGACTCCAATCTTGCAGCGATTTGACGCTTACCTCGCCTCGCTGTTTCGCTTCGATGCCCTGCGCGGCTGCTGCCAGGCCAGGCACCGTCGTGATTAACGGGATATCGGCGAACACCGCGGCGGTGCGGATGGAGTATCCCGCCTCGCGAGTGCTCTCCCCTGCTGCCCCACCACCCGGGGTATTGAAGATCAGATCAATCTCGCCTGCCTTGATGAGGTCAACGATGCTCGGCCCTGCTCCGTCGGCTTCGGTCATCTTGCGCACCTCTTCACAGGCCATACCATTGCGGCGCAACACCGATGCGGTCCCGCGGGTGGCGAGCACGGTGAAGCCAAGATCGGCGAATCTGCGCAGTGGCCAGATGGCGTTGCGCTTGTCACGGTCAGCAATAGACGCGAAGATTGTTCCTCGCTCTGGCAAGGCCCAGCCGCCTGCGGCTTGGCTTTTGGCGTAGGCCGTGCCAAAGGTGTCGGACAGGCCCATGACCTCGCCGGTCGAGCGCATTTCCGGGCCCAGCACCGTGTCGACGAAGACGCCTGAGCTCGTGCGGAAGCGATTGAACGGCATCACTGCTTCTTTC
>NZ_CAMYFI010000105.1 GCF_947255005.1 uncultured Tessaracoccus sp. | reverse complement strand
TACTCGAATCCCTCGGACGACTATTGCAACGAATTAACGGCGGAGGACACTAGCACCACCGTGAACAACCGCGGATACAAGGTCGACAACTTCAAGGGGCGGGTCGCGCTCGATCTTGAATGGAATGCCAAAGACGGCAACCTCGACCGCGACATTGGCGCCTACCGGGCTCTGTACGAAGCGGGCATGATCGACGTTGCTGTGCTGGTCACCCGCACACTCACGGACCTACGGGAGTTCGCCGCGCGCGTGCGCATGGACGCAGGGATGCCCGAGGCAGAGGCGCGGAAGGCACTCAACACGACAACGACCACAAACCTCGACAAGCTCCTCCCGCGCCTCACCCGTGGAGACGCGGGAGGATGCCCGATCCTTGCCGTCGCGATCAGTAGCAGAACGTACGAGAACGCACCCAGCCCCTTCGTTGAGCCGACAGAAGAAGAGGCTGCACTATCTGTCATTCTGCCGACAGAGGGAGAAGCAGGCGTCCCTGTCGATGGGATCGACGATCCCGAGTAGCACCGCGACTCAGCGACACAAAAGATCCAATACGCGTATTTAGATCTTTTCTTAGCTAGCATGAGGTCGTGGCCACGATCGACACCCTGCCAGCAGTTCCCGACATCGCTCCCCTCCCCCGTGTCGATGGCGGGTTCCAGACGATCCTCGCGGACCCGCCGTGGCGGTTCACCAACCGCACAGGCAAGGTCGCTCCAGAGCACCGGCGACTCGACCGCTACGGCACGATGGAGCTCGCCGACATCAAGGCGCTCCCGGTCGCCAACGTCGCCGCGAAGAACGCTCACCTGTACCTTTGGGTGCCGAACGCCTTGCTACTGGAGGGTGTTGAGGTGCTGCAGGCGTGGGGGTTCCGCTATGTCAGCAACATCATTTGGGCCAAGCGGCGCAAGGATGGTGGCCCTGACGGCAGGGGAGTCGGCTTCTACTTCCGCAACGTCACCGAGCCCATCCTGTTCGGTGTTCGAGGGTCGATGCGAACGCTCGCACCGGCCCGATCGACGGTCAATATGATCGAGACGCGCAAGCGCGAGCACAGCCGAAAGCCTGACGAGCAGTACGACCTGATCGAATCGTGCAGTCCCGGCCCGTATCTGGAGATGTTCGCCCGCTATGCGCGGCCGGGGTGGAGCGCATGGGGAAACGAGGCCGCCGAAGAGGTCGAACCGCAAGGTAGAACTCATCGGGGGTACGAGGGTGGCGCGCTCGAGTCGGTTCCGTTCATGGAGCCCAACGAGCGGATGAGCGACTGGCTGTCAGCCCGCGTCGCGCGCATTGTCGCCGACGAATATCGCAGTGGTGCCAGTGTGCAGCAGCTCGTGCGCGACACCGGCTACAGCGTCAGTCGCGTGCGAACGCTGCTGGCGCGGGAAGGCGTGGAGCTCCGCTCTCAGGGACGGCCAAAGCGCGCTCTAGCACCACAGTCGGCATAGAGTTCCTGCGTCGGGACTGGATCACGCAGGTTCAACGTGCACTGATCCGCTAGTCATGACCGTGTGGGCAGTGTGGTGGCAGGCAGGACAGTCAACGCTCTCTTTGTCCTTCCCTCCGGCCCAGACATCGCCGATGACTGTCCAGGTGAACCTCTGCCCACAGTGTGAGCACTCGATCTCCCCGCCCTTGGACATGCTCTAGCGGACCGTCTTCGTCTCGTACGTGACCTCGGCGTCCGTTGTCATGCCCCCACTGCCCCCAGATTCATACCGAAAGAAACCGGCCCCGCCGAGCCTACAGGCCTTCGCGAGCGCGCCATGAGTCGTGGTGCCCTGTCCGTTTGGGGATCGGCTTGCGGGCGCCGCTCGATGGGCGAACATGCGCGCCTGATCGAAGCAGCGGGTCCTCGACAGGGACGCAGTTCGGGATCCCGCTCCGAACTTGTTGCAGGGGCCCGTCCGGTTCGCGTGGTTAGTGTGTGGCGCCGAGTTCGACGAGGAGGACTCCGCCGACGACGAGGGCGATGCCGGCGGCCATGATCCAGGTGAAGGGTTCGTCGAAGAGCAGTTTGCTGAGGATGGCGGTGAGGGCGACGCCGGATGCTGCCCAGATGCCGTAGGCAACGCCGAGGCCCATTCCGGCGCTCAGGGTGAGGGACAGGAATGCGAAGGCGGCGAGGTAGCCGATCGCGACGCCGGCGATCCAGATCTTCTTGCCGTGTGTGGCCATGCGCAGTGCGAGGGTGCCGGCGACTTCGAAGAGGATCGCGCCGATGAGGAACAGCCAGGCCATCAGAGTGCCTCTCGCTTCTTGGCGGCTCGTTGGGAGCCGAGCTCGATGGTGAGGACGCCGAGGATGATCAGCGCGATCCCGCCCAGCATCACGGGGGTGAGTGCTTCACCGAAGATGACCGCGGACAGGATGGCGGTGAGTGCGACACCGGAGGCGCCCCAGATCCCGTATGCGACGCCGAGCGCCATCCCCTGCCGCAGAGTGAGGGAGAGGAACAGGAAGGCGCTGATGAATCCGGCTGCCACGAGTGCGTACCAGGCGGGGTGGTCGAGTGCCGCCTTCAGGGAGAGGGAGCCGGCGGCCTCGCTGAGGATCGCGCCGACGAGGAAGAGCCACTTCTTCATGCTTCGACTTTCGAGAGGAGTTCATACGCAGCCGCGAGGATCACGGCCCGTTCGTCGGGTGTGGGGATGTTGATGCCTGTGGCGCCGGCGAACCAGGCGCCGTCCGCGAGCAGCCGAACAGCTGTGATGTATCCGCGCTCAGGGAGCGCCAGCTGCTCGAGGCCCACGAACCAGGTCGAGATCCGCTCCGCCCACCGGGCGGTGAGCTCTTGGCGCAGGCGGGGGTCGGTGAGCATCACGATGTCGGCAGGGTCGGGTTCACGGGTGACGCAGGCCTCGACGTAGATGCCCGCTCGCTCGCGCATTGTCGAGCCCTGGAACGGGGATGTGAGCCGGGCGTCCATCTCGCGCTGCCACTCGTCGGCGACGTGATCGACAAGGCCGAGCATGAGCGCTTCCTTCGTTCGGAAGTGATATATCAGACCCGGTTTGGACAGCCCGGAAGACTGCGCCACCGAGTCGAACGAGATCGCCCCACCGCCACGGATGATGTCGAGAGCGTGCGCGAGGATCTCTTCACGCGAGTTCGATGCCATGCATCTACTTTACCATCCGGTTGGTTAAGCGCGCCTCCGGCATGTTCATAGCGGAGAGCTGCTGCCCCGCCGGGCTCGATAACGGAACTGCCCGTTTAGGGATCGGCTAACGAACACATCCACTTTTGCGACACTGACGGAGTGAAGTTCAAACGCCGCAGCCTCGAGGCCCTCGGCTCCCTCATCGTTGGCAACGTAGGTCGCGACGATGCTCAGAGCGAGGAAGAAGCGAGGTACTTCCCTTACCGCTCCAGCTCCTACATAACGGAGTTCTTTCAGGAGTTGGATACGGAGTACCAGCATGACGGATCAACTCGACACCGATGGGTGGCAGACGTCTTGGAGTTGATGCTCGCGGAGCCTCACGAAGGCCCTACGCGTCCACCGGACATTTTCTGCAGGCTCATTGATCAGCTGATGAGTCCAAGTGACCGATTCAATGAAGGGCCGGATCGTCCGCATGCTCTGGCGCAGCTGAATGAGATTCTCACTCGTGAAGGCTTTGAGGCGTTCTATGGCGAAGATGGTCACTGTTACCTCCGCCACACCGAGACACAGACAATCGCGGTGCTCGAGGCCAACCCTCACCGGCCGTTGAGTCGCGCTGAGCAGGAGCGGCGGCAGCTGCTGGCCGCGTATCTCGATCACTGCAGTGAGGACAACCTGATTGAAGAGGTCCTACTCCCGCTGTTCAGACAACTCGGGTACCACCGTGTCACGGCAGCGGGACACCGCGATAAGGCACTGGAATACGGCAAAGACGTATGGATGCGTTACACCTTGCCCACCCAGCACGTTCTCTACTTCGGCATCCAAGCGAAGAAGGGAAAGCTCGATGCCTCGGGGGTCACCAAAAGCGGCAACGCCAACATGGCCGAGATACACAATCAGGCACTCATGATGCTTGCGCACGAGATTTTCGACCCCGAGGTTAGTCGCAGAGTTCTGGTCGACCACGCATTCATCATCGCCGGCGGCGAGATAACAAAGGCCGCCCGCAACTGGCTTGGGAACGCCCTCGACGCCACAAAGCGCAGTCAGATCATGTTCATGGACCGCGACGACATCTTGAATCTGTATGTCGTCACCAGCCTGCCTCTTCCCGAGGGAGCTCGGCCCTCGCTACCTCAAGACCCCTGGTCGGCAGGCGACGAAGCGCCCTTCTGAAGGCGGGGTTCAGCTCTGCTGTTGTGCGTCTTCTGCACTTCACGTTCGTCACCGTCCAGACTCGCCGGTTCTCATCTCCTGCCGGGTGACGTCCCGCTGTGTGGTGGAGAATCTCGACATCGTGCGGGATCAGCTGTGT
>NZ_CAMYFI010000104.1 GCF_947255005.1 uncultured Tessaracoccus sp. | reverse complement strand
CAGCCAGCGCTCGCTGGACAGGGAAGCAGGTAGGAACGAAACCCAGGGCGATTCAAGATCGCATTACGGAGGGACATGGAAGACCTCTGTTTCGTGAAATGAGTTCTGTCGTAAGTCCCACACATCATTCAGAGGTCTTCACCTATGTCCAGCCGAACCTCCGAATGCACCCAACCTCCATGGTCAGTACACGTAGTCGTCGCTGATATTGCTAGGGAGGGTCGGGCGGCGTGATGGCCGTGGGGCTGGGTATGGCGTGGGGTGTTCCCTGGGAAAGAGCCGAAGCAAAGCTGTCGATGTCGTCATGGGAGGCAGCGCTGGGGAACATCCAGTGGATATCACGCTCCTCTGTAGTTACGTCTAGGGCCGGCCGAACACGCTCATCGTTGCTTGAGCGAGGACGCACGTGGCGTACCTGAGCAAGAGAATAGATTTGCCCAAGTTCGCCTTCCCTCAGAAGGCGTCTGGGGTTTGCGGTGATGATCCGTCGGTCAGTCACCGCTACGAATGTGCTCGACGCGAACTTCTCAACGATGGCACTGGCTCTTCCTGGCACGAGCGCTTCCCAGGTCGCATCAACCCTCCGGGCGAGAACCGCGGGCACAATGCCCGCGAAGTTATGGGTTCCCAATTCGTATGGGAACGCTAAGCACTGAAGTGTCTCCCCGTCTTCGAGGAACCATCGAAAGATGCGCAGGTACGGATCGAGTTCAAGCCCCTCAGGTGCGCAAACGATCTCCGGTACTGTCGGCATCTCGACTGCAGGTTGTAGCGTGTCGGCCAAGGGCTCAATGGCTTCGAGGAGTTGCCTGCACGTTAACTGCGATGCCTTGGCGCCCTTCCGCTTCTTTGTCAGCGGCACGGTAGCGCGACCGGGGAGTTCGGCGATGATCCGCAACTCACGCACGAGTGACTTGGTCAGCGACCGGATTTCAGAGAGCGACTCTTCGATCTCGACGGGAGTGTTCCCGACGATCCGGTCGAAGAGCTGCGCTTCACTCTCGTCGTTGGTGCTTCGTGTTCTGGCGAGGGCAGCCCGGACAGTTTGGTACTCCGCGTGAGTCTTGAGCGAGCTGAGAAGCGCGTAGGTATCAAAGACGATTGCTTCGGCGTTGGATTCGAGGTGCTGGCGGCGAGCATCACCGTCCAACTTCCCGAGTTCCTGAACATGGTCCGCCACGTTCTTGCGGTATAGCTTCAACTGCTTGCGGATGTTCGGGCCACTGGGAGCAATGGGCTCCCATACAGAGTCTGCAACGGAGCCGAGTTCGCGAGTCTCCTTGACCGCCTCATCGACGGACTCCGTCAGCCCTTCAAGCTCTGCCCATTGCTCGTTTCGGATGGCCTTGAGCGTCTGCGTCGTAAGCTGAATGTTGGAGCGGACGAGGCGGGAAATCTCACCGAGCTTCATCTGGAGCGCGATCATGGCGACGGCCGGGCCGATGGCTGCGATCGCAGTGGCGGCCGACATCGACGCGGGGATGAATCGCGCCTGCGCGACCAGTTCACCGTTCTTGAAAATCGCCCCGAGCTTGGCACCGTCCTTCGCGGCCATCTGACCGCCGCTCTTCAGCAGAGACAGCGTCGCACCGTCGACGCGGAAGAGGCCTTGCGCGCTCGATACAGCCTCCGCGACGTTCCCGACGACCGTGCCTGCGTTGCCTAAGGAACCGAGAGCGGAGGAAAGCTGAGCGCGGTCGAAGGAAGGCACCATGTCAAGGCTGATGAGTTCAAGACCGTCGGGGACTTCGCCGAATACGACTGCGACGCCTGGCGTCACCTCGACGAGGGTCGTGGACGCTGCGAGTTCAAGTGCTTCGGACCTGATCCGATCATCATTCTCGGGTTGCCCGCCGCCAGCCTCTTCGCTACCGGACTCACCACGTCCGCCTTCCATAATGGCCCTCCTCACCGCAGTTTCTGCATTCCCCGACAACGAGTCCCAGTATGGCAGACGCATTCGAGGACGGCGGAGCAACAGCCAGTTCCTGCTGGGGCACGTTGAACTAAGCGATGAGCAACTGGACCAACTGGATCGCCCCGAGTTCGATGGAGAGTTCATAGCGGTAGGTCGGCCATCTCTGGCTGACTGGTTTCAGTGTAGTAGTGATCCTCGAACTGCGCTGGAGCGAGGTCTTTGCAGTACGAATGCGTGCGGGTGTGGCTATACCAATGCACCCATTTCCATGGTCGCGAATTCCACAGCATCACGACCGGCCACGGACCCTCGCGCCACCCCACCTCTTTCTTATATAGCTCAATAAGCGGTTCCTGCTGCGGCATTATCATAAGAATCCCCAGTCGAACCGACCGAGGCTTCCATTCCAGCTTCACACAGCCGCTTCTGTATAGGCAATGGAAACATACTGGCTCTCCTTGTCCGAATGATGAATTCACTGATCAATATTCCTGTTCTTTCGTTTCCTTTCCCATACCGCGTACTCCAGGGCATCGAGCGCTACGTTGGTCCGCAACGTCGTATCGACTCGCCACCCAACACTCATCCGAGAACACAGATCCATGACGAAACCGACATAGACGAAACCACTCCATGCCGGCACAGAGGTGATACCAGCCACCCAACGAGTATCAGGAGTATCTGCGGCGAAATCCCGCTCGACGACGTCACCCGGGATACGAGGCGACCTTGGGCTGCCCCATCGTAGTCGCCGACCGAGCATTGGGCACCCCGTCCAGCCCCAGGGCACGCATACGGCGTTCAACCGTGCACCTGGCAATCAGCTCGACCGGATACAGTCGGCGCAGCATCACCCACACTCTCCGCGCCCCGAACAAACCACGACTGTCACAATGCACACTCCGAATCCGACCATCCCACTTCGCAACAGCCCGCCTCCGGGCCGAGACCGGTCTCGGCCTTCTCACGTACTACGAGCTCGCAGCAACCTGTACACCTGTCTGAGACAGTGCTCGACAGATCAGCTCGACTCCGAACTCATCACGATGACCATCGATACCACTCAGCGACAGTCGAGCTCCGCCTGCGCAAAATACGCACTCGCTTTCCCCAAGACCTCATGAGCTCGACACAATTCACGAACCTCCTTTTCCAAGTCCATGACGCGTTGTTGATCACCGCTAGCCACTCCTGGCGCTTCACCAGAATCCACACGATTGCGCTTCACCCCATCACGAAGAGTGCTCTTGTTGACTCCAACCTGTTCACCAACCAGCCAGCACCCGGCACGCACAGCCAGCGCAGGCTCGTTGACCATGCGCACAGCACCGTCACGGACCTCTGCAGGATACGTACTCAGTGCGGACATGTTCCTATCCCCTCGGTTAGACCAAACTCTCCACCACACCCAGAGCGGTCCACCGAGGGTCATCACCCTTGTTCAACCAACCCGCCGACCGCCACGTACCTAACCTTCCATGCTCAGAACATCAGCCCGCTCCGAGCGGATCACCAGTCAAGAGCGAACTGAGCCTGCCAGATACGCAGCACCGATGCACGCCCCACATACTGTGAGATCTGTTGCGCAAACCCGCAATCGATCTCACACTTTGTGGGTTGCGTGATCCGCTTTCATACTCTTAGCTTCACCCTCATAGCCTCCGTTAGCTCGAGCACAGTGAGTTCGCTCCAGTCGTAATGGCGCAGCACGGACCACACTCGCCGGGCCCTCGTGCTTCTCGCTACCCTTGACCAATGACAAAGCCCACTACACCTCCTCTCTCCGAGATTCCCCGCGGCGAGTACGCTTTTCCCGGACCTCTTCGCGACTCCTTGGTGGAGGCAATCCTCAGCGGAGTCAAGACGGCGACAACCTGCCTGCTCGCTCAATTCGACAAAGGCGAAGACCCACGCAACCAATTGGGCTTACTGGAGGCAGTTATCGACTCGAATGGAAATGTCGCGTGCGTGACACGAACACATGAGGTCCAAATCGTCCGCCTGGGTGATGTCACCGACGAGCACGCCATCGCTGAGGGCGAAGGTTACCGGACAGCTGCTGAATGGCGTACTGGGCACGAAGATTTCTGGCGATCTGAAGAGTTTGTCACCACTTATGGCGAGCTCCCGCTAGACGACGATACCCTGGTGGTGTGCTGCCGCTTTGCCATAGATCCACGGTACCCGGTGAACGCAACCAGCTGAGGTGGAACCAGCTGGAGCCATTTCCAAGGGATGTCTCTCACCTGGCACAACGCCCCCGCATGACGCGGTAACGACAAGGGCAGGCTCGGCATCGTGGTAGCGAGCAGACTATCTATGTCGGCTCGGAGCAATGAGATCGTTCGGCCATGGAAGCTAGCACAACGGCGCTGTCCCTCGTGGTGATTAAACGGTGCTGGGCCCTGTCATAGCGTTCTGCAACCATTCTGGTGGCGTTGGAGGAAGTTCCGATCACTTCGTGTGATACGGGGTCAGAGCGCCTGGGATGATCGTCACTGGTAGCAGATCCAAGATCGCAAGACGCTGATGCGCATCAACACGCTTATCAAAGACATAGTCCGCAATTGGGAATGAATAGGGCGCATTCACAGTCGCAGTTTCTATTGAACAATGTTACCGATACAAGGGCTGTTCAAGCGCCGGAACACTACCACCTTAAGCGGTCGCGCACCGATCGTCTATCCTGACTATTGACAGTCACACA
>NZ_CAMYFI010000103.1 GCF_947255005.1 uncultured Tessaracoccus sp. | reverse complement strand
GAGGTGTGGACTGCTGAGCAGGCTGCTCCTTTGTTCGAGCAGTATGCCCGTGAGCGTACTGTTCCGGATTGGGTTCATCGCCGCGAGCTCGACATCTGAACCAATCGGTCCCAGGAGTCCAGCAGCGGTCGGAAGCTCAATCCAGCACAGCTTCAAGACGTACTCAGCCACGGAAGCCTTTGATGAATCGTACCGTGATCCTTACCGCCGATGAGGCACTGGTCCTGTTGGACTGGCTGAGCAGGCATGACGAACCTGGCGCTCTACCTGCCGACGACGTCGAGCAGCGAGTGCTGTGGAATCTCGCAGCGTCACTGGAGTACGTGGTGGTCGAGGCGTTCGACCCTGATTACGCCACTTTGCTTGCCGCGGCCAGAAACCGCCTGATCGCTGACTGATCATCGGCCGTCACCTGCTCTCTCCCAAACGCTCCTGAAGTGCCCCCGCTCGCGAGCCAGAAGACCTCGACATGGGCGACGTTTCCTTCGCTATCCATCGTCTGATCACTGTTCCGCCGCCTCGACGCACTGTTCGCCGACGACCGTCGAGGTCGGGGCCGAAATCATCTGAGGTATCGACCAACGTATGATCTCGACCTACCGCGCCACCAGCCAGGCTGAGGGAAAGCCGATCATGACCCTCCTGAGCGAGGCGCCCGTCGTCGACGACGATTCCGGCACCCTTTTTCGTGTGAGCTCGGGCTTTCCTCGGGCCATTGCCCGCTGCTTGCGTCGCTCAGATGTGAGCTTCTTGGAGCCATTGGAGAAGCTCGGTGTGGCGGCTGTCCGTGTTGCCAGTGAGCCGTCGATCTCCGACGATGGCGCCGTCGGCCAGCATGAGTACCCTGTCCGCGAAGGCGGCGACGGCGGCGTCGTGCGTGACCATAACAACGGTGGTGCCGACCTTCGCCTCCCGCGCAATGAGCTGCATGACCCGCATCGCGTTGGCTGAGTTGAGCGCGCCGGTGGGCTCGTCACAGAACAGCACGTCAGGTTCCCCGATGAGCGCCCGGCAGACGGCGACGCGCTGCAACTGCCCACCGGAGGCCTGGGTGACGTCGCGATCCTCGAGCTGGGCGACGTCGGCGCCAGCCAGCAGCGTCCGCGCCCGGGCGAGCACCTCGTCGCGACTCTCCTTGCCCGCGGCCATGCCAGGGAACATCACGTTATCCAGCAAGCTCAGCGTGCTGAGGAGCCGCGGTTGTTGGAACACGAAGCCGAGCCGTTGTAGTCGAAGATCGGCGAGCGCGCGCTGCGACATCGTCCCTAGCTCATGCCCAAGCAGCTCGACGGTGCCTTCGTCGGGTGTGTCGATGCCGCTCAGGAGATACAGCAGCGTCGATTTTCCGGACCCGGACGGGCCCATGATTGCGACGAACTCACCGTCGCCGATGCGCACGTCAACCCCGCGCAGCACCGTCTGCTCCCCGAAGCGTTTCGTGAGCCCCTTCGCTTCGATCATGTCACTCCTCAGTCACTCGTTGCACGGTCAAGGTGGCAAGGTTTGACGACGCAGCCGCCACGCCTAGCCACACGGCCACGACGAGCACCGCTGGCAACCCTGCCACAGCCAGCCACGGCACACCCATCAGCTGCAGCTCGGGCGCACCCATCGTCGCTCCGGCAAGGGGCCCGACGATGAATCTCCCCGCGAGCCACGACACACCCAGCCCCACGACGGCGCCTCCGCCCACGAGCGCCCAGTAACGCGCTGCGAGGCCTCGTCGGGTCATGTGGTCCGCGACGCCCAGTCCCCGCAGCGTGGCGTATTCGGCGGCCTCGCTGGCCAACACCATGCGCAGGAAGAGCGTTGTCAGCCCGAAGATCGCCACGCCTGCCACCACCAGCGCGGCGAGCGCTATGGCGCGCAACACGTCGATCACCCCGCCCATGGTGGCCGCGCCCATGCACGCGACGTCCACCACCGCCGCGTCGGGATAGCGGGCCTGCCAGCGCTTCGAGACCTCGTCGCCCGACGACGGATCCACCAGCCCGACGTGCCACGTCCATGCCTCCACGTCGTCGGCCGGGATCTGCCACGTGCCTTTCGCCGTCGAACCGCCGTTCGAGATGTCTTGGTAGATGCCGCTCACGGTGAGCGTTCGCTCGCCCAGGGTGTCGCGCACCGAAACCGTGCCACCAACGCGCGCCGCGCTTGCCTCCGCAACCTTCGCCGAGAGCGCGATGGCATCGTCGGAGGTGGGTGGACCGCCCTCGATGTAGTGGAGTGGGAATACGGTGTGGTCCCCGACGAAGATGGGCGTGCGTTCCCACTCGTCGCCCGCTCGGATGGCCCCGCGCGTGTGCTGTAGCGGGGCGAGCGCTGCGACGGCGGCGTCGTCGGGAAGTTCCGTGGCAAGTTGGTTCGCAACTGCGGCGTCACGAGTCTCGACGATCACGTCGGCCTCACCAACCCCCAGATATGAAGACAGCTGCGGGGAGGCCAATGTTGTGGTGACCTGGGCCGGAACACACACCGCGACGGCGATGAGCGCAGCCAAGATCGCGAGCCCTGATTGCCCGCGGCCCGACGCGCCGCGCAGACCCCACCACAGCCACACCGGCAGCTTCGTCCGAGCCAAGCGCCAGCCCCACAGCCAGGGGCGTTTCGACGTAGTTCCCGCGCGCATCGCGGCAAGTGTGGGAACCCGGGCTATGCCCCGCATGAGCCACCAGCAGTACCCAACAGACCCCAGTAGCGCCAACAGTCCCGAGCCAACCCAGGCCGCTGCTGCGGGAAGCGGTGAGCTTGGTTCGCCCAGCTCCAACGTCGCCTGACGCGTGAGGGGGCCGTGCAAGATCGGCGCGACCATCACCCCGAGACCCACGCCAATCAGGGCGATGGCGACGTACTTGGCGAGGAACGTCCACCTGATTCGACGCTCCGGCACACCGATGGCCTTCAACACACCGATCTGCGTGAGGTCAGTCGCGATTGCTGTCTTGACCGCCAACCGTACGGTGAGCATGCCCAGCACAGCGACGACGCATGCGATAGCCGCCAGCACAGCTACCACCAGCGTCGACGACAACCCCGCCAGCAGACGAATGGAGCCGCCATCGATGGCCGGACCCGCAGTGGGGAACCCAGCTGCCTCGTACTCCGCGAGCACGGCGCCTGGCGATGCCCCCGGCGCCACACGGAATTCCACCAGATATTCAGGCTCGAGTCCCGACGCTATCCAGCGCATGTCTTCGCTCGAGAACAGCAGCCGCTTGGAGGTCACCATCGAGGGGTTCATCTGCGCATCCCGCAGGAACCCGGCGACGACGAACCTGCGCTCCTCGCCCTCGATCCCCAGAATGACCTCACCTCCTGGCTGTACCTGGTCCCGATATGCCAGAGGCAGGACGACGGTGCCTGGGGAAGGGGCGAGTACCGAATTGTCGAGACCCAACAGCTGATCGAATGAGGGGCTTTGCGCTGTTGCCGACGGCTGCAGCGCGGAATCAGACTGCGCATGCACGCCGATCGTGAGCTTGCCGACGGGAAGCGGGCAGGTGGTGACCACTTGCGCATCGGCAATATCGGGGTGTCGCGCCGCCCATTCGAGGATGGCGCGCTCGTCGATCTCTCCGCTGTGCATCTGCATCGCGTCTGGCACCTTGGCCCTCGCGAACAAGCGGTCGAGTGATCCGGAGACTGTCGCGACGGTGCCCGCGCCGGCAGCGACGAGCGCAGTCGCGATGGCGAGGAGCGCTACCAGCGCTATGGTCGTCACCGTGTTGCGGTGGAGGTCCCCGCGAACCAATCGCATCAGCATGGCACCGGCTACCCCAGCGTGGTGGCGAAGCTGCTGAACGTGCCCGGACGGGCGGCCAAGAGCGCCTCCACATGGTGCAAGAACGCCTGCATCGTGCGCGTCGGGTCTGCATCAGGCCTGGTCAGCAGGCCACTGTCGAACAGATATGCCGAGCTGGCGAGGATGAGGTCCATGGCCTCGGCGGGGTACGGCGTCGAGAACGTTCCTTCGGTCACCCCTTGTTCGACGATGGGAGTGAGCTCCGGCCCGAGTGCGAGAACGAGTCGGGAGAGCAACCGGATGTGGGCTGTCTCGTCGAAGGCCTCTTCTATGTGCGATGTCAGGCCGTCGGCTGAGGCCGCCTCGCGCTGCGTGCTCCAGAACGTCAGGAGCTTCTCGGTTGCGCTCAAATCGTCTCGTTCGACGGTGGCTCGGGCGAGCTCGATCATGGCACCCATCTGTTCGTCGATGAGGGCCTCGAGTAACGCGTCCTTCGATGCGAAGTAGTAGTAGAAGGTGCCCTTTGCAATGCCGGCATGCGTCACCACATCGTTCACTGTCGCGGCGCTGTAGCCCTTGTCAGCGAAGAGCTCAGCTGCGACGCGCAGGATGTCACTCCTGCGTTCCTGCGGAGCTTTCCTCACTCTGTTCACGTGTATTGCCCCTTACTGACCGACCGTCGGTCAGTACTATAGCAAGCGTACTCCATTTCCCGACGGTGGGTCATTCTTTGGGGTCGGCTCCCTGCCGTACGTGAGCCGCAGCTAAGAGGAAACGCAGTAGAACTGCGGAGTTGGCGGGCTCACTTACGTCTCGGGTTGGTGTTGAGTACTTGGAGTTCGCCGATTTTGAGGGTTTCGCTGGTGGTTGTGGTGTGGTGGAGGGTTCCTTGTTGGCCGATGCCTTGCCAGTGGATTTCCCAGTTGGTGGTGGCGGTGATGGTGTAGGTGCCTTGTGTGGGGTAGCCGGTTTGTGTGCCGCAGGTGACGGGGGTGTTGGGGTGTGTGTTGTTGTGGGGTTGTTTCCAGGTGGTGCAGGTGAATCGCCCTGGGTTTCGTTCCTACCTGCTTCCCTGTCCAGCGAGTGCTGGCTG
>NZ_CAMYFI010000102.1 GCF_947255005.1 uncultured Tessaracoccus sp. | reverse complement strand
CGAGCACCTCGCAGGGTTGGCGGTGCTCGATCTCTTCGGCGGCTCCGGGGCCATCGGGCTCGAGGCCGCCAGCAGGGGAGCCCGACGGGTCACGATCGTGGAATCCGACGGCCCCACCGCGCGGTTGATTCGAGCCAACGCGAGCGAGCTGGGGTTGCGCCCGAAGGTCGTCGAGGGCCGGCTGCCCGGGGCGCTCGCGACGCTGCCACCCGGCTACGACCTCGTCTTCGCCGACCCGCCCTACCAGTTCGCCGACGTCGCACTCAGCGAACTCCTCGACGGGCTCGCCGCCGAGGGGTTCCTCTTGCCGCGCGCGCTGGTCGTCGTGGAGCGAGCCACCGCGAGCGGGGCGCCAGATTGGCCGGATATCTTCACCGACCAGTGGGAGCGCCGGTACGGTGAGACGACACTATGGTTTGGGGCAACTGACTAACGCCCCGGTGGAGGTAGATGATGGCGAAAGTGGTGTACGCGGGCTCGTTCGACCCGATCACCCTGGGGCACGTCGACGTGGCCGAACGCGCCCAACGGCTATTCGGGGAAGTCGTCGTGGCTGTGGGGCGCAACTCGTCGAAGACCTACGTGTTCAACTACGAGGAGCGCATCGAGCTCGTGCGCGGCGCGCTGCAGCATCTCGACGGTGTGCACGTCGAGCCCCTGAGCGGGTTGCTGGTGGATTTCGCGCGGCAGCATGACGCGGTCGCGATTGTGAAGGGGCTCCGGTTCGGCGCTGACTTCGACTTCGAGCTGCAGCAAGCTCACATGAACCATTCGCTCACCCGCATCGAGACGGTGCTGCTGCCCGCGTCGAAGGAGTACGTCACGCTCTCGTCCACCATTCTGCGCGAGGTGTTCCGGCTTGGCGGCGACGTGTCGAGCTATGTGCCGACGAATGTGGCCGCCGCGATCCGGGACAAGCAGGCGGCGCTGGGTTGATGCCCCCAAAAACTTCAAAATCCGTACGCAGATTCATCTCACCCCCCCGATTTCGGCATGTTGAGTCAATCTGCGTACGGATTGTGAAGTTGCATCGCCTATGCCTTGCCCGAAGCGGTTCGATCAGCTGGCGTTTGCGGCCCGCAGCAGCGAGATCGTCTGCCAGATTGTTCGGCTCATGCCCGTCGTGAGTTCCTCGATGCCCTCCACCGTGGCGAGCACGGTGTCGTCGTCGCTATGTTCGGCGAACAGCACCGCTGCGCTGTGCGCCAATTCCCAGGCGCGCGACTCGTCGGGAGTCTCACCGCTGCCCAGCAGCAGCGTCGTGAGTGCGATGATGAGGGCCAACGCCGGGACCGCGATGGGTATTCGGCTTACCAATTTCACAATGCCGTGCCAGCGGGTTATCGGGTGGACAAGGAGGCGGTCGATGGTGCTGCTGACCTCGGCTGCAACCTTGGGCGGATTCCGGGTGGGGAATCGAGCTTCGATGCGACGCTGGAGGCGATCGACGGTGTCTGGTTACTGCTGCGGAATCCGGACGCGTGTACTGCGGCATGGCGGCAGCTTGTCCTCCCGCGCGGCGTAAACGCCCTAGTCTGGAGGCATGCAAGACATTCCGGCCGCCATTGCCCATCGCGGATGGGTGGCAGAGTCCCACCACCGTGCCCGCGTCGTCGTGACGAATCCTGACGGGGGAGTTCGGCTCGCGCTGGGCGACACCGAGCCTGCGACGCTGCCGCGCTCGGCGCTGAAACCGTTCCAAGTGATCGCGATGCTGCGTAACGGACTTGACCTCGACGGTGAAATGCTCGCGCTGGCTGGCGCATCGCACTGGGGTGAGCAATTCCATCGCGACGGTGCCCGCGCCATCTTGGCGGGGGCGGGGCTGAGCGTGGCCGACCTCGGCAACACCGCAGATTTCCCCCTCGATGAGGCCGCCAGGCTCGCATGGATCCGTGGCGGGCACGACAAGGAGCCGATCGCGCACAACTGTTCAGGCAAGCACGCGGCGATGCTGCGCACGTGCGTGCGTGCGGCATGGCCCATCGACGCCTACCGTGACCCCGCGCATCCACTTCAGCAGGCTGTCCGCGTCGTCATCGACGAGTACTGTGGTGTCATCGGCGAGCCTGTCATCGACGGCTGCACTGCTCCCGCCTTCGCGTGCACGCTCGGCGGCTTGGCGCGAGGGTTCGGCGCCTGGGCACTCGCCGAGGGTGAGGAGGAACGTCGGATCTATCGGGCCTACCACGAGCATCCCGCCTACATGTCCGGGTCGGAGGATCGCACCGTCGTGTTCGTGAAACAGATCGACGGCCTGGTCATGAAGGTGGGGGCCGAAGGCATCCTCGCTGCGGCACTACCCGACGGCACGGGCATTGCGGTGAAGATGTCCGACGGGATGGGTCGCGGCCGCTTCGAGGTGATGGCTGCGGTGCTCGGCGCGTTGGGCCACCCGATCGAGGGGCTCAACGCTGAGGTGGAGATCGCGCCCGAGCTCAGCGCCGCGCTGCAGGGGTTGTGACAGGCGTCTGGTGGGTGAGAGGTATTTGGAGAATTGAGAGCGGCCGAGTAGAGTGGGCCGTCGGTCAACCACGAGGTCATGCTCGGTCAGGAGCTGGGAAACCATCATGAAGTCCGGTCATCACCATAGCGATCGCCGCTCGCCGTTCGTCTTCGACGTGCACGAGTTCGGCCACCGCGCGGGAATGATGAAAGAACTGCATGAGGTGCTTCCCGCCCCCGCAGAGCTTGGCACCGAGGTGATCGGAGTGCCGGAAGGCTCCGACCTCCACCTGGATCTCAGGATGGAAGCGGTGGTGGAAGGCGTCTTAGCGACGGGGACAGTCGACGTTGTGCTCAACGGCGTATGCTCCCGCTGCTTGAAGGAGCTGGACGACGATAAGTCCTTCAGCTTCCAGGAGTTGTTCTACTATCCTGGCCGCGAGGTCGAGGAGGACGAGTTGCTCATCGTCGATGAGACGGTAGACATCGAAGAACCGCTCCGAGGCGCTGTGGTGCTCGAACTTCCGTTCACGCCCCTGTGCGACGAGGACTGTCTCGGTTTGTGTCCCGAATGCGGGCTCGACCTGAACGATGATCCGGAGCACTCACACGGCGAACAGGTGGACTCCCGTTGGGAGAAACTTGCCGGGCTGTTCGGAGACAACGACTAAGACATTGGAATTCAAGGAGTAGACATGGCCGTTCCGAAGCGGAAGATGTCGCGCAGCAACACCCGTTCGCGTCGTGCGCAGTGGAAGACCTCCGTCGTTCCCACCGTCGTGTGCGTGAACCCCGCTTGCCGTGAGCCGCACCTGCAGCACACCGCTTGCCCCTCCTGCGGCCAGTACGGCCCGCGCGGTCAGCGTCGCCAGGTCACCGAGGCCTGAGCAAGCTACTGCAACTGTTTCAAGAGCTGGACGTCGAGGTGGACGCCCAGCT
Source organism: uncultured Tessaracoccus sp. (assembly GCF_947255005.1). GTDB lineage: Bacteria > Actinomycetota > Actinomycetes > Propionibacteriales > Propionibacteriaceae > Arachnia. The sequence continues at coordinate 1,585 of NZ_CAMYFI010000102.1, read as the reverse complement.
CTTTGAGCTGTCCTTAACCCATCGCAGCTACGCCTATGAGGCTGGTGGCATACCGAGCAACGAACGGCTCGAATTTCTGGGTGACGCGGTGCTCGAGATCGTGGTGACTGACCACATTTACCGCCAGTACCCGGGGCTGGCCGAGGGAGAGCTCGCGAAGCTGCGCTCGTCGGTGGTCTCCGCCGTCGCGCTCGCCAGGGTGGCGCGAAGCCTCGACGTCGGGCCGCTCATCAAGCTTGGCAAAGGCGAGATCGCGACGGGCGGCCACGACAAGAAATCCATCCTGGCCGACACCACCGAGGCCATCATCGGCTGCATCTATCTCTCACAAGGCATGGAGGCCGCGTCGCGGTTCATCCACTACGTGATCGACCCCCTCATCATCGAAGTGGTGGAAGCGGGGGAGTACACCGACTTCAAAACCGTCATCCAGGAACGCTGCGCGCACCATGGCTGGAGCCTCGCCTACGAGGTGGAAGGCTCCGGGCCCGATCACGACCGCCATTACGTGGCCACGGTGTTGATCGACGGCGTCGCGCGCGGTCGCGGCACCGGAACCAACAAGCGCCGCGCCGAGCAGCTCGCGGCGAAGGAAGCCGTCGCTGCGCTGGGCGATGCCTGAACTCCCGGAAGCAGAGGTAGTTCGACGAGGACTCGAGAGCCACCTTGTCGGACGCCGCATCCTCGACGTCGACGTCCTTCACCCGCGCCCGGTGCGCAACAACCCCGGCGGCGCGGACGCCTTCGTCGCAATGCTGCGGGGCAGCATCGTCGACGGTGCTCGTCGGCGTGGTAAGTACCTGTGGCTCACGCTCGGGCCGGACGCGCTGCTATGCCACCTGGGGATGAGCGGCCAGTTCCGGGTCGCGAAGCCTACGGACGCGCTGGCGCGTCACACTCGCGTCGTGTTGCATCTCGACGACGGGCAGCAGCTGCGGTTCGTCGATCAGCGCATGTTCGGCGGGCTCGAGCTGCGTCCGGGGTTGGCGGCTGACCCGGTTCCGCACATCGCACCCGACCCCTTCTCGTCGGACTTTCGTATCCACGACGTGGCTCGGCGTCTGCGCGCGAAGCGCTCGACGATCAAACGTGCCTTGCTCGATCAAAGCCTGGTATCTGGGATCGGCAACATCTACGCCGACGAAGCTCTATGGCGGGCGAAGCTCCACTACGAGACTCCGACGGGGAACCTCGGCCCACGGCAGGCCACGGGCTTGCTGCGGCACGCCACCGACGTGATGCGCGAGGCATTGGCTGCCGGCGGAACCTCGTTCGACTCGCTGTATGTGCACGTGAACGGTGAGTCGGGCTACTTCGAGCGGGCCTTGGACGCGTACGGTCGCGAGGGTCTGCCGTGCAAGCGCTGCGGGTCGACGCTGCGCCGCAGCGCGTTCATGAATCGATCCAGTTTCTGGTGTCCCAAATGCCAGCGCCTGCGATGATGCGCGCCGCTTGGTCGTCGAGTAGGTCCGCCCGCCCCCGCTCCGGTCGTCGAGTAGCAGCGACGTGGTTTCGATACGCCACTTCGTGGCTACTCAATCACCGGGTCCGCGCGCCGGGCGCTACTCAACCACCGGGCTGCACA
>NZ_CAMYFI010000101.1 GCF_947255005.1 uncultured Tessaracoccus sp. | reverse complement strand
GGCGGCGTCGAGGCTCGTGCGCAGCGCCTTCGCGTTCAAGGGAAGGCGCTTGTACTGCTGATCTTTCTCCGACGAAGTTCGTTCGCCGAGGAAACCGTCGTCGGCGTACTTCACCTTCGCGTTGCCCAGCAGCTGACCTAGAGGTAGAAATCCGCCTGCTCCTGCGTCGGTTGCAGCTATCGCCACCATGTCACTGACCCCCTACCTGATTGGACTGTCGCACGCCGAAGCCTTCTTGCTCTTCATACCTATCGGCGGCGGCGATGAGATTATCGGCGATCTGGTTGAACTCCTTGCTCGCGCCGGTTGACCAGTCGATGACACAACCACCCAGCTTGTTCATTGCTCGCAGTGCGGGTGCAGCGATTCCGAAGTCTTGCGGTAGCCGCATCCTGCCATGCAGCGCGGCCGTCTTGTCGGATGCGTCCTGCCACTTCTTGGCCTGCTCGCGCAGTTGGGCGTGGTCGACGCTGAAGCTGGTGTCCGTGCCGGTGTCATTTGCTGAAACATCACCAGACCAGGGGCCAGAGGTCGGGCCAGCAGTGGGGAGGTTGGGCTGCCCGACTCCTGGGACGCTCACACCATCGGTGGGGCCGACACTGGGGTTACCGTAGCCGCTGTTCGGGCCACCTAGCGGGGGTTGCGGCGCATGCACACCGTCGTGGGGCCCTCGCCCATCACCAACCACATCACGGGCATCGCCCGGCTTGGGGCCAGGTGCGGTCGGAATGTTGGTTTCGTGCGGCCGGTTAATGCCGGACCAGCCGTCGGGGCCGAGAACACCATCGAATGCAGACCGGTCGTAGCCCGAGTCGCCGGGATACAGCGGATGAGGGCCGCCTGGGTGGCGCGGGTCGCCCGGCATGATCGGGTCGCCGTAGCTCCAAGCATGTTTCGCACCATCGCTAGGCAGCACACCACCGAGGCCGTAGTCACCGCGGCCCCAGGTGCTTGGGTCGTTTGGGTTGTACCCGGTGGGGATGTTCCAGGTGCTCGGATCCGACGGATCACCGTAAACGCCGTCGGACCACCCAGGCACGAGGTCGCCGTAGCGGGGGTCGCCGGGGAAGATTGCACCCAGGTCGCCTCCTGGGTGGCGGGGATCACCAGGGAGAATCGGGTCGCCGGGCCTCCAATTCGACGGGATGCCACCAAGCAGGGACTCGTCGCCGGCTGCCAACACACCGGAGTTACCTCCGCCCGGGCCGATGCCTGCACCCATACCAGGCGCGCCACCGGCGCTACGCATCGCGCTCTGCGCACCCATGGCGTTCATCTGGCCCGCGGCCATCGCGTTGGCACCCATGGCGTTTTGGGCACCTGCACCCACACCGGCGCCGGCGCCTGCACCGCCCATCATCATGGGCGGCATCATGCCCGGCCCGGAGTTCTTCCCCTTGCCGCCGGAGGCGTTGGGGTTGATCATTCCCTCGCGCAGCTCGCCATCAGCGAGCAAATCGTCCGAGTCTGCGGAGACACCCCAAAACTCGGACGCGGTGACCCGCTGCTGCCGTGCTGTATCCTCGTCTGACGGTTCGGTCATCTCTCACCTTCTGGGCTCGAACAAACGGTAGAAGCCAGCCATCATGTACTCTAGCTCCGCTTCCATCGTCCGTATTTCCTCGTCGCGTTCGTTGGCTTCGGGGACGTACCGCTCAAACTGCTCATACGCCTTGGTTGCTGCTGCACTGACGTTAATACAGATTGATCCGACCTGCGCGTCGTCAAGCCACTTCTCATCGAACTCCACCTGACTTGGGAAGCCGGCATCCGTGAGCGTCACGACGACACCGGCAGACTTCCCACGAAAGGTGGGCACCGGGGCCGGAGGCTCCTGGGCAGCTTCCTCCACCAAAGCGAGCCAGCGTTCGCGGTGGTCATTCATCATGCGCACGTACAGCGAGATGTTCTCCGGGGTGAGCGGGGGAATCTCGCCAAAATCAGCATCGTCAAACGACGGGGATTCGACGACGCCCGGCTCGGCGACGCGCATCCTGGCCTTGCCAAAGGCCTCCAGGAACGCCTGCTCCAAGGTTCGGCCGGGGCCCAGCCGCTGAAACCAGATGGGGCTCACCCGCACCTTCGATATACGCCCGTCGTCTTCCACCCAAATCCGCACGATGCCGTTGCCGCCACCGATTCCGCCGTCGCCTTCATCATCATCGATCAGCTCGTCGTCGAATAACTCAACGTTGGCCGCATCGTCGTCGAACAGCTCGTCATCGGTCACATCGTCGTCGATGGACTGCCACGAATCAGAGTGCCACGACGCCTCGTCGAGGCGCGCCGCTTCGTCGACGTCTGCGGGCGCAGCGTCGATCATGGGTGCGAGCGGGTCGTAATCGTCGTCGAAGTAGTCGGTGGACACATCCCTCAGTATGGCAGCGAAACGCTCAGTATCAGACCTTGGGTGTGCCCTCCAGCTAGGCCAAACGGGAAGAAACCGCCCGCAGCACCAAACGATTATGCCCCCTCATGCCCCTACAGTGGCCCCAGGAGGTATCCCCATGACTGAGATCGAACGGCTCGTGACAGCCGGTAACGTCGACCCCGCCGGACGGCCCGAACACGAGAACAACGTGTGGCTCGTCGGTGATAGCCACGAGGTGATCGTGGTGGACCCAGCCCACGACCCCGACGCCGTCGCCATCGCCGTCAACGGGCGCAAGGTGCTGGCTGTGCTCCTCACCCACGGCCACTGGGACCACGTGCGCGCCACACCGGCGTTCGTGTCCCGCATCCCCGCCCCCGCCTATCTGCACGAGGCCGACCGCTTCCTGTGGGAAGACGCCACCGGCAGCCCCGATGGATTCCTCCCCCTCGAAGATGGGGCGACGTTCACCGTCGCGGGCGAAACCATCCAGGCCATGCACACTCCCGGACACACGCCGGGGTCAACGTCGCTGCGTATCGACGGGCTCCGCGCCGTGTTGAGCGGTGACACGCTCTTTCCGGGCGGGCCGGGCGCGACCCGCTGGGATTACTCCGACTTCCGACAAATCATGTCGTCGCTGCGTGAGCGACTGTTCACGCTTCCCGCGGACACCGTCGTGCATCCAGGGCACGGGGAGTCCACCACCATCGGTGCCGAGGCGCCTCACGTGGACGAGTGGGAGGCTCGCGGCTGGTAACAATCGGGGCGTATCACGGGTGATACACTTCGTGTATGAGTGTTCCGGTTCGCGAACTGCGCAACAACAGCGCCGCTCTGCTGAAACGCGTGCAGCAGGGCGAGAGCGTCGTGGTCACCAAAGGCGGTGAGCCTGTGGCGCAGGTCGTTCCGCTGCGCAAGACGCCGCTGCGTCGAGAGCAGTTGCTGCTTCGCTGGGCAGCCCTGCCGACGATCGACACCAAGCAGTTCCAGCGAGATGTCGACGACATGCTGGACTGGTCGCTGTGACCATCCCCGAGGGAGCAGGGCTCCTAGACACGAATCTGGTGATCGACCTCGCTCACGTCGAACCCGACGATCTCCCGGACGTCCCGCTGATCAGCGCCATCACGCTTGCCGAGTTGTCCGTCGGTCCGCTCGTAGCCGCTGACCCGACAGAGCGGGCGCACCGGCAGCAGGTGCTGCAACTGGCGGAGGCCACCTTCGAGCCCCTCCCTTTCGACGCCGCTGCTGCACGCACATTCGGCATGGTGGCCGCATCGCTGCGCGCCTCAGGCCGCAAGCCAGCAGCACGCGGGTACGACGCGCTGATCGCCGCGGTTGCCATCTCGCAGCAAATCCCCCTTCACACCGCGAACCCCAACGATTTCGCTCACATCGAGGGGCTGGGTCTGCGACCCGTTCGACGCAGTCTCAGCCACGAGCCCACCAACCAGTCAAGATAGATCAAGTTCGTGGCTCGTCTATCCACCACGAACTTGATCTATCTTGGCCGCCCATTGCCGCACGCCGTTGCCCTGTAGGCTCAACAGCATGAAGATTCTCATCACTGGCGGCGCCGGGTACATCGGCTCCACTGTGGCCTCCGCCTGCGAAGACGCAGGTCACGACGTAGTTATCCTCGACGATTTCTCCACCGGCAAGTGCGAATTCATCCACGACCGGCCACTGTATGAGGGAGACATCGCCGACGGCGCGCTCGTCGACCAGATCTTCGCGGAGCACCGCATCGATGCGGTGGTGCACTGCGCGGCGAAGATCGTCGTGCCTGAGTCGGTGGCCGATCCGCTCGGCTACTACGACAACAACGTCGGCAAGACCGTGAAGCTGCTCGAAGCGCTCGAACGCAACGGCAACGAGCGGTTCTTGTTCTCATCCTCGGCGTCGATCTACGCACCGGACGAAAACTTCGTCGTGACGGAGCAGTCGCCGCTGCAACCCAACTCGCCGTATGCGAAAACGAAGTACCTCGTCGAACTCATTTTGGAGGACTTCACGAAAGCGTCCAGCATGCGTGTGCTGTCGCTCAGGTACTTCAACCCCATCGGCACCGACCCGAAGCTCCGCTCCGGCCAGCAGCTCGAACACCCCACCCACGTGCTCGCGAAGCTGCTCGAGGCGTGGCAAAACCATGAGACGTTCACCGTCACCGGCGTGGATTGGCCTACCCGCGACGGCTCCGGCATCCGCGATTACATCCACGTCTGGGATCTCGCGCAGGCGCACGTGGCCGCGCTGGAGCACTTCGACGAGGCCACCGCCAGCGAGCCGTACCAGGTGTTCAACATCGGCACAGGCAACGGCGTCACCGTCAAGGAGCTCGCCGCGAGCTTCGAGGAGATCTCGGGCGACCCGCTGCAGGTCACGTTCGGCCCGCCGCGCCCCGGCGACGTCGCGGGCGTGTACACCGTCTCGCACAAGGCGAAGGACGTGCTGGGCTGGGAAGCGAAGCTATCCGAAACCGACGCGGTACGCGACGCCATCGCTTGGCTGCCCGAGCGCAAAAAGATGCTCGGGTACTGACCCTCAGCTGCGGGGGTGCGGGCTTAGTCGGTGGCTTCCGCCCACAGCTCGCGCCTCCGCCTGGCTTCCACTTTGTCGATGACGCCGAAGATGGCCAGCACAACGCTCACCATAACGAGGAACAACAGCAGCTTGCGCTTCATGGCACCAGCCTACCCGGCGCCTACGCCC
>NZ_CAMYFI010000100.1 GCF_947255005.1 uncultured Tessaracoccus sp. | reverse complement strand
CCACGGCCTTCTGGTACGGGCACGAAGGTCGCGTCCGGGCTCGCCTCACGGACGCCGTGGACGTGGGCGATCAGGTTTCTGAGCAGGAGCACAATTACACCGGCAGCGGTGACGTGCAGAAGCTGCGGGCAACCTTCGAAGGAGAGCACGACGGGATCCCCGTCACCGATACCCTGCGTGCCACCAAGGATGCGGTGAGGTTCACCGTCGATATTGCTCGCGGCAGCGATGTCGTGCAGTTGCGCCGGTTGTCTGATCAGCGTGAGGCGTACCAGCGCGCGAAGGTGCAGGTCGACGGGCAGGATGCGGGCACATGGCTGCAGCCGTTGGGCAACGAGCATCATCGCTGGCTCGAAGACGACTTCATGCTGCCGCCTGAGCTGACGCGCGGGAAACGCAGCATCACGGTCACCCTCACGCCAGAGGGCGAGCAGGCCTGGAGCGCCGCTCGGTATGAGGTGCGTAGCACCACGGCGGCCAAACCGGATGCAAAGGCGCCGACGGGCATCCGCACGCTGAATGCCACGGCCGAGGGCAACGGCATCGCCCTCGACTGGACGCGTGCGACCGACGATGTCGCCGTCGCGAAGTACGAGGTGTACGGCTCGAAGGGTGCCAGCTTCAATCCCAGCGAGAAGACCCTCCTCGGCACCTCGCCGCTGCCCGGGTTCGTTCACACCGACGCAGGGCTCGGAGAAACCTGGCACTACCGCGTGAGGGCCGTCGACAGCAGCGGCAAGACGGGCGAGTTCTCCGCGCCTGCGTCGCAGACGAGCAACACCACGAAGCGGCTGGAGCTCGAAGACCTGCTGCCTGCCGACAAGGCCGACATGGATATGGAGCGCCAGAGTAGCTGCTGTGGCGTGACTTGGTCTGGCGGCGCGCAACTGTGGATGAAACCGCAAGCCGAAGGCCAGTTCGCGGAGTTCACCGTCGACGTCAGCAAGGCCGGGTCTTACGACCTTGCGCTCAGGTACTCCAAGGCGGGCGACTACGGGAACCTGCGAGTGATGCTCGACGGCAAGCAACTCGGAGAGTTCGACGGTCACCATGCCGACGGCGTCACTACCGACGAAGGCTCTCTAGGCACCGTCCAACTCAAGGCAGGCAAGCACACCTTGCGGTTTGAATCTGCTGGGAAGCATGATGCGTCGACTGGGCTCTTCATGGGCGTCGACTACCTGGAGATGCGTCTCAAGTAGGGCGTCGTAGTCGGAACAACACACCAAGTGGGGGCTCGTTCGGGTAAGTCTGAACGAGCCCCCACTCGGTGCTGCTTAGTTACATTCGGGACGAGCACTACTCGTATCGACGCTGGCCGCGGTGCGACGGAGAAAGTTGATTGGTCAGCCCTCGTCGAAGGAAGCGAGCTACCTGATATTCACAAATTGACGACTGATCGATTCACAAACTGACGACTAAAAGACTCACAAATTGACGACTGGGTCTCTGCCAGTGCGGATTTCGCCCGTCGCGAGAGGCTCACGCCGCCTCGCGACGCAGCGTACGGAGAGTGCCGAACACGAGAGGGAGTACCACCCAAAAGGCGGTGGCGACGACGAGTTTCCAGGCGCCGGTGGCATCGTCGCTTTGGAACGCGAGGGCGGCGCTGGTTTGCAGATTCAGCCACTCGGTCGTCTTCGTGAGGCTCTCACCAAGTTGGGAAACGATCTGGAGCACTATGGGAGCCCCGATCACAATCGCGATGCTGAGAGCGCTGTTGGGTAGTACCAAAGCCAGGGCGAACGCGCTTGCCATCGTGAGGAACCAGACGGTGAACTCACAACCCACTTCGCCCCAATCCGCCCACATGCCGGTGAGTGAGATGCCGTTGGCGAGCCGAGCAGCCCAGGTGGTGAGCAGTGCCGTGCCAGCGATGCAGCAATAGCCGACGATCGTCACCACCGTGGCGACGATCGCCTTCGCCCCAACCACCAGTCCTCGCTGGGGAACGAGGGTGAACGTCGTCATCGCTGACCGGGTTGTCCACTCGGAGGCCACCGGCACAATGATGAGCGCCGGGAACACCAGCTGCACCAGGAGCCGGATTACGGTGGCGACAGCCAGCCAAGGCACATAGACGGGTTGACCGGACTCGACATCTCGGAAGATCGTCGTGTATCCGAGCCCGAGCCCAATCGCCATGGCCACCATCAACGCGAGACATGCGCACATGAGCATCCGCAATGACGCGGTGTGGGAGAACTTACGAAACTCGACGGCCACCACGCGGCCGAGTGTGACCGGCTTCGGTCGCGTCTCGACGGGGGGAACGTCGGTGCGAGTGGCGGTTGCGATGCTCATCGGAGTACTCCTTCGCGAGAGGTATCGGCAGTCAGGGTGAGAAACATGTCTTCAAGGTCTTCGCTGGAGGCGAGCAGCTCGGCCATGGAGCCGTCGTGGACAACGCGGCCGTGCCCGATCATCACCAGCTGATCCGCAATCTGCTGGACTTCGTGCAGCAGATGCGAAGACAGCAAGACGGTGCCCCCCTGCCGCGCAAAATCGCGCAGCAGATTGCGCATCCAACGGATACCGGCAGGGTCGAGGCCATTCGCAGGCTCGTCGAGCACCAGCACCGACGGAGCCCCAAGCAGCGCGTGCCCGATCCCGAGTCGTTGCCGCATACCGAGCGAGTACGTCTTCACCTTCCGTTTTGCTTCCTTGGGTGTCAGACCGACGAGCGCGAGGATCTCGTCGACCCGGGATTGGGGCAGGCCTAAGAGCATCGCCCCCTCGACGAGCACCTCGCGCCCGGTGCGTCCGGGATGCAGCGCCGATGCGTCGAGCATGATGCCCACCCGCGCGGCAGGGTTGACCAGCTCCCGGTAGGGCTGCCCGAGCACCAGCGCCTGACCCCTCGTGGGGTTAGCGAGACCGACGAGGCAACGCATCGAGGTTGACTTGCCGGCACCGTTGGGGCCGAGGAAACCGCAGACCGTGCCAGGTTGCACGGCGAAAGAGATGTCGTCGACGGCGGTGACGTCGCCGTAGTGTTTGATGAGGTGCCTGAATTCGATCATGAATCCAGCACACCGCAGCCAGCTGGGTTACAACCAGGGGCGAAGGGCTGCACTTCTCGGTCCGAACGATGCCTCGTCGGTAGCCCAAAGATGCTGCCGCTGGGAGGGCTCTCACCCGTAGGCTGAGGGTATGGATGAGTACAGGCCTGGCAAGTGGGGCAAGGTCTGGCGCTACACGATCGCATCGCTGTGCACCTTGTTGTTCTTCACCGTTCCGACGGGCCAGAGCATGCCGCAGGCCGTCGCCGTGCACGTGGCCGCACTGGGTGCGGCGCTGTACGTGATCCGGTTTCGGTTCGCTCGTCCGGTGGTGGTCGCCGTCGGGCTCGTGCTCGCGTGCCTTGCCGTTCCCCCAGCGCTCCCCTTCGCAGCGTGGGCCTACCTCAGCTTGTGTACCCGCCGGCGCTGGTGGGCGACGGTGCTCGTCGGTGTGTTGCAGATCGCGGTGATGGCGAGAGCAGCCGTCACGTCCAATGCCATCAGCGTCGACGCAGCGCCCCTAGCGTCAGGTGTGAACGAGGTGGTGTTGCGAGGCCTGTTTGCCGTCACACTCTCGACGCTGTTCACCGTCGCGCTCGCGGCCATCGGCTCGTACCTTGGCTCGCGTCGCGCCGAAGCAGCCGCCATGCAAGCACGGCTCGACATGGCCGAACGCGAAGCGTTGTTGGTGGAACGTGAGTCACGGGCCGAAGAACGCAACCGCATCGCGCGCGAGATGCACGACGTCGTCGCCCACAAGATCTCGCTCATCGCCATGCACGCCGGTGCACTCGCCTACCGCGACGATCTTTCGCCCGACGAGATCAAACGAGCAGCGCACACCATCCAAGAGAGCTCCCACCAGGCGCTCAGCGAACTGCGGGTGATCCTCGGCCAGCTACGTCAGAAAGAGGGCGACGACGTGCTCCCGCCCCAGCCGTCGCTCGCCGTCGTCGGGGAGCTCGTCGACGCACAGCGCGCCGCAGGGCGCAGCATCACCTACACGAACAGCTTGGCGGGGGAACCATCCACGACGGTCAGCCGACAGGGATATCGGATTGTGCAGGAGGCCCTCACCAACGCGGCGAAGCACGCGCCCGGCACGCCGGTGACGGTCGATCTGACCGGGAGCGAAGACGCGGGGGTCACCATCCGCATCGTGAACCCGCTCAGCCTGGCCGCGCCTCGAGCCGACGGGGCACGCGTCGGCCTCATTGGTCTCGACGAGCGCGTCGGCACCGTCGGCGGCCGCTTCCACGCTGGTGTAGACGGTGCGGGACAATTCGTCGTGGAGGTGTGGATGCCATGGTGAGAACGAAACTGGCGGTGGTGGACGACGACGCCCTGGTGCGGGCTGGGCTACGGATGATGCTCGGGGGCGGCTCGTCGCCGTTCGAGATCGTCGGAGAAGCTTCCGACGGGAACGGCGCCGTGGCGCTGGTGGAGGAGCAACAGCCCGACATCGTGCTCATGGACATCCGCATGCCCGGCCTCGACGGGATCGAAGCCACCAGGCGGGTGCTGGCGCTGCAGAACCCTCCCAAGGTGGTCATGCTCACCACGTTCAACTCCGACGACCTCGTACTGGAAGCGCTGCGCGCTGGGGCTCATGGGTTCCTGCTGAAAGACACCCCGCCGCTCGAGATGGTAGAGCTGCTGCAGCATGTTGCAGCAGGGGAACGGGCGCTGTCACCGCAGGTGCTGGCTGCGGTGATTACCGCAGCCACGTTGAATCCCGGCGACCAGCGTGAGCGCGACGCCCGCACTGCGCTCGAGGCATTGTCGAAGCGGGAGCTCGAAGTGGCCATTGAGGTGGGCCGTGGCCTGTCGAATGCCGAGATCGCGGCCAAGCTGTACCAGTCGATGGCGACCGTGAAAGCGGCGATCACGCGTGTACTCGCGAAGCTCAATTGCACGAATCGAACCCAAGTGGCGATCATCGTCCACGACGCACGGTTGCTCGACTGAGGGGTAGGCGGTGGGCCAGAACCGCGTAGCGGTGAGTGGTGTGTGGATCGGTTTCCACAGGCGGCCACGCAAGAGCGTCTCGAGTTCACCGTTGAGGCGGATTCACGTTGCGGCGCCTAGCAGCGTACCGGCCGAGGTTGATGCGGCATCGCTGATAGGTGGGGAGCCGACGGTGCCTCGCATCTGGCCGATTGGCCCGCCCCCGCGGCGCCCGCCCCGATGCGTCATTTGAGGGGCGTTCCCTCTCGCATCTTGGCAGGCGCGAGACCGTGCCGAGGAGCGCGAGGGCACCAACGAAAAGTGACCGTTATCCTCCACGTCCGCAAACTTTCCCCCTCAAATGGGGCAAAAATGCCGCGTGTGGAGGATAACGGTCACTTTCT
>NZ_CAMYFI010000099.1 GCF_947255005.1 uncultured Tessaracoccus sp. | reverse complement strand
ACTTCTGATTCATCGATTCCATCCTTACTTGAAGAACAGAACGAAACCCAGGGCGCTTCAAAACAGGTGTTCAAGACGTGGCTCGCCGCCCGCCCCCGAGCCTGGCGCAAGGGGATCGAGGTCGTCGCGATGGACGGATTCACCGGCTACAAGACCGCGGCGGTCGAGGAACTCGGCAACGCCACCACGGTGATGGACCCGTTCCACGTCGTCCGGCTCGCCGGCGAAGCGCTCACCCGCTGCCGCCAGCGCGTCCAGCAAGACACCTGCGGGCATCGGGGCCGCGCCGGTGACCCGCTCTACCGCGCCCGCCGCACCCTGCTCACCGGCGTCGATCTACTCACCGACAAGCAAGTCGCCCGACTGGAGGCACTGTTCGCCGACGAACAGCACACCGAGGTCTACGCGACATGGAGTATCTACCAACGGCTCGTCGTGGCTTACCGACATCCCGACAAGCAACTTGGACGATTCCTCCTTCAAGGCGTGATCGACTCGGTCAGCACCGGCGTCCCGAGAGACCTCGTCGAGCTCGTCAGCCTGGGCCGGACCCTCCACCGACGGGCGGCCGACGTGCTCGCCTTCTTCGACCGCCCAGGCACCAGCAACGGCCCAACCGAAGCGATCAACGGACGCCTCGAACACCTCCGCGGGATCGCCTTGGGATTTAGGAACCTGACCCACTACATAGCCAGAAGCCTCCTCGAAACCGGAGGATTCAAACCCCACCTACACCCTGCATTGTGAAGAGCCGCTTAGCGTCAACAGGAGGTGCAGAAGGCGAAAGCCTCAGGGCTCAACTCGGTCAAGGCTGTCCACCATCACGACCCCAGTATAATGAAGGTCTACCGAGGCTTTTCCAACCCAAAAGCGCCAGCGGCCGCGCTGATTCCTGCGGAACTCGGCGGCACACCAGCTCAGCAGGCCTGCGAGCTCGGATGTCCGGGTACCGATCCCGAATCCAACAGGGTTGGGCATCGGCGGACGAGAAGCAATCGTTTCTCCAGGAAGCAGAGCCACTTGCGCTATTAGCACAAATCTCCCCAATAAGAGGTCAGTGAGGTCGCCTGCATCGAATAGCAACGGCGAGACCGTGGCGACGGCCTCCTCAAAGTTACTGTGCTCTTCAATTTGACGGTCGGTGAAGGCTTGCCACTGCTGCTTCGCTTCACCAGACCATGCGTTATTGATGCCTCGGCGCTGCACATCCTTCATGAGGGTAAGCAGCTCTCCCACATCTTGGCTCAGGTTGAACCACGACTGACCACGGTTTTTCAGCCTGCAGGAGGAATCTTTGCTCTGCTCCGCCCACCTTGTGATGGCATGAATCTGCGCCAGCGCCGCATTACCTTTCGTGGTGGCCCCGCGCAGTGCCGTTTGTGCCATCGCGGCGGCAACTGTAGCTGCTGCACCAGAAAGGCCCATATTGGATGCCAGACTGAGCGTCATCGAGATCTCTTGCTGATCGTTCATGATCGCTTTCGTCAGCGTGCTGCCTAGCTTCTTCGTGCGCACTTGAAGGTCTGCGAAAATGTTATTCATCGTCACGGAATCTCCCTGTCAGAGAGCTGGGCATTCTGCAATTCGGTGGTGTCATAGGCTTCGGCGCTCAACGCCATGTTCTCCGAGGTATATTGATTTATCCCTGTGCGATGCTCGGTGGAAACCACCGACGCTTCACGCATAGCCTCGTAACTTGGCTGCATATACCGGCTCATCACCCCGAAGGTGGCAGCATCGCCAACGAGCCTGTCGAACCGATCCCTGAGCCTAGCTTGCTCTTGCGCAATCGAATCCCAGGCCTTCGCCTCTACGCGTAATTCTTCGCTGCGCACCGAAAAGTCTTTCGCTGTTGCGTTCGTGTGCCCAGCCCGCTTTGACACTCCACCAGCGTTGCGAATGAAGTCGCGCGAACTAGCGCTCGGCTGACTCGGTGCGTCGGACAGGTGTGAGTACTGGGTGGATTGCAGCCCAGAAACCTGCTGCTTCACGCCCGATGAAGCCGACGTTCCCTCGCTGCCCCCGTGGTTCGTGATGGCGTCGCGGTAAGCGTCGCGGCTCAGTCTTTCGACCCCCTGACGGACGCCTCCGTTTTGAAGAGAAGGACCGGCATCTGGCGCAGGAACACCGTGCGTGGCGTCGTGCGAACGCTGACCATGCGAGAGGCCCGACCAGGAGTTTGAGACCCCGTCGCTCACTTTTCCTTGACCGGCATTCCAGCGCGCCATCTCTTCGTTTGAAACATATCCGTCGCCGTTCAGGTCGGCTCCCCTGCCAAGACCGAGAGAGCTTCCGAACCCGCTACGTCCTGCCCCGCCACCGTCGTAGTAGGGGTTCGGGTACAGGTTTCCGTCGGGGCCCTCAATGAATTGCTGGGTAGTGTCGATGCCTGCAGCACGCATCGCTTCGGCGAATGCCGCCGGGTCGCTGCTTTGCACGTCGCCTCCCGCGGCGAGCACACCTGAGGATGGCGGCGAAAACATCGCGCCCGTGGCTCGAGAACTCTGCAGGCCCGCCATAGCTGCCGACGATGCGCCGCCGCTCATGCTTTGGTAGGTCAGGGCCTGCTGGGCGGAGGCAAGATTTTGCGCTCCGCCGAAACCTCCGAGGGTGGCGCTCGGGAGCGTCGTCCCACCAGGTGCTCCACCTCCGGCGGCGCCGGCTCCCGCTCCGGCCATGGGCATCATGGGGCCCATGCCGCTGCCGGCGCCTTTCTTCCCACCGCGGGTTCCAGAGCTGCGCATGGCCATCGAAGTCCGTGCGCTGTCGGCGCGTTCCTCGTCTTCGTCCAGTGTCAGGCCCGGAATGTTCTCGGGGTTGTCGTAGGCGCCCCACGGATCTTCGGAGTGGTCGACGCCTGCTGCCGCCAGCTGCTCATTGCCGAAGTGCACTTCCCCACCGGCGGCCATCACGCCAACAGAACCCGCTGCCGCTGCCTCAGCCATAGGCGATAGCGGCGTCGGCGCGGGCGTGAGGCCAGCGTTGCCCGCACCCTGAGCTGCGGGCGGCGCACCTGCCGGAACGGCACCCGCCGCGCCCCCACGCGAATAGGCGTTGCCCGTGACAGGCAGGGGGCCACGCCGCCGGCCCTTCGAGTGCTTCTTCTCTGCACTGCGCACGTCGCGGTAGTTCAACGTCGCCTCTTGTTCTCGATTTAGGAGGTCGTCGTCGGCGGCATCACTCGTATCGTTCCGCAAATTCTTGTCAGTCATGCGATTCCCTTGGACATCTTTGATTGAAGAGCAGCCGATAGCTTTCTGCACTCTTCGGCCAGTTCTTCCCGCTCGCCAGGTACGAAAACGGGTGGGACATAGTTGCCGTATGCCTTACGGTGCACTTTCAACACCTGATCAGCAATCTCACTGGCGCCAGCTGACGCCAGCCAGGTCTTGTTGAACTCGACCTTCTCCGTCAGTCCGGCCAGTGACAAGGTGACGGTGACGTTGCCGCCGCGGCCACTTGCACGAATCTTCTCCCCTTCGAAATCTGCCCAGCGGACGTTCTCTGGGGCGCGGGCGTCGAGTTCACGGATGCGATCCATGAGATCGAGGTACTGCTCCATAAGCTCTTCATGCGTACCCTCAAATTCCACTTCGACGGGCTCCGGTTCCGGGATTTCAAGATTACGCGACTGGCCAAAGCGGAGGTTCGCGCAGAAGAACGCCTCGAAAAAAGCGTCGCTCAGCGAATGACCTGCCAACCGCTCGCGCCACCGAGGGGAGAGTTTCACGCGCTCGAGATGCCGAGTGTCCTCGTCCACCCAAATGCGGACCACCTGCCGTGCGTCGGTGAAACCGTGCGAAAAATACCATACCTCGACGTCGTTCTCGGCCTCTTCCGTCGAATCGTCAGGCACGACTTCGAAGCTCGGCGGGGCGAGCAGCTCGTCGTCCATCACGTCGTCGGTCACGTTTCCTCCATTTGGGGTACCAAGATGCAGTCAACCACACAGTGGGGTCAATGTCGGGGCATTCTTCCGCCTCAATTGAGTATAGGCAGGGCAGTCCAGGTGGACCACCTGGAGACGGCACCACCTAGACGCCGCAGCACCCGCCGCCACAGATCGTCGGGGATTCCGAACACTTCCTCAGCGCGAGCGGTGGTTCGAAACCAGGAACCGCGGATGAGTTCGCCTTCGAGCTGGCCGGCTTCCCACCCAGATAGGGCGACGTACATGCGCATGTGCGCGAATGCCCCCTCGACGAGCTCCACGGGGGTGTCGAGGTCGACGAGGCCCACTTCTCCGAATATCTGCTGCCATCCAGGCGGGCTCTGCTCGGGGTTGGCGAGCTGCGCAAGTGCCACCACCGCATGTTCGTTGACTGGGCCGCCGAGGAACGGTACCGACGGCGGCGAGAGCAGGGGCTCCCATTGGGCGAGCGGCTGGGGGACGTCGAGATCGCTCGGGCGGTTGAGCACAATGCCGAGGGTGCCCGCGTCGTTGTGCTCCAGCACTAACACGACGGTCTGATCGAAGTAGCCACCTTTTCCAGGCTCAGTGGAAATGAGCAACTGTCCAGCAGCTGGGGGCCCGAGCAGTTCCATACTGGCACTTTAGCCTGCTCTCAACTGTTGGACCGGGCAATTGGCTCCGTTGTCGTTGACCCCTGTCGCCAGAAGTGTCAAGGCGGTAGCACCACGGGTTGCCCGCGAATTCCAACTACTGTGGAAGCTATGGCGATCACCACGTTGCACGAGTTCTTAGACGGCGTTCCTGAGGGGCCTAAGCGTGAACGCATGATTGAAGTGCTCCAATGGGTCCAAACCACCTACCCGAGCCTCGAGATGCGGATCGCTTGGAACGCCCCCATGTTCACGCACCACGGAACCTTCATCATTGGGTTCTCGGCAGCCCAGAAGCATCTGTCCATAGCTCCCGAGGGCGCCACCATGGAGCACTTCACGCAATACATGCAAGAGCGCGGCACCGACCGCACCGCCATGCTCGTCCGCCAACTATGGAGCGCACCCGTCGACTATGAGCTGCTCGCAACGCTCATCGACTACCAACTCGCCACGAAAGATCACATCACTAGCTTCTGGCGTCCCTAGCCCGCACAGAGCATCTCCGAACCGCGCCACGAGAGTCTCTCCCTCGCAACCTGAAAAAAGCGGGCGACGACAAATGTGCATGCACAACTTTCTGTACAGGAGGTTTCTTCATGGAGACAGTGAGCTACACAGAGTCGCGAGCCAACTATGTCCAAGTTCTCGACGACGTCGTCAATAACCGTGAGGAAGTCGTCATTACTGGCGCAGGGCATGACCCGGTCGTGATGGTCTCGCTGGCAGACTACGAGATATTGCGTCAAAATGTTACCGATACAAGGGCTGCTCGGACGCCGGAACGCCACCACCTTAAGCGGTCGCGCACCGATCGTCTATCCTGACTATTGACAGTCACACA
>NZ_CAMYFI010000098.1 GCF_947255005.1 uncultured Tessaracoccus sp. | reverse complement strand
CACGCCGCAAACCCCAACAACGCTACCTACACCCTGGTTTGTGAAGAGCCCCATAAGAACGAGACAGCGAAGCCCGCCCCTGGGAATCGCTTCCGCGCGGCGGCGATGAACTCAAGAACGACGCCTACACCCCTAACGTCAATAGCAAGTAGGCGGCACGGACACATTGCACCGTGAGGTTATATTCGGTCACGCGACCTGCAGTGGAGTAATAGCGGCGACCATGTTCTTCAACTCGCGACGCTCCAACCGCAGCTCGTAATTCGACTGCAGATTCATCCAGAACTCCTCGGACGTCCCGAAATACCGCGCCAGCCGTATCGCCGTATCTGCAGTGATACCACGCTTGCCATGCACCATCTCATCGATCCGACGAGGCGGCACCCCGATCGAAACGGCGAGCTTATGCTGCGTAGTCCCGAAACCCTCGATGAAGTCCTCCATCAAGATCCCTCCCAGGTGGATCGGCTCAATCAAGTCTGCCTCAGCGGTAATCGACGAGCTCGACATCATCCGCACATCACTCTCTCCAGACGAAGCAGATACGCCATTGCGCATTCACACGGATGCTGTGCTGCCCACGCCGGTCACCAACGAGACGCTCCAGCCGATTCCCGGGCGAGATTCGCAGATCATCGAGATCCTTCGCCGCGTGGATCAGCTCCAGCTTCCGCATGACCGCCCGCTGCACGGTCCGGTCGACGCGCTTGACGTACTGCTCATGCCAGATGCGCTCGGTGTCCTTGTAGCCGAACGATACTGATCACGAAGTCACCATATATAACGGGGACCATCATTAACGCTAGACGTTAAACCGGAACTCCACGGAGTGTCGTTGAAAAGTTACTCTCTCATTCGTAAACCGCAACGAGAAACCAACGGTTCCCCTGTGCACTGCAAACATATGGTGCGCACTAGACGGCCTCAGATCCCTCGGATGAGATGTCATCGAAGTTCCTATCCTTCCTAGCGTCGGAATTACTCGGATCAGGTTCTACGGTTCGCCGAAGTTATTCGGCATCTCAGCCACCACTGTTCTTACAGCAGTATCCTTTAATCAGGAATGCAGGGAGTTCGCCCACACACGGGCAGGTTAGGCTTCCGACTGCTCCCCAGCATCCCGTTGAGACTTGACTAATCGGCTCCTGCGAAGCACTCGACGATTAGCAGGATGTATGCCGTGAAGGACAGCGGCAGATGTGCCAAGCATACTGGCCGCGATCCCGCGCTCTACCCGCTCAACCACGTGCCGACGAAAGACACTTGGACGCCGATGCGGATGTACGGTCTCGCACGTAGGGTTGTCGACATGCGTATCTTCACCGTGGGCCACTCCAACTTCGAGTTCGAGGACTTCGCCGAGTTGATTAGGGCTGTCGGTGTGGAATCCATCGTGGATGTGCGCAAGCTACCCGGGTCCAGGAAGTACCCGTGGTTCAACGACGACTACCTCGCCGAACACCTCCCCACACGCGGCATCACTTACAGCAGAAGCGAGGGCCTGACCGGGCGGCGCAATGTGTCCCACTCCGTACCGTTTGAGGCCAACGGGAACTGGCGTAACCGCAGCTTCCACAATTACGCCGACCATGCGCTGGGTGGGGAGTTCTCGGATGCACTCTCGCAGCTACGGGCGAGTGCTGCCGAAACCCCTACCGCAATCATGTGCTCCGAGGCAGTGTGGTGGCGCTGCCACCGGCGCATCATCGCCGACCACCTCATCGCCCATGGTGACGAAGTTGAACACATCATGGGGATGGGTGCGGACGGGCCGAAGGTAAGCGAGGCAACACTCAACGACGGGGCCGTCATCGGCAACGACCTCCTCGTGCGTTACCCAGAGCAGGGCTAGCTGCTGTGCGCGAACGATGACCAGACGGCTGGATCGGCTCGGGCTGAACCGCATCCGAGACATCGCCCCAGACCGAGAGGACTGGCGCAAGCCCGGAAAAATCATCCCCCGCTACCCAGATCACATGCTCCACATGGACGTAAAGAAAGTCCAAAAGATCCCCGAGTGCGGCGCCTTGTAGGCCCCGGCGGCTTCGCCCGGATCATCGCTCCCCTCCACGTGCCCTCCCAACACCACGAGCCCTTCGACCAGGTCTGGTCACGCCACCGCGATCGACACGCCGTCGGGACGCAGCACCACAGAGTCGGTCACGCGGCCTGCAGCGGCTTAATCTCGGCCACCTGATCGGCCACACGTTCCTGCGCAAGCTCAAGCTCATAGCGGCTCTGCAGATTGAGCCAGAACTGCGGCTCGACACCGAAGTATCGCCCCAGACGCAACGCCGTGTCAGCGGTGATGGCCCGCTTGCCGTGCACGATCTCGTTAATCCGCCGCGGCGGGACACCGATGGACACCGCGAGCTTGTGCTGCGTGATGCCGAACCCCTCGATGAAGTCCTCCATCAAGACCTCGCCAGGATGAATCGGCGCGTAAAGCTTCTCAGTCATGATGCACCTCAATGGTAGTCCTCAATGATTACATTCTCTGGGCCAGCCTCGGTCCACACGAAGCAGATCCGCCACTGGTCGTTGATCCGGATGCTGTGCTGACCTCTGCGGTCGACGCGCTTGACGGACTGTTCATGCCAGATGCGCTCGGTGTCCTTGTTGTCGAACGATCTGGTCGCAAAGCCAATGCATAACGGGCCGTCATTAACGCTAAACGTTAAACCAGAACTCCACCGCGTTCCAACACCTATTGCCCTCTGGGCTCAAGACTCTCAGCTCGTCGCCCACAGCGGGTTTTCCTGCCACCCGGCGGGGACTCCCATGTGATCGATAGGAACGATCGCCACCACAGGAAAACTCTCCATTACAGCGGGGAGCAGCGTGCTACTTCCCACACCCAGTCGGTCCGACAAGAACTGGACGAGGCTAAGCCGAGCGAACGTACGGTTCCGCTCCCTCGTCGCCGCTTCGAGATCCGGATGAAGGCCCACCTTCGGCAGCTTCGGCACGATCGTGTGGACGCGATTGAACAGCCGCCCGTGATGGGCGCAAGTGTTGCGGACGACATTCAGTGCCTTGAGCCAGCTTGTCAGCTGCGGAGCTCTGAGCCCGCACGCTTCGGCAACAACGTCCTGAACTCCCCGAGGCGAGAAGCTGTAGAGGTAGGTCAGACTTCCCCAGTCCATGAGTTCGGTTACTGCCCAGACCGGCAGCACCCCGCCATACTTCGCGCGATGGTGATCGACAAAGTCCTCGCGGGACTGGTTAAGTTCGTTCTCGTAGCGACGAACCCACTTCGAGTACTGGTCGCCACTACGACTGGTAGGGCCAAGCTTCAACGGCTCGAGATGCGCGCACGGGTCGATGCGGCCGAGCTCATGCCCGAGCAACGCACGGATCGCAAGCTCGACGGGTGCCAGGGCAGCGAATGTCGCTGCGCGAAGACGCGCGTCGAACTCATACAGCGCCATGACTTCGCTGAAGCGCGCGCCGGCGTAGAAGTCATCCTCACGACGGCCAGAGGTGGCATGCTTCCGGAACGGGTACCAGTAGCCGCTGAGACGGTAATAATTTACTCTGCGGAGCGTCTCCGCCGCGGCATCTCGATCACCCATGTCCATGCCGCGCCCAGCCAAGATCTCCACCTGCTCGGCATACGTCTTGAACCCCTTGACGTTCACCCCCATGAACACCGCCTGAGAAAATGAAGACCGGCCCTGGGCCTACCGAAGTAGGCGGAACCGGTCGTAGTGCTACCACAGTAACCGCCCACGGAAGCACTCGCAACAGCGTGAGGCGCACGCCATCTCACCTCCGCGATGTCAGTTTGAATATCTGAACTCCACGGTGTCTCCACGATCGCGCTTGGAGTCCGCAGGCCCACCCTCGAAAATGTCATCCGCGAGCGCGGGCACAGCCCGGTCCCCCAGGGAACCGACCAGATGCAAGATCAGACGTGGAACCTGACGTCATCGAGGAGCGCGTCGGCAGGCATCTCAGGGTAGTGACTGCGAAGACTGCGCTGATAGCCCGCATCCAGTTCCGAAAGTCGGATCTGAGACACGGAATCAATCACACCCTGCATGGCCTCGAAGCCACGATGCTCACTGTCCTCAAACACGAAGGTGGTCTCACCCAGGGGCACCAGATCCTGATAGCGAAGAGTGCGAGTCTTTCGGCCAGAGAGAACATCGTCGCGGTAGCGTCGGTTGAAGCGTACAAAGCGGCGCGGATCACCATCGGGCTGCACATACGAGTACGGCAACAGATGGCGCACGGAGACCGATCGAATCGCATCACCGTCAGGAACCAACACGCGAATGTCAGGATGTTGGTCCAACAGCACCTGACGACAGCGACCGCACGGGGAGACCACCCCACGGCCTCCATCCCCGACCGCAACTATCGTCGCAAGCCGCCCCGCATGAGCACTGGCAGCCATACCGAGCACGACGAGCTCGGCGCACGGGCCGCCATTGAAGTGATAGTTGTTCACACCGGCATAGATGGTTCCCCGAAGATCCATCGCTGCAGCCGCAACAGTATGGTTCGGGTCCTCTCCCAGGGTTCCAGCCAACTCCATTGCCGCCGCGATCACAGCATCATCGTTTGCCCAGCCGGTCAGAGCAGTCATGCCCGCATCCTCCCGCCTTGGGGACGAGGCGTGCAACCCCGCGTTTCACGCGCACTGCAGCCATGCGCCAAGCGGGCCTAGACGTTAAGCCGGAACTCCACCATGCGCTCATCAAATTTTTCAATCAGTCGCCGAACAAAATCAGCCCAATTGCGGACTTGACCAAGGTTAAGCGCATCGGGTGTCGAACCTCGATGTACAATCTCGCCCCGTATTTTGACCAGATCGGAAATCTGTTTCCGCACCGACGCGTTGGCTTTCTTCTGCCATTTGATTTCCCGCAGCGGGCAGAAATCGAGGATACTTCCGTACAGGCTTTCGACACCTCCAACGCTAGCGGTGTTGAATCCGTAACGACCTTCCGAATCTCCTTCGATTCGCGATCGCACAAGTTCAAGTACAGTTGATCGCCACGAGTCGCCCACGAACACCCACGGATCTCTTCTTTGCTCAACCACCCACGACCGTAACTTTTTCGGTAGCTCATCGGCTTCCTTATTCTCTAGAAGCCATTCAACCGTCTCAATCAGGGATTCTTCGACATAGACCTCCCACGCCGTATAGCAGAGGGAAGTACCCGCACGCAGCAACGGCCCGTAACCTGGCCCGGCGGGCTTCCCCGGCTTAGGGTCCTTCTGTGCTGGATGGTGGTCAAGCAGGGAATTGACATCCTCTAAGAGTTCTTGGGCAGCCTCTAACGCAGTCATATCCCTGACTTCCTTTACTTCTTGTTTCCAGAGGTAGTATTAAATTTGAACTCCACGGAACGTCGTCGCAAAGTTACTCCCTCTCGTTAACACCATCAAAAGGAGTGTTATCCAATGAAAGC
>NZ_CAMYFI010000097.1 GCF_947255005.1 uncultured Tessaracoccus sp. | reverse complement strand
ACTCCACGCACTCAACACCAACCCCAGGAACCCATGATGCGAAAACATGATGAACGAGGCGCCATCGCGGTGTGGGCGTCGGTGGCGTTCTTCGCGTTCATGATCGCGATCGGCATTGGCGTCGATTTCTCCGGACACGCCCGCGCGGAACAAGAACTGCGCACCGTCGCACGTGAGGCAGCTCGCACGGGGGCGCAGGAGGCGAGCGTCGTCATCGACGATGCAAAACTCGACCCCATCCGCGCCGCCGCTGCGGCTCAGCGCTATCTCCACGCAACCGGCTACAACGGTACGGCAACCGTGACGGGAGGGAAGACCGTCGAAGTGCGCCTGCGCGACACCTACTCCTGCAAGTTCCTGTCCATCATCGGCATTCACACTCTGCCGACGAAGGGGGCAGGGCAGGCAATCATGCAGCCGGCCTACGAAGGACGCCCAGGGTAGCCACCAGAAACTTCAAAATCCGTACCCAGATTCATCTGACCCCCGATTTCGGCATGGTTAGTCAATCTGCGTACGGATTTTGAAGTTTCAGTGCCGTTCACTGCCCACTCGCGCCCACGCACGGGCGCTAAAGGTCAACCGTTCGTGAGGAAAGCGACGGTCGGGAGATCGGCAGGCGCCCAGTCGAGCTGGGTGAGTTCCTCTATCGCCACCCAGCGCGCCTCGCTGTGCTCGGTGAGCTGGGGTTCGCCGTCGACGATGGTGCACCGGTACGTCGACAGCGCGACAAGGCCGTAGCTGTAGGCATGTTCGGTGTCGACCAGGTGCTCGCCCACTTGAACGGTGCAGCCGAGCTCCTCCTGGATCTCCCGTACAAGCGCCTGGCTAGGGGTTTCTGCTGGTTCGAGTTTGCCTCCCGGGAACTCCCACAACCCGTCGAGGGGACGTCCCGGCCCGCGGCGGGCAGCAAACACCAGCCCGTCGCGCATGATGACGGCTCCGACCACCTCGATGCGTTCCACGTCGCAAACGTAACAGCACCCGCGTCCACCGCAACGGTCAGTATTCTTTCCGTGAGAGTAAGGCAGGTGATGATGGCTCGACGTTGGCTGGTGCTCGGGGTTGGCCTGTTGGCCTACATCGTCGCGATGCTGCACCGCTCTTCCTTAGGCGTGGCCGGTCTCGAAGCTGCCGAACATTTCGGGGCCACGCCATCGATGGTCTCGACGTTCGTCGTAATGCAGGTGGCCGTCTACGCGCTGGCGCAGATCCCCGTCGGCACGCTGCTCGACCGCTTCGGTCCGCGCCTCATGATGACGGCGGGCTCCGCGGTGATGGCGTGCGGGCAGCTGCTACTCGCGACGGTCGACGCGCTGGGTTGGGCCTACGTTGCGCGGTTTCTCGTCGGGCTTGGGGATGCCTGTATCTACGTGTCGCTGTTGGCGCTCATTCCCCGGTGGTTCCCACCGAGGCTGGC
The DNA here is from genome assembly GCF_947255005.1 of uncultured Tessaracoccus sp. Taxonomy (GTDB): domain Bacteria; phylum Actinomycetota; class Actinomycetes; order Propionibacteriales; family Propionibacteriaceae; genus Arachnia. The sequence continues at coordinate 4,019 of NZ_CAMYFI010000097.1, read as the reverse complement.
GCCGCTGCTCGCCCAGCTTGCTGGGATGACGTCGGTGTTTGGCCAGCTCGCTGCCATCTACGGGCTTTTGCCGCTCATTCAGCATCAGGGCTGGCGCTTCGGCCTTCTGGTGGCCGCGGGCCTCGGGGCTGCGATGTCGGCGACGGTGTTCACGCTCGTCCGCAATGCCCCAGGCCACCAGCAACCCGTGACACCACCACGATTGCGCGACGTCAACCGTAACCTCGCGGAGACGATCCGCCACCCAGGAACGCAGCTGGGGTTCTTTGTCCACCTGACGTCTGGGTTCTCCATGAACGCGTTCGTGCTGATGTGGGGGCTGCCGTACCTGCAGCAGGCGCAAGGGTTGAGTCAGGCGATGGCGTCGCTGATGTTCACGCTGATCACTGTCTCGGGCATCATCATCGGCCCCCTCATCGGCGTACTTACCGCTCGACATCCGCTCAGACGGTCAAACCTCGCGCTCACCATTATCTGGGCCTCATTGTGCTGCTGGCTAGCGGTGTTGCTGTGGCCGGGCCAGGCGCCGCTGTGGCTGATCGTGCTGCTCGTGCTGTCGCTGGCAGCGGGCGGGCCGGGCACCGCCGTCGGCTTCGACTACCCGCGCACGCTGCTACCCCTGGCGCGTATCGGGGTGGCGAGTGGCGTCGTCATCATGGGCGGTTTTCTGGGCGCGACGCTCACGATCCTGCTCATCGGTTGGGTGCTCGACACCATTTCCGGCGGCGCCAGCTCCTACACCTTCGAGCAGTGGCAGCAGGCCATGTGGGTGCAGATTCCGGTGTTCGTCGTCGGGCTGCTCGGCATTTACATCACCCGCACCCGGCTCCGGCGCAAGATGCGAGCCCACGACGTGATCGTGCCCACGTGGCGGGAGGCGATCGGCCGGCAGTGGCGCAACCGGCGGGTGCGCCGTCGGAGATAATGCGCCAGGTCACGTACCGGCGGGCGGGACGGGCTGACCTCGAGGCGCCACGTCGCTAGACTGACCGCGTGCTGACGATGCAAGATGCCCTCCGCAAGCTTTCGGACTACTGGACCTCCAAGGGATGCCTCACGTGGCAGCCCTTCAACACGGAGGTCGGTGCCGGCACCATGAACCAGGCCACGGTGCTGCGAGTGCTCGGCCCTGAGCCGTGGGACGTGGCGTACGTCGAGCCTTCGGTGCGCCCCGACGATTCCCGTTACGGCGAGAACCCGAACCGCCTGCAGACGCACACGCAGTTCCAGGTGATCTTGAAGCCCGAGCCGGGCAACCCGCAGGAGCTGTACCTCGGCTCGCTCGAGGCGCTCGGCATCGACCTCGACGCCCACGACGTGCGCTTCGTCGAAGACAACTGGCAGCAGCCGGCCATCGGCGCGTGGGGGCTCGGCTGGGAGGTCTGGCTCGACGGCATGGAGATCACGCAGTTCACCTACTTCCAGCAAGTGGGCGGGCAGAACCTCGACCCGATCCCCGTCGAACTCACCTACGGCATCGAACGCATTTTGATGGCCCTACAAGGCAAAACGCACTTCAAGGACATCGTCTACGCCGTCGCAGCCGACGGTCGCGAGGTGACCTACGGCGAGGCGTACGGCCAGCAAGAGTACGAGATGAGCCGGTACTACCTCGACGACGCCGACGTCGACGCGAACCGCTCGCTGTACGAGGCGTACGTCTCGGAGGCGACGCGCATGGTCGAGGCCCGCCTCCCCGTGCCCGCGCACATCTACATTCTGAAGTCGTCGCACGCGTTCAACGTGCTCGACGCCCGCGGCGCCATCTCCACGACGGAGCGCGCCAAGGCGTTCGCGACGATGCGCCGCCTCATGCGCGACACCGCCGCGCTCTGGGTGGAGCGGCGTGAGGAGCTCGGCTTCCCGCTGCTGCGTGAGGCGCAGCCCGTCGAGACGCAACCCGTTGTGGAAGGCGATCTGCCGACGTCCGCGCAGACGCTTGCGGTGGAGATCGGCGTCGAGGAGCTGCCCCCGCACGTGGTGGCGCCCACCGTCGAATACGTGCGCTCGCAGCTCACCGAGAAGCTGGCGGGCACGCGTCTGGAGCACGGCGAGGTGCAGGTCGAGGGCACGCCGCGACGCATCGTCGCCACCGTGGCCGACCTCGCCCCCGCTGAGCCGGACACAAAGCAGCTGCGCAAGGGCCCGAAGTGGGCGGCGGCATTCGACGGCGACGGAAACCCGACGAAGGCGCTGCAGGGCTTCGCCCGCGGGCAAGGCGTCGATGTCGATGCCGTAGTCAAGGCTGAGATCGGCGGCAACGAACACGCCGCCGTCGAGGTCGAGGTGACCGGGCGCGACGTGCGCACCGTCATGGCTGAGATCGTCGCCGACATCGTCTCAGGGTTGCGCGCCGAGAAGAACATGCGCTGGTGCGACGAGAAGCTGTCGTTCTCGCGCGCCATCCGCTGGCTGGTGGCGCTGTGGGGCACCGCGGTAGTGCCGGTGGAGGTCTCGGGCGTGCGCGCCGGCCGCACCACCTACCTGCAGCGGGTCACGGCGAGCACCGCCGCATCCGGCACCCGCGCCGACGGGGTGCCCGTCGGGTTCCGCGACGTCGCCTCCGCCGACGAGCTACTTCCCACCCTCGCTGAGGGCAAGGTGTTGCTCGCGACGGATGAGCGCCGGGCGAGCGTCGTCGAGCAGGCGAAGCGGCTGGCGACGTCGGTGGGCGGCGTGATTGATTTCGACGCGAACGCCGCGCTGGTGGATGAGATCACCAACCTCGTGGAGGAGCCCGTCGGTATTCTCGGCACCTTCGACGAGCGGTATTTGGAGTTGCCGGAGCGCATTTTGACCTCCGTCATGGCGAAGCACCAGCGCTACCTGCCGGTGCGGGACGCCGACGGGAAACTCATGGCGTACTTCGTGACGATGGCCAACGGCATCTGCGACGAGCAGCTCGTCGCGGCCGGCAATGAGTCGGTGCTGCGCGCCCGCTACGAGGACGCGCTGTTCTTCTGGAACCAAGATCTGGCCGAGGAGCGCGTCGACGCCTTCGTGCCCGGCCTTGAGAAGCTCACGTTCGAGGATCGACTGGGCTCCGTCGGCCAGCGCGCGCGTCGCATCGCCGACGTGGCAGAAGCGCTTGCGGACATCGTCGGGCTGGATGATCGGGCGACGCTGCAACGTGCCGGCGAGCTCGCGAAGTTCGACCTGGCTACGAATCTTGTCGTGGAGATGAGCTCCCTGGCGGGCTTCGTCGCGCGCGAATATGCGGTGCGCAAGGGCGAGACGCAGTCCGTCGCCGATGCCCTGTACGAGATGGAGCAGCCGCACACGTCCGCCGACGATGTGCCGTCGACGGTGCCTGGCGCGCTGCTGGCGTTGGGCGACCGCTTCGACCTCCTGGCCGCCATGTTCGCGCTCGGCGCGAAGCCGACCGGTTCGTCGGACCCGTTTGGGCTTCGACGCGCCGCGCTCGGCGTCGTGCGTATCCTGCGCGAGGTGCCTGGCGTCGAGGCAATCACCATCCGACAAGGCCTTGAGGCCGCCGTCGCGCGCATCGCTGCGCAGGGCGTCGAGGTAGTCGACGGTGCCGTCGATGCCGCGGAGGAGTTCACCGTTGGGCGCTTCGCGCAGCTGCTGCGCGACGAGGGCCACTCGGCCGAGATCGTCGCCGCCGTGCTGCCTGCCGCGAACGCCCCCGGCCGTGCCGCGCGTCTGCTGCGGGAGCTCGTCGATGCCGGCGAGTCGGTGAAACCCCTTGTCGCGGCGCTCGTGCGCATCCAGCGGATCCTCCCCGACGATGCCCCCGCCAGCTACGACGCCGCACTGCTCACCGAGTCCGCTGAGGTGGCGCTGCGCGAACAGCTCGAGGCACTGCCCGACGGCCTCCCCGACGCGCCGTTCGCCGAACTCGTGCAGCGCACGGCACCGCTCGTCGACGCCGCCCAGCGATTCTTCGACGACATCCTCGTGAACGCCGACGACGCCTCCGTCCGCGCCTCGCGCCAAGGGCTGCTCGCCAGCGTGCTGGCAGTAGCACCGTCGGACATCGACTGGAAAGCCCTCGACGT
>NZ_CAMYFI010000096.1 GCF_947255005.1 uncultured Tessaracoccus sp. | reverse complement strand
CAAGATAGATCAAGTTCGTGGTGGATAGACGAGCCACGAACTTGATCTATCTTGGGGCGCCGCCGGGTCTGGGTGGCTCCGGCGGCACGTGCAACCTGTGCGGCAACTGAGCGGATGAAGTGTCATCTGCTTCCCGACGGCGCCTCGTCGCGGCTAGGCAGGTGACACATGTTCCGCAACTGAGCCGCACAGGTTACCTGTGCCCGACGGGCACAGGCCGGCCTCGACGGGCACCGCCCGGCGCTCAGAACGACTGGCGGTTGGTGCCGCGCTTGGCGGGGGCGGTGAGGGGATCGTCGGGCCACGGGTGTTTGACGTAGCGACCGCGGTTTTCGGCGCGCACCTGCGGGTAGGCGTTCGCCCAAAACGACGCGAGATCGTCGGTGACCGCTAGCGGTCGGCCCGCCGGCGACAGCAGGCGCATCTGCACCGGCACGCGCCCGTCGCCGACGGTGGGCGTCGCCGTCAACCCAAAGCACTCCTGCAGCTTCACCGCACACACCACAGGGCCGTCGCCGTCGGGATATTCCAGCCGCACGTACCGTCCGCTCGGCACCTCGATCCGCTCGGGCGCGAGCTCGTCGAGGCGCGCCGCGTCGGGCCAAGGCAGGAGCCTACGAAGCGCCGGCAGCAGTTGCACCGACGAGGCGTCGGCCCCGCGCGACAGCTCGTCGATCTCGGGGAGCATCCACTCGTCGACCCTTGCCAGGAGCGATTCATCACTCACGTCGGGCCACGGGTCGCCGAGTATGCGGTGCAGCCAGCCAAGGCGTCGACGCAGGGCCGTCGCACCGTCGGACCATCGAAAGAGACCGAGCCCCCGACTGGCCAGGGCCGCGCGCACGGCGGGCTCACCGACGTCGGGGGTGACCTTGGCGGGCGTCGCGCTCAGCTCGATGGCGCCGAGCCGACGGATCTCCCGCACCCGCACGCGCCCGTCGAACGTGGCTTCGCGGGCGGTGCGCACGTCGCCCACTTCCAGCGCCAGCCACTCGGGAATCTCGACGGCGGCGCGCACCAGCCCCAGGCCGCCGACGCGCTGCGTCTCCCACACCGCCAGCCACGGCCCGCGCAGCGTCAGCCCGCGCGGCGCCGTCAGCCCGGTGCCCGAGGCCGCCAGGAACTCCCCCTCGCCGCGCGCCCTCGCAACCCAGCCTGGACGCGCCGTCGCCACCACAAACCCGGCGACATCCGGCGAGGCACCTGACACTTGATCCGCAACTGAGCCGCACAGGTTGCACCTGCCGGGCGGGGATACGCCATGGTGGCAGGGTCGCGCCGGGCCGACGAGACCCGCCAGGCGGTCGGCCTCCCGCACCCACGCGCGCGGGCGGTCGCGCCTCAGCCGCGCGAGCTCCGTCGCCAGATCACCCGACGGGGAATCTGCCAGCATGGCGACCACCTCGGCGGCAGTCCGAGCGCCAAACTTGTCAGCGCCCGCCTGCAGCGCGACACCCAAGCGCGGCTCCAGCGGCATCGCCGCCACGCGCCGCCCGAGCTCGGTGACGCGCCCATCCTCATCCACCAGCCCCAACGCCCGCAGCTCCCCCTCCGCCCGCGCCACACCCGCCTCCGGGAGCGCAGTCGGCAAGGCCATCCCCTCGCCGCGCGGACTACCCCAGCACGCGAGCGCCAGCAGCGCGTCGGTGAGATCCGCGACGAGCACCTCCGGCGTCTGCTCTTCCGCCATGCCCGCCCACTCGTCGGCTGAGAAACAGCGCACCGCGCGCCCCGGCCCCAGCCTGGCTGCACGCCCGGCGCGCTGCGTGGCCGCCGCCTGCGACTCCCGCACCGTCACCAGCCCAGCCATGCCGCGGGCCTGGTCAAAGCGCGGTTCGCGCGACAGCCCCGCATCCACCACCAACCGCACCCCTGGCACCGTCAGCGACGACTCCGCCACCGCCGTCGCCACCACAACGCGCGCTCCACCCTCCTCGGCAAGCGCGGCATCCTGCGCGCGGGCATCCAAGCGCCCATGCAACGGCAGCGCCCGCACCCCACACGCACCCAACCGCGCCACCACACCGTCGACCTCCCGCGCACCCGGCACAAACACCAGCGCAGAGCCTTCCGCCCGCCCAAACTCCGCGGCAGCCACCTCCGCGACGTGGTCAAGGAACTCGTCACGTACCCCACGCTCATTGAGCGCCCCACCCCGCGCGGGCGCCCAGCCCACGTCGAGCGGATGCAACACGCTCGGCACCTCCACCACGCGCGCCCCGCCCATGAGCTCCGCCCACCGGGCCGCGTCGAGCGTGGCCGACATCGCGACGACGGTGAGCTCGTCGCGCAGTTCCGCCAGCTCTGCAACCATGGCGAGGGTGAGATCGGCGTCGAGGTGCCGCTCGTGCACCTCATCGAGCACAACCGCACCCACACCCGACAACTCCGGATCGCGCAGCAACCGCCGCAGCAGCACCCCCGTTGTGACAAACTCCACCTTCGACGACGCGCGCGCCGTCGAGTCGCCCCGCACCGTGTACCCGACGTACTCCCCCGGCTGCGTACCGCTCAACGCCGCAAGCCTTCCGGCAGCCGTCCGCGCCGCGATGCGCCTGGGCTCCGTTACCACGACCCGCCCCGGCACCAGATCCCCGACGGCCGGCGGCACCGCCGTCGTCTTCCCCGTCCCAGGCGGGGCCTGCACCACCGTGCGCCCGGGCTGTATCTCCGTAAGCTGCGCCACGACGGGGAGCCCGGCGAAGGCGGGCACGTCAAGCAGCCGAGCCAGCATTGAGCGCCCGTCGAAGTCAGGCAAGCTTCACCGTGTTCCCGCCGAGAATGGAGTTGCCGCGCAGCACCAGCGTGCCGTTCGAGCCGTCGCCGCGCGCATTCTTCCTGATGGTGTTCCCACCCACGACATTGGACGATTCGTCGACGATGTGCACTCCGAGCGGCACTTTGATGGTGGCCCCGCCGAGCACGGCCTGCGATTCGATCACCAGTGTCACGCCGGGTCCCATGCAGTTGCTGATGTTGACGGTGTCGCCGCCCATGAAGCTCAGCAGCGTGTAGCTGGTGGTGCCGCTCGCCAGCATGATGTCTTTTCCTGAGAGGATGGCGACGCTTCGATTGCCGCTGAACACGGGGGCGGCAAAGCGCAGTGGGTTGGCCCGCCGCGGCTCCGGTGCCGGTTGCGGCCGCAGCACGGCCACCACCTCGGCGCCCTCCGGGAGATCCTCGAGCAGAGGGACGAACTCGTCGGCGTATTTCACGGAGAACGTGCGGTCTTGGCGTTCGCTCAGTTCATCGACATCGAGTCGTCCGGCCGCGTGCGCCTGCTGAAGAAGGTACAGCACGTAGTCGCGCTCCTCATCGCTGGCGCGGAGGCGCTTCGCTGGCTCATTGACAGGCATGCAGGCATTCTACCGGCGCCAAGATTCAACGTGGCACACAACCGTGCAGTGCCCATTGCGCGACTGAGCGCACAACAGATGGCGATTTCGGGCATTTGTGGGCGGTTTTCGGCATCTGGCGTGCGCTCAGTCGCGCATTCGCTCGTAGCCCACCCCATAACGCAGACGAGTGGCCGCCCCGAAGGGGTGACCGCTCGTCCAAGTGTAGGAGGAATGAAAGGGTCAGACGCCGGTGGAAGGCAAGCTGGGCTTCTTCGAGCCGGCCTTGCCGGGCTTGCCGCCCTTGTTGCCGCCCTGATCGCGGTCGTTGTCGCCGCCCTTGTTGCCGCCCTTGTCACCGGCGTTGTCGTCCTTCTCAACGCCGATGTAGAACGTGCCCTGCTCGGGGCCGGGCTTGCCCGTGGTGATGTTGAACAGGCGCGCCGGGTAGGTGCCGTTCTTCACCTTCGGGGAGAGGGCGTAGAAGCGGGAGTAGCCGTCGTCGTCAGTGGCGTGGGCGCCGTCGTTCTTGGCTGCGGGGAAATCGATCCACTTGCCGTCGACGTTCGCCTGGATCTTGAACTCGTGACCCTTGATGCCGTCGGAGGTGTCGAAACGCCACTGCGGGTTGTTGCCCATCGGGGCCAAGTGACCGCTGATGCGGGCATTGGCGGAGCGGACAGTCACCTGCTGGGTGAGCTGCTGCACCAGCTTGGCATCGGCCGGGGTGTCAGCCAGCGTGATAACGAACTTGCCACCAAAGTGGTCTTTGAGGGCAGGGACCTGGAAGACCATCTTCTGGCTGACGTCCGTGGCGCCCGGATAGGCGGGCTCCGCAGGGAGCGTGACGGCCTGGTCGTCGGAGACCTTCTCGAGGCCCTTGTCGGTGGCAACGAACATCGCGAACGAGACATCGGAGCCAACGGCCCCCTTGACTGTCAGTTCAACCTTGGCGCCCTCCTGCACGGTGTAGTCAGCAGCGACGATCTTGCAGTCGATGGTGGCCTTGCCTGCCTCATTCACGGCACAGAGTTTGTTGGCCATGTCCGAGGTCAGTGCGTGCGCCGGCGTGATCGCCGCGACGCTGAGGCCTGCCGCGATTGCGACCGCGGCCGCACCGGAGACAATCTTCTTCAACATAGGTTCCTTCCCAGGGTATTCAGTACCGGCACACGTTCGTGTGACCGCATGCTGAACGCCATACTACGGGGCGCGGCGGGTCAGAAGGCACCACCGTTGGCAGGCTTCTTTACCGAATCTGCCAAATAGTTATGGGCGGCCACCCCCAAGTCCTTGGGAGCAGCCGCCCGCAGGGGCGTCAACGGCGAAAGCGCGCAGCCCGCGAGAAGACAATCACACGCCGGTGGAAGGCAAGCTGGGCTTCTTCGGGCCGGTCTCGCCGCCCTTGTCGCCACCGTCGTCAGCACCGTCGTCGTCCTCGTCGGAGGCAACACCGATGTAGAGCAAAGCCTGGACGGGGCCTGCAACGTTCTTGGTGACGTTGAAGAGACGCACCTCGTACTCGCCATCAGCAACCTCCGGTGAGGTGACCGTCAGCTCGGTGGTGCCGTCTTCACCGATGGCGGCGTTGTCACCGACGTTGTGGAAGTCCATCCACGTGCCGTTTACGAGGGCCTGAACTTTGAACGCATCACCCTGGAGGCCGTAACCGAGCTTCAGCACAAAGGGGTTGTCGGCGGTACCGTCGCCGGCGGGGTCTCCCACGAGAGCGGCGTTGCGGGAGCGCACGGTGAAGTCTGCGTAGACGGTGCCTTCCACCTCAGTGGCAGCATCCACGAAATCGGAGGTGGCCACGACGAACTCCTCGCCACCAACGTGGTCGACGAGCTCCGGAACGGTGAGCTCAGCGGAGCCCTCGCCCTCGGCGTTGAGCGTGACGGGCACCTTGCTGCCAATGAGCGTGAAGCCAACGGGGGTATGCCCGAAGATTGCCAGCTCGACGGTGACTTCGGGGTTGCCGATCACGCTGACGACGACAGTTTCACCCTCAGTCACCGTGGAGGCGCTTTCCAGTGTGATGTCGCAGTAACAATTGGAGTCGGCGTCTACGCAGAGCTTATCCATCTCCGGCGTGGCGTCGTCGGCGTTCGCGACGGTAACGCCACCCAGCGTCATACCCCCAGCGAGCGCGAATGCAGCGAGGCTAGCACACAGC
>NZ_CAMYFI010000095.1 GCF_947255005.1 uncultured Tessaracoccus sp. | reverse complement strand
CTCCGCCGAGCGGGTGTTCGAGCTCCTCGACGCCGACGAGATGAGCGCTGAGCCTGCTGGTTCGCTGCCTGAGACGGTGCGGGGGCGCGTCGAGTTCGAGGGTGTCGACTTCTCCTACGCGCCCGATCAGCGCCTCATCGAAGACCTGAACCTCAACGTCGAACCGGGCCAGACCATCGCGATCGTCGGCCCCACCGGCGCGGGCAAGACCACGCTGGTGAACCTCATCATGCGCTTCTACGACCTCGATGCTGGGCACATCACGCTCGACGGCGTCGACATCTCGCAGGTGCCCCGCCAGGAGGTGCGACGCCAGGTGGGGATGGTGCTGCAGGATGCGTGGCTGTTTGGGGGCACGATCCGCGAGAACATCGCCTACGGCCGCGACGGCGCCACGGAGGCTGACATCGTCGAGGCAGCGAAGGCCACGTTCGTCGACCGCTTCGTGCACTCCCTGCCTGACGGCTACGACACCGTCATCGATGAGGAGGGCAACAACGTCTCCGCCGGCGAGAAGCAGCTCATCACCATTGCGCGGGCGTTCCTGTCGGACCCATCGTTGCTGATCCTCGACGAGGCGACGAGCTCCGTCGATACCCGCACCGAGCTGCTCCTTCAGCAAGCGATGAACTCGCTGCGCACCGGGCGAACGTCGTTCGTGATCGCGCACCGGCTGTCCACCATCCGCGACGCCGACGTCATCCTCGTCATGGAGGACGGGCGCATCGTCGAGCAGGGTTCGCACGACGAGCTCCTCGAACGGCGCGGGCACTACTTCGACCTGTACCAGTCGCAGTTTGCGGCGTCGATGGTTGAGTAGCGCCCGGAGGGCCGAGTCGAAACCATCCTTACCCCCGCCATCTAACCCAATATCCACACGCGTTTGCTGGAAAGGGCGATTTTGGCCGGTTTTGGGAAACCCGTGTGAATATCGGGTTAGCTCCGCCAAGGCCCCACCGGTGGTTGAGTAGCGCCCGGAGGGCGCGTATCGAAACCCACCCCTACACTGGCCGAGGAAAGGAACGATGCAATGTCGGTGCGGAAGCTACTGTCTGCGACGCTCACCGTCGGCGCCCTCGGGTTCGGCGGCGGTGCGGCGCTCATCCCTATCATGGAGCGGGAGTTCGTGCAGCGTCACAAACTCGCCACCGACGACGCATTCACCGCGCACACCATCATCGCCAACGTCACGCCGGGAGCGCAGCCGGTGAAGATGTCGGCGATGGTCGGCACCCACGTCCGCCCCACGTGGGCCCCGACGGCGGCGGCGCTCACCGTCGCGCTCCCAGGCACCGTTGGGACGGTGCTCATCCTCATGCTGTTCACCGCGTTAGGCGCGTCTGCTATCCGCATCATCGAGTTCGCCGCACTGGGCATCTCGGCATTCATCGCGGTGCTGCTCATTCGCTACATCGGCAAGGTGTTGCGCGCCTACCATCCGTTGGCGACGGTGGTGCTGGCGCTGCTGACCTTCGCCGCCGTCGGCGGCAACCAGGCCGTGCGCGCGGCTGGGAATCTGCTGGGCACGGGCTGGACCTCCTCGCTCCCCCAGCTGAGCGCGGTGCAGGTGATCCTGCTCGCCCTCGCAGGTGTTGCCGTGCTCAGTTTTTTCCGACGGGGCCAGTCGCCCTCCGCGCCTACCGAGCCTCCGCCTTCGTCCACCAGCCACACCCTGCGCGCGGCCGCGGTGCTGCTGCTCGTCGCTCTCGTGGCGCTCGGCATTGCGGTCCTCGTCGGTGCGGGCCGCGTGGTGTCACTGATCGGCCTCTCGACGCTCTCGTCGTTCGGTGGCGGGGCTGCCTACATCGGTGTCGCAGACGGTTTCTTCGTCTCGAGCGGCATCGTGCCCGCCTCCGAGTTCTACGGGCAGATGGTTCCGGTTGCCAACGCGCTGCCAGGCCCGGTGCTCATCAAGCTGGCGAGCGCCGTCGGATACGGATTCGGCTACTCCCACGGCGGTGTCGGCATGGGTGTGCTGATAGCGATCCTGGGGTTCCTCGTCTCCGTCTGCTCGTGTGCCGCGCTGGCGCTGGCGTTTCTCGCGGTCTACGAGAAGGCGTCGAACTCCTCCTTCGTGCGCCTTCTCGGCCCCGTGGTGTTGCCGGTGATTTGCGGCTTGCTGCTCATGACCATGACTTCCATGCTGAACGCGAGCGTCGAGATCGCACGGCACGCCGGCGTCTCCGGCGTGGGAACAGCGTGGGTTTCGATTGCCGGGGTCGCGCTGTTGTGGGCCGTGCAGCGTCGCTGGAATCCCCATGATCTCGTGCTCATCCTCGGCGCGGGCGGCATCTCGCTGGCGACCATGCTGCTGCTCAGCTGAGCGGCGGCGCGTGAACGCCACCTGCCCTAGCATGGCTGTATGCGCCCAGACCAACTCGAACACCTCGTTTCCCTCTCCGCCCCAACGCTCCACCCAAGCGGCGCCTTCGCCGTCGTTGCGGTCACGCACCCGAGTTTCGCTGTCGACGCCGAGGTCGGCCAGCTATGGAGAATCCCCCTCGACGGCGGCCGCCCGCGTCGCATCACCCGCGGATTCCACGACTCCGCCCCCAAGTTCTCCCCCGACGGCACCCTGCTGGCGTTCGTACGTTCACAGCCTGGCAAGCCCGCGCAGCTGTTCATTGCACCTGCTGACGGCGGCGAACCCATGCAGGTAACCGACCAGAAGCTGGGCGTCGGAGAGTTCGAGTTCTCCGACGATTCCCACCGCATCGTGTTCATCTCGAGGGCTCCGGAAGACGGTAGATATGGCACCGTCGACGACATCGACGCCGCGCACGAAGCCCCGCGCGCCTTCAGCGACTTCCAAACCCGGCACAACGGCGTCGGATGGTTCCGCGACCGCCCGGCGCAGGTGTTCGTCGTCGACGTGCCTGACCCCACCGCCGAACCCATCTTCGACGCAACCGGTCAGGGCAAGGCCCACGACGTCGACGCGCCCGCCCGGTTCCCCAAAGCCACCCGCCTCACCAACGACGACATCGACTGGACATCACCCATCTTCGACGCCGACGGCTCGGTGCTCGCCAGCGCCAACCGCAAGGGTGACGACACGCTCGAGTGCGAACTGTGGCGGCTGCGCGAGGAGGCGAAACCGGAATCGCTCACCGCCGGGCTCGGCCTTCACGCGCGTCGGCCGCGCCGCTCCGGGGATAACCTCTTCTTCGTCGCCGGTTCGGTGGGGGAAGGCATCGACTTCGTCGGCCACCACGGCACCGTGTGGCTGGCGGGTGAGGAGCCGCGCCAGGTCGTCGACATCACTGTGGGGGGCCCGCTCGTATCACTTGGCGACGGGCGCGTCATCGTGCCAGAGGTCTACCGCGGCACGGAGCGCGCGGTGATCGTCGGCAACGAGGATCACCAATTCATCGAAGACCCGACGTGGGACGTCCAGGCCCTCGACGCCGCGGGCGGGGTGATCGTCGCGACGGTCACCAGCGCCACGAGCACCGGGGAGCTTGCCGTGCTGCGCGACGGCCGGTGGGAAGTGCTCACCAACTTCGGTGTGGCACTCGCCGACGCCGCACTCCCGCAGGCAGTCACCGCGCAAGCACCCGATGGGTACCCCGTCGAAGGATGGCTGCTGAAGCCCGCAGGCAGAGGCCCCCACCCGGTGCTGCTCATGATTCACGGCGGGCCATACCACGGGTACACGCGCTCCTTCTTCGACGAGGCCCAGGTGGCCGTCGAGGCTGGATATGCCGTGGTCATGTGCAATCCGCGCGGGTCGTGGGGGTTCGGTACCGAGCACGGCAGAGCCATCAAGGGCGACATGGGCAACCTCGACGCCGCCGACGTGCTCGCCTTCCTTGAACACTGCCTGGCTAGCGACGACGCCCTCGACGGCGAACGTCTCGGCATCATGGGCGGCTCCTACGGCGGCTACCTCACGGCGTGGATCATCGGCCACGATCACCGCTTCCGCGGGGCCATCGTCGAGCGGGGATTCCTCGACGTGCAGAGCTTCATCGGCTCCAGCGACATCGGCTGGTTCTTCCCGCAGGAATACACGAGCTACGACAAGGCAGAGGCCGACCGCCAGTCGCCCATGACGTACGCAGCTGAGGTTCGCACTCCGACGCTCGTGATCCACTCCGAAGACGACCTGCGTTGCCCGCTGCACCAGGGCCTGCAATACCACGCGCTGCTGAAGCAGGCAGGGGTGGCGGCGGAGATGCTGGTGTTCCCCGGAGAGAACCACGAGCTCACGCGCTCGGGCACGCCGTGGCATCGTCGACAGCGCTTCGAGGCCGTGATGGCGTTCTGGGAGAAACACCTCCCCGTCGCCTGATACCGCGCCCGCCAGTCCCGCGACGGGAACCCTTTCTGCTGCACGTTCGTTATCGAGCGTGGAACTTTAGAAAGGACATTCCCTTGTCATTCGTAGGACGAGCTTGGCGATATGTGTGCCGGAAATGGGTGAAGTCGCTCATCGTGTTCGGCATTCTGGTGGCGATGATGACGGCGCTATTCACGACGAGTGCGATCAGCCGCTCAGCCGATCAAGTCAGTGACGACGTCGCTAAGCGCACCGGGGCCGGGTTCGTCATCCAGAACAACCCACAATTCAATATGGGCACCCCCCGCGGTGCCGGCACGGTGCGAGGGGGTGACATCGAGAAGATCGCCGCGCTCGACGGGGTGAAAACTCACGTGGCGCGCCAGAACGTCACGGCAGACCTCGTCAATGCCAAGGTGCAGAAGCTCCCGCAGCAGGAATACGACGCTGAGAAGGAGAATCAGTTCGGCAACGCCGCCAACGTCTGGGGCGTCAACACCACGGAGCTCGACAATAACTTCCGCAGCGGAGCCCTCAAGCTCGTCAGTGGGCGCCACCTGAAGCCCGACGACCACAACAAGGCCGTCATTCACGAGGAGCTCGCGAAGGCCAACGGCCTCAAGGTGGGCGACACGATCACGCTCAAGGCCAACCCCTACGACGTCGACAATCAGAAGAAGTCCACCGCGCGGGTAGACGCGGAGATCGTCGGCCTCGTCGCGGGCAAGAACACCCGCCCCGCCGCGCAGCGCAGTGAGCTGTTCGCCAACACCTTGTTCACCGACCTGGACACCACCCGAACGCTCTACGGGTGGGACAAGAACTCCGAGATCTACCAGGACGCCAACTTCTTCGTGAACCACCCGGATGAGGTGGAGCGCGTCGCGGAAGCCGCCAGCAAGCTCGACATCGATTGGCGAAGCTACCAACTCGCGCCCACGACGCAGTATCTCGCCGGCATCACCGGCGCAGTGGATGGCGTGCGCGGCGTGATGGGCGGCACCACCGTCGCGACGTTCGTGCTGGCCGGTGCGCTGTTGTTGCTGGTGTTGTGCCTGTGGTTAAACGAGCGAAAGAAGGAGACGGGTGTGCTGTTCGCGGTGGGCACCACGAAGGCCGGCGTGGTGGCGCAGTACCTCACGGAGCTGGTGTTCATCGCGATCCCGGCCATGGTGGCGTCGTTCTTCCTGGCCCGCGCGGTGGCGCAGGGCGTGGGTTCGTCGGTGCTGAGTTCGGTGAATGCGTCGGCGGAGCAGGGCTTCGCGCCTGGCCAGCAGGCGGGCGCGGACATGGAGTCGTCCACGGCAGTCCAGACCCTCGACGCGCTCAACGTGCAGGTGAGCCCCGATCTGCTGCTCGGCGTGGGCGCGATGAGCCTCGCGGTGCTGGTGCTGTGCGCGCTGCTGGCGTCGGTGCCGATGCTGCGGCGTCCCCCGCGCGCGCTGCTGGTGGACATCTCGTGAGCGGCAT
>NZ_CAMYFI010000094.1 GCF_947255005.1 uncultured Tessaracoccus sp. | reverse complement strand
GCCACCTTGTACGCGCAGATGCCGCTCGACGAAGGGCTTGCCAAGCATGTAGCCCGTCGCTGAGCGGCATCTGGCCGCGTAGCCGTGTCGGGGGTTACTTCGCGGCTTGCTGCGCGAGTGCCACGAGAGTGCGCACGGCAACGCCCGTGCCACCCTTGGGCGTGTAGCCGAAGGATTCCGACGAGTCGGCCGGCCCGGCGATGTCGAGGTGTGCCCACGCGATGCCGTCGGGTACGAAGCGCTCCAGGAACGCTCCGGCGACGAGCGCGCCACCGTAGCGGGTCTTGCCGCCAGAGCGGAAGTCGGCGATGTCGGAGGTGATCTGTTCCCGGATGTGCTCGGTGATGGGCAGCTCCCAGAACTCCTCGCCGGCAGCCTCGGCGGCATCCAGCACGCGGTCCGTGGCGTCCTCGGAATTTGCCATCACGCCAGCGATGCGCGAGCCGAGGGCCACCATGCAAGCTCCGGTGAGGGTGGCCACGTCGACGATCATGTCGGGCTTGTCGGTGCCCGCGCGGGCGATGGCGTCGGCCATGACGAGACGGCCCTCGGCGTCGGTGTTGTAGTTCTCGACGGTCTGGCCATCGAACATGGTGAGCACGTCGTTGGGGCGGTAGGCGCTGCCTGACGGCATGTTCTCAGCCATTGCCGCGTAGGCGGTGACCTGCACCTTGACACCTAGTTCCGCGATAGCGCGGATGGCGGCAATCACGATGCCGGCGCCCGACATGTCCATCTGCATGCCCAGCATGCTGGCTGGCGGCTTGATGTCGAGGCCGCCGGAGTCGAAGGTGATGCCCTTGCCCACCAGCGCGAGGTGGAATTTCGCACCGCGCGGGGCGTAACTCAACCGCACCAGGCGAGGGGTGCGCTCCGAGCCTCCGCCGACGGCGAGGATGCCGCCGTATCCGCCCTTGGCGAGGGCCTTCTCGTCGAGGATCTCGACGGTGATCCGCTCATCCTTGACATACGCTTTCGCGGCCTCTGCAAAGGATTCGGGGTAGAGGAGATTAGGCGGGGTGTTCGACCAGTCACGTGCCTGGTAGACGCCGCGGATGTTCGCCTTGGCATCGACGAGCGCGTCACCGAGGCGCGAGGGGCCGACGACGGCGATCTTCGCGATCGGCTCAGGGGTTCCCTGCCCGGTGACCTTTCGCACACGGTAGGCACCGAGCGCTGCGCCCTCCGCTGCGGCTTGCAGCAGCTCGGGGTCGGTGAGCTCCAACGACACCGCGACGGTGAGCCCTTCCACGTCGGGTAGCTCGATCACCGCGCGTGCCGCCGCACCGACGGCACGGCGCAGCGTGGCGGGTGCCACGTCGGGTTCGCCCAGCCCGACGACGACCGCGCGGACGCCATCGGCATGCGGCAATACCGTCACCTTTTCCAGCGCGCTCGACGCGTGCATGGCAGCGGCAAGGGTCGAAACGTTGGCGTTGAACGCCTTGGTGTAGGCCTTGTCGAGTTCGGAGGTGCCACCCACGAGTGAGTTGGCGTCGCCGGCGGTGGCGAGGCCGACGATGACCACGTCGGCGTCCTTGGGTACAGATTTCGAGAGTTCCAACGAGAGTTCGTGCATTCTCCCACCTTATCCACGACGGGGTAACTTTGCCGTCATGGGAAAACGAATCGCCTACTGGTTGTTCATCGCAGTGGCCCTGGTCATCACCTGCTGGGGTGTGGTGGCCTACGTGCATCCGACGACGCACTGTGGTGAAGCGGAGATGGGGCCAGGCGACGTCTGCCATGGATCGACCTACACGGAAGTCAACACCGACGAAAAGCTGCAAACGTATGAGCAGCGCATCCGCACCGTGCGTGAGCAGACCCCGTTCGTCATTGGGATCGGGGTGGTTGCGACGGTGTTCGGCGTCATGTTGCTGGTGCAATCAGGCAAGCAGCGACATGGGGCCGTAGACGACCCGGTCCTCCTCCATGAGAGTGGCCTCAGCGACCCCGAGGTCCACTAAGTCGTCGTAGAACAGCGACATCCACTCCTCGGCGGCTTCTTTGGAGTCGAAGTGTTTCAAGAGGTCATTGCGTTCCAGCTCCGCACGGTCGAACGAGCCGGTGGCGGGCTCCCAATGGTAGCTCATCAGATCGGGTCTCCTCGCTTGATCCGGGGCAGGGGCCGACGGAAGCGTCGGATCATGATCGCGCGGTTCATCATGTACATGAGCAGGCCCTTGGTGTGCGCGTTCGGCACCCGCTCAGCGAGAAGCTTCTTGAAGCTACGCCACATGATGAAGATGTTGATGAGGGTGGCGAAGAAGAATCCCCACAACAGGAACGCGATGATCGTGGTGATCTCGACATTCGCCATGAACACGAACATGGCGGCCAAGATGAGGAGCATGAACGGCATCATGAACTCGGCAAGCGTCCAGCGCGTATCGACGAAGTCGCGCAGTAGCGTGCGCTCGGGGCTCTTCTCGATGCGTTCCCAGGCCTCGGTTTGAGCTTTGTACCGGGCTTCGCGCTCTGCCTTCTTGCGTTCTTTCTTGCTGAGGTTCGGGTGCAGGCGCTGCATGCGCGCCGCTTCTGCCTCCTTCCGGGTGGGTGTGGGCCCGGTTTTCTCGCCTCGACGAACCACCTTCTTGCCGGTAGGGGCCGACGTCGGCTCCTGCTCATCTTTGGATGTCGTCGCATTCGCGTCGGGGGCATTCTTCACCTTCTCGGGCACGGTCGAAGTGCGTGCCCGGGTGGATTTATCAGAGCGTTCATAGGGGCGGAAGAGTCCCACGCGTACTCCCTCACTGTGACGTACGGTAATGGCGAGGCTGCAGTCTACCCGTTGCGCTGCGGCGCTCGAAGTCGACGCCGGGCGTCTCGCGGAACTAGATTTACGAGGTACACAGTGGAGCTTGGTGCTGCGCAGCATGTACCTTTGATGTGGCAGACCCCTTCGGAAGGATAATTTTCGTGGCCGGCATCTTTGAACGCATTGCGATGGTGTTTCGTTCCAAGGCCAACAAAGCCTTGGATCAGTATGAGGACCCCCGTGAAACGCTCGATTACTCGTACCAGAAACAGCTGGAGCTTTTGCAAAACGTGCGCCGCGGCGTCGCGGATGTGGCCACCAGCCGCAAGCGGGTGGAGCTCCAAGCAAGCAAGCTGAACCAAGAGATTGACCGTCTCACGTCGGCCGCTCAGCGTGCATTGGAATCGAACCGAGAAGACCTCGCCCGCGAGGCGCTCACCCGCAAGTCGGGCCTGCAGCAGCAGCTCGCCGAATTGCAGGCGCAGCACGCCCAGCTGCAGCAGGAGGAGGAGAAGCTCGTTCGTGCGAGTTCCCGCCTGCAGGCGAAGGTTGACGCATTCCGCACCCGCAAGGAGACCATCAAGGCCACCTACTCCGCGGCTGAGGCGCAGACCCGCATCAACGAGGCCTTCACCGGTATTGGTGAAGAGATGAACGATATCGGTCTCACCATTCAGCGTGCGGAAGACAAGACGCTGGAGCTGCAGGCCCGCGCATCTGCCGTCGACGAGCTGGTTGCCTCCGGTGCGCTGGAGGACGGGTTCGGACAGGACGACATCACCCGGGAGCTCGACCAGCTGGCATCGAGCTCGTCGGTGGAGAGCGAACTTGCTTCGATGAAGGCGCAGCTTACGGGCGGTGCACCGGCACAGCCTGCCGCTATCGACGCGCCAAGCGAGGCGCTCAACCAGACGCAAGGAGCTACGCCGCAGCAGGCCCCTGCGGAGGAAGGTTCCGTTGCAGATCCGTATGGGGAGCCTCAGCAGTGATCATCCGAGTCATGGGCGAGGGGCAGTGGACCATCGACGTTGAGGCCCTCACGAATCTGAATGAAATCGACGAGCGTCTGGAACGCACCGTCGAGGCTGGCGACGAAGCGGCGATGCGTGAAGTGTTGCAGGAGCTGTTCACCCGACTGCAAGAGTTGGGCTCTCCCGTGCCCGACGATGTGCTGGCCGAGTCCGATGTCGTGCTGCCAGACCCGACGGCCAGCCTCGACGATGTCAAACTCGTGCTCGAAGCTACGCGCGACTATTACGGCGGTCTGCTGCCAGACGAAGTCCAGGAGTAGTTAGCAGGGTGCGGGTACTTGTCGCATCGGGTGCCGTCGGTGCGCTGCGGGCCCACGCGGCATCCGTCGTCGTCGCACGGGCGTTCCAAGCCCAGGGCGCTGAGGTCGCCGTGGTGGATCTTGAGGAATCCTGGCCCGTGCCTTCCACCCTCGACGAATTGGCCGACGTGCTTGCGCGAGGCGCGGATGTCGTTGATCTTCGGCAACTGGCGTTTCGCTTTGCCGATGCGCAACGCGCCGAGCAAGCGATCACCGGTCGCCGTTTCGTGGCCGTGGTGGCCGACGCGGACGTGGAGGTGCCGCTGACGGGCCTGGCGGGCACGGCGGTGCAGCGCTCCCGTGCGCGCGGCGACGATCTTGCTGCCGGCCTCGAAGCAGACGCCCAGGCGCGCGCCTGGCTCACCGCCCTCGGCGTGCACGACGAAGCAGGCGTGGGCGCGGTCAACGGGCTCGGCGCTTTGTTGCTGCGTGAGGGCGCGCAGTTGACGAGCGCGCTCAATCTCACCGTGGAACGCACCGGCTTCGCCAGGACCGCTAGGCAGGCCGATCTCATCGTCACGGGCTGCACCAACCTCGACTTCCACACCCGCGGCGGGCCGCTCGTCGAACGCGTCGTTCAGATCGCCGAGGAAGCGCTGCGTCCTGTGATCGTCGTGTGTGGTCGAAACTTCGTGTCGTCGCGCGAACTGCGCCTGTCCGGCATCGAGGCAGCCCACGCGGTGCATGCCGGCGATGACGCGCGCACCGTCGAAGAGCGAGATCTGGCGGAGTTGGCAAGGCGTGTGGCCCGTACCTGGTGGTTCGAATAAGGCAAGTGCTTGGAGTCACGTTGGTGGCCACGTACACTGGGGCGCGTTCAACACCCCTACTGATGGAGTCAGCGTGACTGAAACCCAGACTGATGCACCTACCGGCGTCACCCTCACAGAAGCGGCGGTCGATAAGGTGCGTGCTCTGCTCGAAGCAGAGGGTCGCGACGATCTGTCGTTGCGCATTGCAGTACAGCCCGGCGGTTGCTCCGGCCTTCGCTACCAGCTTTATTTCGACGATCGTGAACTCGATGGCGACCTGGCCACCGACTATGAAGGCGTGAAGGTGGTCACCGATCGGATGAGCGCACCCTACCTGGGAGGTGCGTCGATCGACTTCGTCGACACCATCTCGCAGCAGGGCTTCACCATCGACAACCCGAACGCGACGGGCTCCTGCGCCTGCGGTGATTCCTTCCACTGATCGCCGGTGATGTCGCGATCTACGCGACGAATCTTTGACGAACTAGCACCCCCGGGATGAATGACTTCACCCGGGGGTGCCTTTATGCGTTAAGGTGACCTTGCAGTGTTGTACACATCCAAGCGATGTGCGGCGAAAAGAACGTGGAAGGCAAACAGTGGTGAGAAGCAATCCTCCCCGGCCCCGAACTGGCCGCAGGATCATGGCGATCGCAGGGGCACTCGTGCTCCTCGGCCTGGCGGGTTGTAGCGGCCAGGGTGCGCGGTTCGGCCTGCCCGAACCGGCGTCGGAGCAAGCCCCCGCGATGGGCAACCTCTGGGTGGGGTTCTGGGTCACCGCCTTGGTGATCGGCGCCCTGGTGTGGGGCCTAATCCTCTGGTCCGTCATTCGCTACCGGCGTAAGGACGACGACGCCCCCGCGCCACGGCAGACGAAGTATCACCTGCCTCTTGAGCTGCTGTACACGCTCGTCCCGTTCC
>NZ_CAMYFI010000093.1 GCF_947255005.1 uncultured Tessaracoccus sp. | reverse complement strand
AAACGGCCAAAATTGGCATCTAGAGTGCGCTCAGTCGCGCAAGTCGTTAATGCCCGGGGGTGACCAGCCCGGTTTCGTACGCCACGACGACGGCCTGCACGCGGTCGCGGGCATCGAGTTTCATCAGGATTCGCCCGACGTGTGTCTTCACCGTGGCCTCCGCGACATACAACTCGGCGGCGATTTCTTGGTTGCTGAGCCCTCGGGCCATCAGTACGAGCACCTCGCGCTCGCGGTCGGTGAGCACGTCGAGGGCAGCGGGGGCGGTGCGTTCCTCGTCGGGGAGCGTGCCGACGAGGTGGTCGAGGAGGCGTTTCGTTGACGACGGCGCCATCACCGCGTCGCCCGCATGGACGGTGCGGATGGCGCCCAGCATGACCTCGGGCGGGGTGTCTTTCAGCAGGAATCCCGACGCGCCCGCCTTGATCGCGCGCAGTACGTACTCGTCGAGGTCGAACGTGGTGAGGATGATGATTTTCGGTGTCGCGTCGCCTTCGGGGCGGGTAGCGAGCTGTTCGGTGGCGGTGATGCCGTCGACCCCAGGCATGCGCACATCCATGAGCACGACGTCGACGTTCTCCGTCGGGATCTGCGCGACGGCCTCGGCGCCGTCGCTGCATTGCAGCACCACCTCGAGGTCGGGTTGGGAGTCGATCACCATGGCGAACCCGGCTCGGACGAGCTGTTGGTCATCGACGAGTGCGACGCGGATCATGTGGACTCCTGAGCGTGGTCGGGGGAGAGAGGAAGGGTGAGTTTGACGCGGAACCCCCCGGTGGCCTTGGGGCCGGCGTGCAGGGTGCCGCCGAACAGGGCAGCGCGCTCGCGCATTCCGACGATCCCACTGCCGGCACCGTCGGAGAGCGCCGCCGCGCCGCGACCGTCGTCATCCACCTGCAAAGTGACGTCGGCGTCGGTGTAGCAAAGCATGACAGACATCTTTGCGCCCGGCCCGGCGTGTTTGAGCGCGTTGGTGAGGGCTTCTTGGCACACGCGCTGCAGGGTGACGTTCATTCCCGGCATCATGGGCCGGGGAGTGCCCATCGTGGTGTACGCCACGTCGATGCCGGTCGCCTTGACGCGAGCGATCACGTCGGCGAGGTCGTCGCTGGTGGGTTGGGGTGTGACGATGGCGACGTCGGCGTCGGCGGTGCGAAGCACGCCGAGGATGCGACGGATGTCGGCGAGCGCGTCCCGCCCGATCTCGGCTATCGTCTCCAACGACTTCGTGGCCTGTTCCGGGTTGGTCGCTGCCGCGTATCGGCCGCCGTCGGCCTGGGCGATGATGACGGCCAACGAATGAGCGACGACGTCGTGCATCTCACGAGCGATCCGTGAGCGTTCCGCGGCGACTGCGAGTTCGGCGTCAGTGCTTTTGGCGGATTCCAAGGCGGCGATCCGTGCCTCGTCGGTGCGCTGCTGCGTGATTCCGCCGCGGCGCGCGAGCCCGAGAGCCCATGCCACACCGACGGCGAAGAGCGTGGGTAGGAAATAGACGATCACGCCGCTGGGGTTCCGTCCGGCGACGAGTACAGCGAATATGAAGGCGCCGATTCCGCCACCGGCGAGCCCTAGTCGGTTGGCCCAGGTGGGGCCGTGGGCAGTAACGGAGTACACGGAAAGCAGCACGACGAGGTTCATCGGGCCGGGCTCGATGCCCAGCAACGCCTGGGCGAGCGAGAGCGTATAGATTGCGGCAGCCGACGGTGCAGGTGCGGCGCGACGGAGGATGATGAGGCCTGCGTAGAGCAAGATGAACAATGGCAGCCACAAGGTGTGGGAATGCGACGGCGCCCATCCCCAGGTGATCATCCCCAGTGCGAATTGGCAGAGCGCGAGTACCACGTCGACGGTACGGACACGACTCAGCATGGTGTCAGCCTACGAGGCGAGCCGCGACGCCGCATCAGACCCCGGTTGGATCTGGGCGACGGTGGTTGAGTAGCCACGAAGTGGCGTATCGAAACCGGCTCCGACTCCGGTGGTGAGTGGCCCGTGGAGCGGGCGTATCGAAACCCGGGCCGGTCAGGTGGTTGAGTAGCGCCGTAGGCGCGTACCGAAACCCGGTCGGTGCGCCTCGATGCGGCCCTTCGGGCCTACTCGACGGTCGGGTAAGCGGAGCTCGCGGATCGAAACCACTCCGTGACGAGTCTCGGGGCCTTCCCTCGCTCCCAACGCCATCCGCCTCGTCCCTGCTGCAACCCAATGTTGTACTTTCTTAGAATTGACACGACGCTCGCCTTCACTGGTTTGAAAGCCCCCGACCAGACCCAGGACGATTCAAGATGTCAATTTTCAGAACGTGTAGATGTGTGAAGCCGATGCGGCTGGTTGGCATGACCTGTGCTTCTCTAGGTTGACTCCTGCGGGCGGGGGGGTACTTTTTGCTTATGAAAATTAGAAGGTTTATACAAGCGGTAGCAGGGGGATGTGCGATGGCGCTCATACCGATGGCTGCTTTTGCCGCCGTTTCCTACGGAAACTCTGATGGAACCGCCCGCATGTCTGTAACGAAATGGGGAAACAACTACGCTTTGGTGAAAGGCACCCAGCGTGCTTACGGTATGAGGAAGGTGTACACGCAGGGTCAAGCACGTAACGTAATGGGTTCTGAGAGTTGGAAGCGGGTCTCGCCAAACACTGTTAGTTTGAGGAACCAGAGCAGGTCATTTACCGTTATCAACACCAACTACACCTTCACAAAGATTCGCGGTGTATCCCTCCGACTGTGTACCGACGTGCCCTTTTGGTTCGATCCGTGCGGAAAACCTGTGACCATCAACCGATGATAGCCTTCCTCTATGACTCTGCACGTTGAAGTGCCGACGTTCTCCTACTCGCGGTGGGCAACGTCGAACAGCCAATGGCGCCTGGAGGGATGTGAGTTCTCCCTGCCCCGTGGCAACCACGCTGTCGTTGGCGTGAACGGATCGGGAAAATCAACGCTGCTCGCGCTGATGGCGGGCGTGTTACGGGATGGGTCCACTGCGATTGCCATAGACGGCGCGGCTGTCGGAGCGGGCAACCAGCGTGAACGTCAGCGCCACATCGGATATCTGCCGCAGAAGGACGGTCTGCCCGGTCGCATGACCGTGCAAGACGCGGTTTCGTACGCAGCCTGGCTCAAAGGCCTGTCCGGTGCTTCCGGGGTGGGGGCCGTTCAGGAGGCTCTCGCGGCCACTGATCTTGCACAGTGGAAGAATGAGCGCTGTGCTCGGCTGTCGGGTGGTACCGCACGGCGAGCTGGTTTAGCCTGTGCCATCGTGCATAAGCCGCAACTGTTGCTCCTCGATGAGCCCACTGCCGGGCTGGACCCACTCCAGCGTGATGCATTCAATGGGCTGTTAGCTCAATCTGGTTTCGCTCCGTACGTGCTCTTGGCAACGCATCTCACCGAGGACGTCACAACGGTAGCCGATGAAGTGTTGGTGCTCGCGCACGGATCGCTACGCACGCAGACCACGGTCACTAACGCGGCAGGCGAGGAGCGCTCGTCCAGTGCCTTCGCTGATTTTCTTCGTCGGGAGTTAGCGACGTGAGACGTTCCTACCGTTCGGCGTCGACTGTAGCCCTGCTCGCGATGCTGCTAGTGACGATGCAGGCGGTGCAGCTAGCCGTATTGCGGGCATGGTGGTGGGGTTGGGAGGAAATCGCGTCGGGTGTGCTGCTGCATACGCATCTCTGGGCAACGGTTGCCGCTAGTCTGGCGGGCACCTGGCTTGTGCGCTCGTCGGTGGTTGAGGGCGCATCTCTTCGTCTGCGTACCGCAGTTAGATCACAGCTTGTCGTCCTCGCGGCGGCGCTCTGGCCAGCGGTGATCATTGCGTTCGCAGGTGATCTGATGCTCGCTGCTGGGGTGAAGATCATCAGTACCGGGTGGTTTGGGGAGGTGAGTTGGCTCTTGACCTTGGCTGGTCCGTGCTGGACTGTCGCCGGTTGGCTCTGGGGTTGGTGGATAGGGCTTCACGCTCCTTGGAAGAGCGCCTGGCTACTTGCTCCAGGAGTTCCGATCGCGGTGTTTCATCTGGGGACGGTGGAAGCATCATTGGGTAGGGCCCTGCCGTTTTTGCCCATCGCGGACCCGTTCGGCACCCTGCCGCTCGTTACTCGAGTGCACATCGTGCTCGCGGCCGTTTCGGTACTGCTCTTCATGGTCACGCTCGTTACAGCCAGACGACATAGTATGCTGGCGACGGGGATCCTCGCGGGCATCATCGCCGTGCCGTGGGTGACTAGCTTACCTACTGTCGCGCTCAATCCCGCCGCAGCGGTCTCGAACTGTAGCGAACACCAAGGGTTCACCATCTGCCATCCTGCCGCGTTCGCAACCCTTGTCCCTACCATGAACCGAGTCGCGCTCGAGGTGCGTCGTGCACATCCCGATCTCTTGCAAGGAGTGGAGGGAATCACCACAGTTCCTCATGATGAGAAAACCGGACTGCTCGTTGTATCCCCCGAGTCTGGATGGACAGGGCCATCGATGATGGCGAGCGATGCGGATTTGCGGTTCGACATTGCGTCGGCACTACTGACATCGAAGACGTGCGTTGGTGGTGAACTGCAGCCCGCGCTCCTGTCACGAACTGCGTCGCTGTTGCAAGCCCAGGGCGCCGAGATGTTTGTCCACAATGAACGTGACAACCAGCTCATCAGTGAGGATGATGACGACTATCGGGCGGCAACCGCCAAGATAGAGGGGTGGAGTGAGCAGAAGCTAGGCACTTTTCTGGCGCAACGCAGGAAGGATCCGAATGTCTGTGACATGAGTGCGCAAGAGCTGTTGGACCAACCATGAATGGGATGCGACTTTTTCTAGCTGGACGAGGGTTGCATGCTTGGTGGTTGGTGGCACAACTTGGCATTGTTGTGATCGCGTTGTGTGCGACCGGGCTAGCAGCAGCGCCGCGACTCAATCCAGATATGTTGCACGGCGATGAATCCCAACTCGTCACGAGCTTGGGAATGATTGCTTCTAGCGCGTTGTGCTCTTGGCTGCTTGTGCCTGAGCATGCCTGGCGAGAGCGAACTGCCTCGATTTCGTTGACGCCCGCCAAAGGTCTGCTTATTGCGATCTGCGGACTCGTGCTCAGCTGGCCGTGGCTTATCCCTGGTGTGAGCGCACCGCAGCACGTCGCCGCAGGTGGTTTGCTGTTCGGAACCAGCGGGCTGATCGCCGCACGATGGCCTTCAGCGGTTTCGGTCCCGCACGCGGCTGCATTGCTTCTTGCGATGGTGCCCAAGCTGGTTTCGCCAGCCTGGAACCCGTTCACGCCCACCCAGCGCAGCCTGGAATTCATCGGCGTCTCCGTGGTGGTGGCTCTAGCTGGCGCCTGCGTAACAGTCTGGAGTCAACACAAACCGGCGCACTCGCGCGCAGGATGATCGCTGCGTCTCGATACGGCGGCTGTGCCGCCTACTCGACGGTCGGGTCAGGCGGGCACTCGGCGGTCGGGCGGGAGCGCCCGGTGGTCAAGTGGGGCCTCTCCGGTGGTTGAGTAGCGCCGTAGGCGCGTATCGAAACCCCGCCGCATGCGTATCGAAACCCAGCACGAAACTTCAAAATCCGTACGCAGATTGACCAAACCCTCCGATTTTGAGGGGTTAAGCGAAGCTGCGTACGGATTATGAAGTTTTTCACTCGGCGCATCTCGATACGTCGGCTGCGCCGCCTACTCGATGGTCAGGTAGCGCTGTCTCCGGTGCTTGAGTAGCCCGCGGAGCGAGTGTATCGAAACCCCGGAGAGCGTCAGGCGAGGTTGACGTGGTGGTGCTCGAAGGGTGTGCCCTTGGCGCGCTCGG
>NZ_CAMYFI010000092.1 GCF_947255005.1 uncultured Tessaracoccus sp. | reverse complement strand
ACACATCAGAAGCCGAACGCGTAGCCGACCTCCCCGGGCAGAACATCTAGACGCTGAACCGGAACTCCACCGAGCTCCGGCACTGAGAACCATCAGCGCCCGTGGGCGTGCGTGGCATCGATTCGCTGGCGGTCCAGCCAGCGCCTGAGCACGTCGATCCACATATCGAAGGCGTCGAGGTGCGCGTCATGGCTACCGCCGTCGAGATCAATCCTGTCTGTCTGGGACCTGCGCCAGATCAATGCGTCCCGATCGTCGTTGCCGAACATCCCATGCTTCGCGAACACCGCGAGTGTCGGGACCGTCAGAGCCTCCCACTCGTCCCAGCGGGGCTCGTGCACCGCCTCGATCACGCGCTGCATGACGGCGGCGTCAAAGCGCGGCACGAGGCCATGATCCGTCCGTTCGAAGTCTGCCACCCAGGCATCGACGATCGCGTCCCCGCCGAGGAACTCTCTCGCCGCGGCCTCGTCCTCGAACGGCACTGGCCACGACGCGAAATACCTGCCGAGCTGTGCGGCCTCGCCCGGATCATCACTGCCCTTCACATGCCCTTCCAGCATCACGAGCCCTTTGACCAGGTCTGGTCGCGCCACCGCGACGAGGAACGCCGCATGGGCTCCCATCGACTGCCCGACGAGCACCGCGCGCTGCCCAGGGACGAGCTCCTCGAGCACTGCGACGACGTCTCCGACGAAGGCATCGCGCGACAAGTCATTGGGAAGCCGTGTACTCGCACCGTGCCCCCGCTGGTCCACGAGTAGCACCCGATATCCCGGTAACGCTTGCGCCGTTGGCAGCAGCTCGCGCGAGCTCCCCGCAAGACCGTGCAGCAGTACGACGACGGGGCCATCGCCACCGAGGTCAGTGACCGCGATCGAGACACCGTCGGGGCGTAGCACCGTGCGGTTGGTCATGGCACCTCCAGTAGCTTGATCTCGGCAGATGTGCCGCGCATGGCCTTCCCAGCGATCAACTGAGAATCCGCTTGACGAGCGGCAGCGCATATTGCCAGTCGTCGCCGTCGGGATCGACGAGATCGGCGTCCTCGAACCAGGTCACGTCTGCCTCCGGATGAGGGCCAATCAAGCCCACATTTCCATCACCGCACCGATAATATGCGGCAGCGAGATCGCCTGTTTCATAGAGCGCATATTCCTCCGCACCATCTCTTGGCAACCGCGCACCCTCTTGAAAATAGGTCCAACGCAAGGTCTCACCCCACGTGACCGCCACCACTTGATCGCTGCTATCTTCTACAGGGAAGCCGGGAACGTTTACCTCCCCCTCAACGGAATAATCTAGCAAACCGAAGCCCTCGCTCCCGGCGAGATATGCGCCCATGCAGATTCCGAGGTAGCTTCCACCGGTAGCAATATAGTCACGTAGCCCGCGGATGAAATCCGAAGGAAAACTCTGGGCCGCACCACTGATGTCGTCCCCGCCGCCTGGCTGAGCGTAGAGGACGGCTCCAGATAGGGCACTCGCTTCGAGAGGGACCTGTTCGCGTGGGCCGATAAACGCAACGTCCAGGCCAAGCGGTGGTCGAGACAGCCGCTCTGCAAGAATCTCCGAGCATCCTGCGCATCCTGCGGGGCCGCGGTACACAAGGGCGATTCGCCCGTCCGAACCTCCGTGCTCGTTCGTGCTGGTTGGTGCGCACCCGTTCACCAGCCCGGCGACCAGGACCGTCAGCAATCCCCCGAGGACAGACCGGCGCGTCCACCCAGCAGGTGATTCGAACGTACTCACAGCTCAATCCTAGTGAACTTGCTCCACAGTTCACCGAAGCACCGCGAACGAGCAGACGGGGTCGCCTCCTTCGCCTACTCGATGACTGGTGGAGGTTCGACTCCCGAGTACTTCATTTCGGCGCGGAGGATCCGCGCCCACTGGTCACTAATGGCGGTATCGAGGCCTGCTTCGAGAACTCATACCCGCGCGGCGCCCCCGTCACTCTCGCGGCGTGCCCATCCCACGTGGCCGACGACGCGACCTTCGTTTCGCGCCATGATGTGGACATCATGTGGCGCATAACCGTAGGGCTGTTGCGGATCCCACTCACCGAACTCCTGGTACTCGCTGTCGAAGCCCATCTAGTTCGGCTTCAGTGAGCTCTTGGTGGGCGATGACCTCGATTGAATGACGCTTCACGCTTCCACATCCCACGGGTCGACGAGTTCGACGCCAGTGTGCTGGAAATCCTTCACATTGCGCGTAGCGCACGTTGCCCCATTCGCCAGGCAGATCGCGGCAATCTGAGCGTCGACGGTACTGACCGGCACACCCGCTGCCTCACCCGACACGAGCACCTCCGCGTACCGCTCCGCCGCGTCAGCATCGAATGCGAGCACCGACCGACTCCCCCGATACGGCACTACCGCTTCCTCAATCCCTTGGGCCAACTTGTGTTTGCGTCGACCTTCCGGGGGCCTTCGAACGCCGGCAAGCAACTCCGCAAGAGTGACAGACGTGATCGCGACGGCGCCCGTCAGAGACACAAGCCACTCGACGACACGAGGCTCCGGCGAGGACCGAAAGATCTCCGAGACGACATTGGCGTCCAGGACGATCACTCGAAGCTCGCCACCCGTGCGACATCATCGCGCGTCGGAATCGGCAGCTCATCGACCCCACCGACATCCTGCGCCACATTCAGAAGAGCCACGCCTATGTGCGGCCGTCGGGCCGCCTTCGTCAAGATGTCGCGAACCTCGGCCTCCATGGACCGCCCCTGTTCCTTCGCCCGAGACGCGAGCCGCTGCTTCACATGGTCATCGAGACCACGCACGATAATGGAAGACATCAGAACCACCTCCTTCTGCTATCAGGCATGATAGTTCTGATGGCGCGATGCGAGAACCAACAACCGGAAGCACTCAAGAACGATGCCTACTCCCGTAACGTCAATAGCAAGTAGGCGGCACGGACACATTGCACGGCGAGATTACATTCAGTCACTCGACCTGCAATGGACTAATAGCGGCGACCGTGTTCTTCAACGCGCGACGCTCCAACCGCAGCTCGTAATTCGACTGCAGATTCATCCAGAACTCCTCGGACGTCCCGAAATACCGCGCCAGCCGTATCGCCGTATCTGCAGTGATACCACGCTTGCCATGCACCATCTCATCGATCCGACGAGGCGGCACCCCGATCGAAACGGCGAGCTTATGCTGCGTAGTCCCGAAACCCTCGATGAAGTCCTCCATCAAGATCCCTCCCAGGTGGATCGGCTCAATCAAGTCTGCCTCAGTGGTAGTCGACGAGTTCGACACCATCTGCACCTCCATCACTCCAGACGAAGCAGATACGCCATTGCGCACTCACACGGATGCTGTACTGCCCACGCCGGTCGCCGACGAGACGCTCCAGCCGATTCCCGGGCGAGATTCGCAGATCATCGAGACCCTTCGCCACGTGGATCAGCTCCAGCTTCCGCATGGCCGCCCGCGAAGAGCTTTCCAGCAGACTCAATAGCGCGAGGGTGAAAGTTCTTCAACAAAACTCTGCGGAAGGAGGACATCGATTCGTTCTTCGCTGAGCGAGGAATGAGCTTGATGCTCGCGGTATGACCATCAGGTCAGTGGATAACTACAGCTAGAAGCGCAGGCGCCAAAGACGAAACTCATCAGGGCTTGGGTTGAAGCACCACAGCTACGCCGAGGCAGCTTGGACCGGCTGAATCTGCTCAACCTCGGCGAGGATTTTGTCCTCGGCCACATCTAGGTCGTACTGCGCTTGCAGCCCCAGCCAAAACTGCGGACTCATCCCAAAATACTTCCCTAAACGGAGAGCAGTATCGGCAGTAACAGCCCGCTTCCCGTGAACGATCTCATTGATCCGGCGCGGTGGAACACCGATGGAAACAGCGAGTTTGTGCTGGGTGACCCCCATCTCCTTGAGGAAGTCCTCCATCAGAATTTCACCAGGGTGTACTGGTGGAAGCTTGTCAGTGATAGTCAACGATCTCGACCTCCTCTGGACCAGCTGCCATCCACCGAAAGCAGATCCGCCACTGGCTGTTGATGCGAATACTGTGTTGACCCCGCCTGTCCCCTTTCAACGCTTCGAGACGGTTACCCGGCGGAATCCGCAGCTCCTCGAGGCTTTGCACGTACGCAAGCTGCCGCAGCTTGCGCAGTGCCACCGAATGGATTCTGGAATCAATCGAGCGCACCCGCTCTCGATTCCACAACCGCTCGGTGTCCTTGTTGGCGAATGACTGGATCATACTTCATCCTACCCCCCCCATAACGCTACACGTCAATAACGCTAAACGTTAAACCGGAACTCCACGGAGTGTCGGCGCAGTTTAACGTGTGCGAGGTTCATTCTTGGACCCAGCCCAGTCGCTGGCGTTAACCTTGCACACAACTACGGCGATGGCCCCTGGACGGCCTTGCCGACTCAGCACCCGGCACCTCCATCACAGGCGTTCGTGCTCCCCACATCCTTCGCTCAAAGCGGACTGCTATTCCGTAAACCGATGTTGTCACCCCTCCAGGACGGTAGCCCTATCAACCCAGCGAGCCAATAGACTGAAAGCCGCGAGCTGCTCCAACGCGACTTGCTCCTCACCACCGTCGTGTGGAACATGCATCCCGGGATTGCGGATAGCCGCGTACAAGCCCTCTGCAAAGGCGCGGGCGCCCCGATGTAGGTTCTCAAACGTCTTACTGCCATCATTTTCCATAAGCCGAAGGCGCGGCACATTACGCTTCGGATCGTGGAGTGAAAACGCCTCATTGAAAAGTGCTGTTTCAGATACGTCTAGGCGGTTCAGTTTCGCTTGGGTCTCTGCATTGACGTGGATGGCAGCCTGCATCACGGCTTGATGGTAGTGCCCGTGATTCCAGTAACCCTTGCCATTCTCCCACGCCCACGGATGCAGATTGGCTGCGCCTAAGTCTGGCGTGTTGTCTCCGAGCTTTTCAGCGAGTTCAGACCTACGTTCAAGCACTGTCTTGGCCCGGGAGGCTTGGCCCCTCAGCCAGCTATATTCCTTGTCCTGGACTGGGAGTCCTTGTCCCCACCCGGGAAGCGCTCGGTCAAGGACCATTTCAACGACGTGGGCGCGTGCCGCAGCCTCAGTCGGCGATCCGCTCATAACGGTTCCAAGGTAGGCGATGCCCGGGCCCATGTCGGGGACGACCTTCGCCGTGACTTGCAGGAACGCGTCTATCTCATTGATCGCCCACTCGGGGTCCAGCTCGGCCATGCCTCCCTTATGACGTATGGGGCTGACATGGCCGGAGAGAACTGTTCTGATACCCCAACCAGAAACATCCCGCGTTATTGCAGGCGCGCTAACGCGCGCCCACAATGGAAACCATGAGCGATGCCAACTTCACGATCCGCCAGATCACCTTCGACTGCCACGATCCCTCAAAGCTCGCCAAGTTTTGGTCCGCCGCAACCGGCTGCGAAATCGCCGCGGATTACGGCGATTTCGTGATGGTTGATTCGACCCCGGCGCTAGGGTTTCAGCGCGTTGAGGATCCCACGCCTGGCAAGAACCGCATGCATATCGACGCTGGCGGGGCGGAGCGCGAATCCTTGGTAGAGCGCCTCAAAGGCCTGGGCGCTGCCGAACTCGGCACCCATGAGGCGCCGGGATTGGTGTGGACCGTCATGCAGGACCCAGAAGGCAACGAGTTCTGTGTGGGCAACCCCGAGGCCTAGCTACACATTGAACTTGAACTCCACGGTATGTAGTTGCAAAGTTACTTTCTCGAGAACCTCGCCGCCCACGTCGCTCCCGCGTTGGGTGGCAGCCGAACCACAAAGGATCAGTCATCTGCTATCCCATCGACTAATTCTTGCAGGTCGCAGGACCTTCGCGTAACTGTCAGTTCAGCGCATTTTGAATAGTTCAGCACACGATGTATTGTTCAGCACATGCTGACCATTGCTTCACGCCTCGACGTCATGAACCGGCTCGGCCGGGCTATGGCCGATCCGA
>NZ_CAMYFI010000091.1 GCF_947255005.1 uncultured Tessaracoccus sp. | reverse complement strand
GCCCCCTAACCCAGTTGGTGTTGCCTCCACCCCAGAAGCTGTGCGCTCAGCTACTGCACAGGTCGCGGGTACCCGGCGAAGCGCAGAAGATCAAAGACCCATCTGCTCTTATCTAACCGGAGCAGAGTGCCCGCGTTGTACAGGCAGCGGACACTCAAAGAGGGACTTCACGAGCACTGAGCGGTGTTGCAAACGCGCAAGCAAGGCACCCATCAATAGCGCAGCGACGAGACTCAGACCCGTAACGAGCAACGACGGCAAGCCCCCCGCCACCGCCGATACTCCTCGCGACACCAATATCATCACCGGGAAATGACATGTGTAATATACGAGTGAATCTTTCCCAATTCGCTGGAGCCAGTCAGCATCATCCTTATTAAGCAGCAGCGGAGACCACGAAATAACCGCTCCGACTATAACGACCGCAAGAACCAGGTTCCAGACTCCTCGAATTATGAGAGTATCACTCATCAACACAAACCCCTGGACACACAGCATGGTCAGTGCTCCAACTGCCAAGGAAATTCGAACCCAGAGC
The DNA here is from genome assembly GCF_947255005.1 of uncultured Tessaracoccus sp. Classification (GTDB taxonomy): domain Bacteria; phylum Actinomycetota; class Actinomycetes; order Propionibacteriales; family Propionibacteriaceae; genus Arachnia. Next base: position 5,520 of record NZ_CAMYFI010000091.1, on the reverse strand, counting down.
AACTCGATCACCCGGCCCACCCCTCGGCGCATGTACCAGTCACCTAAGAGGAAAAAGATCCAGTAGAAAAAGACTTTCTGCATAAATCCTCGTTCAGCTCCAACGAAAAATAAATTGGCAGATACCAGCACAGGAATAGATATCCACAAAGGAATCTTCACCACGAGGGGAGCGACAAGGTAATAGAGCAGCAGGAACCCGAGATACCACAGATAGATCGTTTGCATCCAGAGCCAAGGCTTCACAAGCTCAGACAGCCTCCCGGCCACGGCGAGAAAGATCAATGCCCACACACAGTATGCCCACAGTATTACCCGGAATTTTCCTGAATAAAATCGAGTAAGCGACTTTTTGAGCGATCGGGAAAGGAGCATCCCTGACAAAAACATGAGCACAGGCATACGAAGGGGAGCAACGACGGTATTGAACCGCATCAACCAGCTATTCGGCTCGCCACCCCCTGCATACAACACAGGAATCATCGTGGCGTGGAGTAGGAGCATCAGCAGAATTGCGGAGCCTCTCACTCGGTCCATCCAGTAAATTCGAGACTGCGTGCGAGGCATTGATTCCTTACTATCCATTACAGCCGAGATCCTATCGCCCACGTAGGTCCAGAACGAATTTCTACCCACTTATCAGCGTTCCCAGTCGGTGCGGAAGGTGATGGCGCAGGTCTGGCCCGACGCGGTAAAGGCTCCCTGCCAGTGCTCGTTCTCGAACAGCAGCGAGTTGTTCTTGTCGGCGCTGATGGTGAAGCCCATCTGCGGCAGCACCGCGCGGTAGTACGCGGCCAGCTCAGCGCCCGTCGGTGCCGCGAACACCAGCGTGACGTTATTCACCTGATCGATTTCCTGCTCGACGATGGCGTCGCCGGGCACACTCAACCCCGTTGGCGCATACTCGAGTTGCACCGGCCGGCCCCCGTCGGGCACCGACACCGTGACCGACGCGCTCGGCGCAGGCTGCATCGTCGGCTCTCCTGCGGCGCAGCCAACGACGGTGAGCATCGCCACTAGGAGCCCGGCCAGACGTTTCACATGTCCAAGGATGCCACGACCTCCGACGGTGCGCCCAGCGCCACCCGAACGCTCGCCACGAGTCGAGGATGCTGTGGCATGGGCAGGTTGTCGACGGGAAACCAGCCCACGTCGGTGGTCTCGTCGTGGTCGGGCCGAAGTTCGCCGCCGACGACCCGACCGACGTACCCGTGGTCGAGATACTGCGTCTGGTCGCCGTTCTCGTACGTAACCGGCGGCGTGACGATGCACCACAGCATGCGCTCGACGCTGACATCGGCCCCAACTTCCTCACGGGCTTCGCGTTCCAGGCACTGGCTGGGGTGCTCGCCCGGCTCGACGATGCCGCTAATCATCGCCCAAAGCCCGTTGTCAGTACGCCGCTGCAGCAGCACTTCCGGCCCGTCACGGCCGTCGCGGAGGCACACGAGCGTCGCTCCGGCCAGCCATAGCGGGGCGGTGCCGATGTGTCGTCGCAGATCCAAGATGAACTCAGGTGTTGGCATGGTTCCTAGACTCTCACCCATTGTCGGGCTCCAAGGGCTAGACTCCCCGTTATAACCGAACCTCAGAAGGGGGCACCGTGGCCATCTCGAAGGTACTCGTCGCAAACCGCAGCGAAATCGCTGTCCGCATCATCCGTGCGGCGCGTGACTCGGGCATCCAGTCCGTCGCGATCTATGCCGATTCCGACCAGCAGGCGCTGTTTGCGAAACTCGCCGACGAAGCCTACGCATTGAACGGCGCGACGCCGGCCGATACTTACCTCAACATTCCTAAAATCCTAACCATCGCCGAACGCAGTGGCGCCGACGCGGTGCACCCCGGCTACGGCTTCCTCGCCGAAAACGCCGACTTCGCGCAGGCAGTGATTGACGCCGGACTCACCTGGATCGGCCCTCCTCCCGCGGCCATCGATGCGCTCGGTGACAAGGTCAAGGCTCGCCACATCGCCAACAAGGTCGGCGCCCCGCTCGTGCCGGGTACGAAAGATCCGGTTGCCGACGCCGATGAGGTGGTGCGCTTCGCGCAGGAGCACGGCGTACCCATCGCCATCAAGGCAGCCTTCGGCGGTGGCGGACGCGGCCTCAAAGTGGCGCGCACGATGGAGGAAATCCCCGACCTCTTCGAATCAGCAACCCGTGAAGCCGTCACGGCATTCGGTCGCGGCGAGTGCTTCGTCGAGCGCTATCTCGATAAGCCGCGCCACGTCGAAACGCAGTGCCTCGCCGACCAGCACGGCAACGTCGTCGTGGTGTCGACGCGCGACTGCTCGCTGCAGCGTCGGCACCAGAAACTCGTCGAGGAGGCGCCCGCGCCGTTCCTCAACGACGCACAGATCGAGCGCCTCAACGAATCATCAAAGGCCATCTTGAAGGAGGCCGGCTACGTCGGTGCGGGCACGTGCGAGTTCCTCGTCGGGCTCGACGGCACCATCTCGTTCCTTGAAGTCAACACGCGGTTGCAGGTGGAGCATCCCGTCTCTGAGGAGGTCACCGGCTTGGATTTGGTGCGCGAACAGTTCCGCATCGCCAACGGTGAAGAACTCGGCTACGACGACCCGGCGACGCGTGGGCACTCGTTCGAGTTCCGCATCAACGCCGAAGACGCGGGCCGCAATTTCATGCCCGCGCCCGGCACGCTCACCAAGTGGCATGCACCAAGCGGGCCGGGAGTGCGCGTCGACGAGGGGTACCACGCAGGCATGACCATCCCAGGCGCCTTCGACTCACTCGTCGCCAAAGTGATCGTCACCGGCGCAACGCGTGAGCAGGCCATCGAGCGCTCCCGGCGCGCGCTGGACGAGCTCGTCGTGGAGGGCATGCCGACGGTGCTGCCGTTCCACCAGGCGGTGCTGCGCGATCCGGCCTTCGTCGACGATTTCGCCGTCCACACACGGTGGATCGAGACGGAGTTTGAGGGCGACATCGCCGCCTACCAGGGCGTCCTCGGCGAGGCCGACGACGTGGAGGAGCCTGAGGTGATCACCGTCGAGGTGAACGGCAAGCGCGTCGAGATCAAGCTGCCGGGCGGGCTCGGTACCGCTTCGACGCCGAAGAAGATGCGCAAGCCGACGAAGCGCGACCGCGGCGGTGCGAAGGTGTCCGCCCCCACCGGCAACGCATTCCCGGCTCCCATGCAGGGCACCATCGTCAAAGTCAACGTTGCCGATGGTGACACCGTCGAGGAAGGTCAGACCATCGCCGTCATCGAAGCGATGAAAATGGAGCAGCCCCTCGACGCGCATCGCAGCGGCGTGGTGCAGGGTATCAAGGTGGAGCAGGGCCAGACGGTTACGGCAGGCGAGGTGCTTCTCGAGATCGTCGATCCCGAGTAGGCCGCGGCACGCAATCCCCGCCATCCCGGTCGTCGAGTATCGGGCGCAGCCCGTGTATCGAGACGCACTCGAGAGGCCTGACATCGAGATTGGTTTCGATACGCCACTTCGTGGCTACTCAACCACCGGGTCCGCGCGCCGGCCGCCACTCAACCACCGAGTGCGCCGCGCCGGTGCACTCGCCGCTCGACCGTCGGCAGCGCGCCTCAGTCGCCGGCTGTCGAGCGCCCGCGCCCCCGGCCCTCGAGTAGCGGGCGTAGCCCGTGTATCGAGACGCCGTACTCGTCGAGCCCCCCCCTCAGTCGCCGAACATGCCAAACAGCAGGCCCAGCCCGCCGAACATGAGGGCGCTCGACGCGATGCTACGCATCGTCGGGTCCATGTCGTAGCGCCCGTAGTAGCCCTGCGCGTAGGGCACGAAGGCCTGGTTTTCCCAGTAAGGCAGCATCTGCCCTTGGTAGTTGACCATTCGGATGGAGGGGTCGGCGCCCAGGCTGACGCGTTGGGCGTCGCGGGCACACGCCGGCACCTTGCGCGGCGCGCCGCCTGCGGGGGCCCACATCACGTCCTCCACCGACGGGCCATGCGCCGGGTCGAAGAAGCACGGCGGGCGGCGTTCGGGCAGCGGCTCGCCGTTCACGCGCGCCTTCACGCACGACACCGAGAAGCGCCCTTCCTCCAGGATTTCCGCGACGCGTTTCAGGTCGTCGACGAACTGGGCGCGCTCCAGCGTCGTCTTCGCGCCGTCGTAGGCGTCGAGCGCGCGGGTGTAGTCGGCGTGGGCTTCGGCGTCGAGTTCACGTCCGACGACGTCGAGATCGAGGTCACGAAGCTCCGTGCCGAACGACGTGATGTCGTCGGCCAGCGCGTCCTTGGACTGATTGAACTCCTCGGCCGAGATGATGCGCTGCTGACCGAAACCCGACGTCGGCGCGCCGTATGCCGGCTGCGCATGCGGATGAAATGGGCCGGGGCCGTAGAGCTCCTGCTGAGGAGGCTGCTGCGCGATGCGGCGCCTACTGGTGTACCGCTGGGCTCCGAAGGCAGGGGCGCCGAGGATCACAAACAGCACGAACATGAGCAGTAAGAAATCCACGGCAATCCTTCAATCGAGGGTGACTTCCAGCGTACAACCCCCGACCCAACGGCGCCCGGCCGCGAGAATCAGCTGGTGAGTAGGCCGTCGTCGCGGGTGTGCAGGCGACGCGCCGCTTCGGCCACGGAACCCGACATCGACGGGTACACGGTGAAGGTGTTGCTGAATTGGTCGACGGTGATGCGCTGGCGCACAGCGAGCGTAACGGCGTGGATGAGCTCCGACGCGCGCGGCGCAACGACGACGCCACCCACGATGATGCCCGTAGTGGGGAGGCAGAAGAGCTTGACGAATCCGTCGCGGAACGACTGCATCTTCGAGCGGGCGTTGCCGTCGAGCGAGAGCATCACGGAGGCGACGTTGATCCTCCCGGAGTCGGCTTGCTCCTGGGTGACGCCCACCGTCGCAACCTCCGGTGAAGTGAACACGTTCGACGACACCTGGCGCACGTCGAGCGGGGTGACGGCGTCGCCGAGCGAGTGCTGCATGGCGATGCGGCCCTGCATGGCCGCCACGGATGCGAGCGGGAACACACCCGTCACGTCGCCAGCCGCGTAGACGTTGGCGACATTGGTGCGGGAAACCTTGTCGACGGGGATGTGGCCGCGCTCAGTGGCGACCACGCCGGCGGTGTCGAGGCCGAGGTCGGCGGTGTTGGGGGTGGCGCCGACGGCGAACAGCGCGTGCGACCCGACGATCTCCTCACCCGTAGCGAGCGTGACGACGACCTCGTCGCCCTCCCTGCGGGCGGCGAGCGCGCGCGACTCAGCCATGATCTCCATGCCGCGCTCGGTGAACACCTTCTGCAGCGCGTGGGCGGCGTCGGCGTCCTGCCCGGGCAGCACCTGCGAACGCGACGACACCAAGACGACATCGCAACCCAGGCCGCGGTACGCGTTGGCAAATTCCATGCCTGTCACGCCGGAGCCGACGACGATGAGGCGCTCCGGTAGGTCGTCGAGCTCGTAGAGCTGCTTCCAGTTCAGGATGCGTTCGCCGTCGGTCTTGGCGTCGGGGAGCTCGCGTGGAGTGGTGCCGGTGGCGAGGAGCACGACGTCGGCGTCGAG
>NZ_CAMYFI010000090.1 GCF_947255005.1 uncultured Tessaracoccus sp. | reverse complement strand
AAGAAACGAGAGTGATCACGTGTGCTATCGCACCGAAGGCGGCGCAGGGGGAAGTCTTTCTGATGTCGAGTCGGTATGCCGATATTGGTGAGATGGTGCCCCTAGCGAAGGCTATTATCGCGGTTGCACGGTAGTGATCGGTGTGTGTAGGGCCCTGAGTTGGGCTGTGTTATACAGGGAGAAGTGAGTAGATGAGCGGACCAGGGTATTCAGGTCAGGCTAGCCCGCAGGGCTATGGCGGGCAGCAGTGGGGTGGTCGGCCTTCGTCTGGTTATCCGCCTGCCGGGCCGCAAGGCCAGGGGCAGTGGCAGGGTGGCCAGGGCGGTGCGCCGAACTGGAACGGCGCTCAGGGCGGACCGCAGGGCTGGAACGGCGGTCTCGGCGGTATGCCACCGGGTGGTATGCCACCGCAGGAACAAGGGCAAGGTGGCAGCCGCGGGCCGGGGGTCGGCATCATCATCGCCATTTCTGTGCTGGTGTTGGCACTTATTGGTGTTTTGGTGTGGGTGTTCTTCTTCAAGGGCGACGACGGCGGGACGGCGGAGCCGGGTGCTTCGTCTTCGAGTGTTCAGACGCCGCAGGAGACTGAGAAGCCAGGCGGTGAGGACACCCCTGGTGGTGACCAGCCTGGTGGTGATGAACCGGGTGGTCAGCAGCCTGGCGGGCAGCAGCCTGGTGGAGACCAGCCTGGCGGGCAACAGCCCGGTGGTCAGCAGCCTGGCGGGCAACAGCCCGGTGGTCAGCAGCCTGGCGGGCAACAGCCCGGTGGTCAGCAGCCTGGGACCGACCCGGGAGGCCTTGATGAATTCGTGGCACTCCTGCCCAAGCAAATCGGTGACTGGCAGCTGAGCGCGTTCGGTTTGACGATGTATTCCAAGGGAACGACGGCCATCGTCGTCTTCGATTTTCAGCAAGATCGTACAGTTCGCGACGAGGCCCGTCGGACCCTGCAGAACGTTGAGGAGTTCGAAGGCGGGTTCTGCGGCACCATGGATGGTGGCGACGAGAAGACAGAGATGTGCCACATCCATCCCGGCAAGAAGCCGAACAATAGCATAGTGATAACCAGTACCGACGCTTCACGAGCCGACCTTGTCGAGGTGTCGAAGGGCATCGTCGCGTACAAGTGACCTTCCCTGCGGGATAACCAGCAGTATTGGCGGTGGCGCCGGCCTCAACTAGGAGAGGCCGGCGCCACCGTCGTTTGTGTGCAGCGGTGCGAACTGCAGTGTGCTTACAGCTCGAATCCGGGGTAGAGCGGGCGAGCTGCCAGCAGCTTGGAGGCGCCGTCGAGGGAAGCCTGGCGGGCCCCGGCGTCGAGCTCATACTTTGCCTGGCTCGGGGTGCCCTTGCTCGTAGTGGTGGGTGTCGTCGCCTTCAAGACGCCCGCGATCATGCCCGCAACCTCGTCCATGTCGGAGACGGTGAAACCGCGCGACGTGAGCGCGGGAGTGCCGAGCCGGACGCCGGTGGTGTACCAGGCGCCGTTCGGATCGTTGGGCACCGAGTTTCGGTTGGTGACGATGCCCGACTCGAGCAGCGCCGCCTCCGCCTGACGCCCGGTGATGCCGAAGTCGCGCACATCCATGAGCACGATGTGGTTGTCGGTGCCGCCAGTGACGAGCCGCACGCCGCGCGTGAGGAGCCCCTCAGCGAGCGCCTTCGCATTGTCGACCACCTGCTGGGCGTAATCGCGGAACGCCTGGGTGCGGGCCTCGGCGAGAGCCACCGCCTTCGCCGCCATCACGTGCGACAGCGGGCCACCGAGCACCAGCGGGCATCCGCGGTCCACGTCGGGGGCATACTCCTTCGTGGCAAGGATGAGCCCGCCGCGGGGGCCGCGCAGCGACTTATGCGTTGTCGTGGTGACGACGTGCGCGTGCGGTACCGGGTCTTCGTCGCCGGTGAACACCTTGCCTGCGACGAGACCCGCGAAGTGCGCCATGTCCACCATGAGCACCGCGCCGACGGAGTCAGCGATCTCGCGCATCTTCGCGAAGTTCACCCGACGCGGGTAGGCCGAGTAGCCCGCCACCAACACGAGCGGCTTGAACTCCTGCACCTGCCGGGCGATGGCGTCGTAATCCAGGAGCTGCGTTTCGGGGTCGGTGCCGTAGGCGCGCTGATGGAACATCTTGCCCGACACGTTCGGGCGGAAGCCGTGGGTGAGGTGGCCGCCCGCGTCGAGGCTCATGCCCATGAGGCGCTGTTCGCCGAACTTCTTGCGCAGGGCTTCCCAGTCGGCCTCGGAGAGGTCGTTGACAGTTCGGGCGCCGAGCTCCTGCAGCGTCGGGGCCTCGATGTGGTGCGCCAGAATGGCCCAGTAGGCGGTGACGTTCGCGTCGATGCCGGAGTGCGGCTGCGCGTAGGCGTACTCGGCGCCGAACAGCTCTCGGGCATGCTCGGCGGCAATAGATTCGACGGTGTCGACGTTCTGGCAGCCGGCGTAGAAACGGTGTCCGACGGTACCTTCGGCGTACTTGTCGCTCAGCCAGGTGCCCATCGTCGCCAGCACGGGGAGACTGGCATAGTTTTCGCTGGCGATGAGCTTCAGCGATGCACGCTGATCGGCGAGTTCTTGTCGGGTGGCGTCAGCGATGCGAGGCTCCACCTGCCCGATCATGTCGAGCAAGGTCCGGTACGCGTCGGATACTGCGGTGAGGTCGCTCACGGGGGCTCCTTCGGAAATTGGGCAACAACACTAACCTATCGCTGCAATCATGCTCAGACGTGGCAAATGACCGCTTTGGTCAATAGGGTTAGGCAGCGTGAGAGTCTCCCGTCGAGCTGCGCTCGTATCGCTGGGGGTCCCCCTGCTCGCTGGCTGCACGGGGCCCATCAATTTCACGCCTAAAGAGCACCGCGCTAGCCCTACACCGACCGACACCACCCCGCCCGAACGCGTCGTTGAACCCGACTTCTACGCGCGCTCCACCGCGGGCACTCACGTCCTCGTCGACGACGCCACCCCGCTGGGGCTCGTATTCAGCACCCCACACATGGACGGGCGCATCGGTGAAGTGCTCGTCAGCGAGCGCATTCCCTACGAGGTTGCACAAAAGATTGATCAAACCGCACCCCTGCGCGCGCCAGAAGGGCATCAGTTCGTCGCCTTCACCGCGCAAGCCGGCCGGCCAGTGTTCGTCGAAGACGCCGAGCACCCCGTCGACGTCAGCCTGAACCGCGACGGCACTGGCATGCCGGTGCAGAACCTGTTCGGTGGGGTAGCGCAGGGGAAATTTCAGGTGTCGTGGGAGTTCATCATCGTGTGCATCCCCGCCAACGGCACCGCCGTGCTGGAGGTGACTGACGAGGGTAAAACCATCCGTGTCGATCTTGTGCAGGGCATTCCAGCCGTTGACGAGGCTTGGAACGCGAACGAGGGATTCCGCTCGCGCACGACCGTCGTGTTCGACCCACCCGACAACGTGTATCAGCGCCTGTACTCCGCGCAGCCGCCCGGCTACGAGCCGGTGACTGGAATGTTCCGCATCGGCATGCGCCCGTCGAACGCTTTCATGGCACCGTGGACGCCGGAGCACGGATGGTCGCCGGTGGGAGCGCAATGGCTGACCATCCCCATGGCAGCGCGGGTGGAGTTTCAGGGCATCGAGTCGGGAACAAATATCGAACTCGACCTGCCCAGCTCCTTCACGTACACCGCGCTCGACGGCAGCAAAGCCAAGCTCGTCAGCCCGAAGACGATCACCACCGACGCGGTTCGACGCCAGCAGTCGGACGTGCAGCCGACGTTCCAGGTGACCGGCCGCGACGACCAAGCGTCGCTGGTGTTCAGCGCGGCGGGGAAGATTCGCGTCGATTTCCAAGAAGTGTCGGGCGTGGCGGGCAACTTCACCGGCAGCAGCACCCCCATTCGGTTCAATCTGAAGTACAAAGACGCGGAAAGCCGCTTCTAGGATTGTGGGGCCCAAAGCCCAAGTAACCCAATACCCACACGCGTTTGCCTAATCCGACCAAAATCGGGCTCCGAGGAAAACGAAAGTGAATATTGGGTTAGGGTTGGCGGTTGCCTGACGGCTTCGGGAGCCCTGCAGGCTGGCCGTGGAGCGTGATTGACGCTGCCACGGGAGCGTTGAGTGACTCCACGTCGGAGGCGACGAAGCATCTACTGTGGGGAGTGCTGAACACTGATCGTCACTATTTTGGTGATGGAAGGTGCGTCGCCACCATCGACAGCTGCTGACGAGGAGATCAACAGCATGCCGACGACCTTGGCGCTTTTCGCGACGGTAATAACTGCGGCAGCGCTGCCTTACTTGGGCGCCCATCGTACCTGTTACAGTGACAGCCATAGGGGGCGGCTACAAAGTCGCCGAGGCTGAAGGCAAGGCAATGACTGCCCTAGGAGAGCTGCGATGGAGTCATTGGAATGCATGAAGCACACACCACAAGAATCGGTGAGGTGAGCAATGCCAAAGGTGGTACAGGTGATCATGCTCTGCGGGGCTGCAATCTGGGCGATTGACATCGTGCGCGCCCTCATCACCAAGGCGTCGCTTTCGGGCACACTGTGGTACGTGGGGTTTGTCTTCGTAGCCTTCGCCGGCGTGATCGAGCTTGTTTGGTGGCTTCGAGTGCGGAGCCGTTCCTGCCCCGATGACACACGTTGAAGGCGGCTCGGCTCAGTTGCGTGGGCGCTGGAGGCTCGCTTCATAGAGCGCGATCGACGCCGCCACTGAGGCGTTGAGCGACTCCACGTCGGAGGCGATAGGGATGCGCGCCAGCGCGTCACAGCGCTCGCGGGTGAGCCGAGCAAGACCCTCATCTTCGGAGCCGACGACGATCACCAGCGGCCCGTCGGCGCCAGGGATGCCGCCCAGCTGCGCCTCGCCCTCACCCGCGAGCCCGACGATGGTGTAGCCCATCTTGGCCGCCTGCTCGAGCGCGCGGTTGAGGTTGCCTGCCATCGCGACGGGGATCCTCGCCGCCGCGCCCGCCGAGGTTTTCCACGCTGCGGCGGTCATTGAGGCGGAACGCCGTTCGGGGATCACGACCCCAGCCGCGCCGAACGCGGCGGCGGAGCGGATGATCGCGCCCAAGTTGCGGGGGTCGGTGATGCCATCGCACGCGACGAAGACCGCGGCGGCGTCCACACCGTCGGCGAAAAGCTCCTCGGGCACGGCGTACTCGTAGTGGGGGAGCTGGAGAGCGACGCCCTGGTGGACGAGCCCACCCGTGACGCGGTCAAGTTCGCCGCGGGGTACCTGCAGGAGCGGGATGGAATGCTCGGCGGCGTGCTTGAGGATGTCGCGGATACGGTCGTCGCGCTCCGCGCCCTCCGCAAGATACACCTGCTTCACGGGCATCCCGGCGGTGAGGGCCTCGAACACGGGGTTGCGGCCGACGACCCAGTCGGCGCCGGCCTTCGCCCTCGGGGGACGCTTCGAGGGGCCGCCCTGGCGCTTTGCCGCGGCCTGCTTCGCCTTGTACGCCTTGTGGTAGACGCGGTCTTCGGCCTTCGGCGTCGGGCCTCGGCCTTGTAGCGATCGACGGTTGCGGCCGCCGGAGCCGGCGGCCTTGCTGGGGCCGCGCTTGCCTGCGCCTCGTCGTGACGAATTTCCTGGCATCAGCGCACGCTCCATTTCGCCCCGTCAGGGGTATCGGTGATGGTGAGGCCGGCATCGGCGAGGGTGTCGCGGATGGCGTCGGCGGTGCCCCAATCCTTGGCCGCGCGAGCCTCCGCACGCTGCGCCAAGAGCGCTCCCACAAGGGAGTCGACGATGGGTGTGAGGTCGTCGGTGGTGGCGTTGGTGGCCCATTCTGGGGCCAGGGGGTGGAGGCCGAAGACGTTCAGCATCGCTGTGGCGGCGCCGAGGAGGGCGCTGACATCGTCGCCCTGGGCGAGGGCCTGGTTGCCGGCGCGGATCACGTCGAAGAGTTGCGCGACGGCTCCTGGCGTGCCGAGGTCGTCGTTCATGGCCGCAGCGAAGCGCTGCCACTGCTCGAGGTGGGTGTAGTCGGGTGACGCGGTGGCGTGCTCGGTGGCGCGGAGCACGAAGGAGTCGATGCGCTCGATCGCTTTCTCGGCCTCCGCGAGCGAGCCGCGGGTGTCGTCGTCGGAGGGGGAAAATTCGATGGTGGAGCGATAGTGCGGGGCGAGCAGGAAGTAGCGCACGGCGCGGGGGT
>NZ_CAMYFI010000089.1 GCF_947255005.1 uncultured Tessaracoccus sp. | reverse complement strand
TGCAAGATCGGCCCGGCTTCTTTCAACGTGGCCGTGATATTGCGTGACAAACGCCGAGATAGAACAAACTTGTGGTAGTTCTTTGCCTCATCCCACGCTCGAAACGCGGTCGCTTGCACAGGCGTGAGCTTCGCGATGCCGCGGGCTTTCGACGAGGCGGAGGCCATCACGAGATCTGCGCCGGTTGCCGTCATGGTCTCCCACGTCGATGCGATCAGACGGTCGGCTTCTTCCAGCTGGCGGGAAGTCAATTCCTGAACCACGCCCTGTGCGGATAAGTCGTTCTCATCCCACACGCCATGGTCGTAGACGAGCCACTTGGTAGCCAGTGAGTAGCGGATCTTGTTCGCATACTCGCCAGCCAATGTGTCTGCCTGACCTACATCGGAAAAATCATCCGGACGCAAACCCGCCAACGCCTCATACGCCTCAGGCGGCAGATAGCCTGGATCAGCAGCAACCTTCGAAGCAAACCTGCACGCGCTATTCCAAATCGTCTGTAATTCGCCCTCGCTGAGCGGTGGCTCGCAGAGGTTGGCTTTGCGGTCGAACAAGTCACGCGCCTGGTCTGTATCGCCGTAGCGGATGAGGACCCTGCCTGCGAAGCGTGAGAGTGTAGCGTTACGTGAGCCCTCACCAATGACCAAAGTGCTTTGATCGAAGGCGGCGAACACGTCGATCTCGTCAGCCGCATCAAGCCATGCATCGAGGAGCTGATCACCTTCATGCACCGTCACTACCGCGTTCGACGCCCCGTAGATGAAACGTCCTGCATCCAAAGCATTACGGTCGAAGAAGGAGAACCGTGATGCGAGGCGGTGCTTGAGCCCCGCATAGTCGTCTGCGTCGCGTATTTCATGTATTGGGAAGTAGACGTGGAAACGCGGCCTGGCCGACACCACGCCCTTCGGTTTCTGGTGATTACGAGACGTGGCGGTCATGAACTCCACACCAGCCATCAACTCGGCGAGCTTCTCCGGGGTGACCCACTCGGACTCGGTGTCGGTGTGATCGTTGTCGATATCCATCACCACGCAATCCGAGGAGATGAAGGCTGCAGTTGAGCGGCGATCATTCACATACGTGGCAGCCACGTGATCAAAACCCGCGACCGCGCTCAGCGAGGCCGCGTCAGCGACGATGTGCTGGTTCGGGTAGTGGTTATTGTTCTGCACACCTGTAACCGTGGCAGCAAACAGAGTGAAGGACGTGGTCATGGCGTGACCTCCTTGAAATCAGAATCGAAATACTTAATCGGCAACTCGAGGTCGCGCGCCCACCCGATCTCTAAGCGCATACCAGGGCTCACGCGTCCGACATATGCCCACAGCGCTTCGCACTTGGCGAGCAACACCCTGTTGAAAAACATCGCCAACTCACGCTGATCGGGATCGGCGTCGTCCATGAACTGGGGATAGTGCAGATGCGGAGCGAACGGGATCTTGCCCGCGCTTACTGCAAACCCACAGAATTGACGGGCGAGCTCAACGTTCGCCTCGGTGTCACCTGAGTAGGGCGAGCAGATATAAACCAAGGGTCGGTAACCGAATAGTTCGCGCTGGAGCTTCTTGAGCGCGTGGTAGCTCGTCAGGTCCAGATAGCCTTCGGTGTTCTTCTTCGAAAACCCAATATCGAGTGTCGTGGCGGTCATGCTTGCACCTGACCTTGACGCTCAATGACAGGCAGAATGCCGAGCTGGTTCTTGAGCAGGTCGTAGATGAACAGACGCCCCTTCTGCGTCCAGTACATGTGGGTGCGGGTCTGCCCCTCGCCGTATTCGTGGGTCTTGGACTGGGTGTATCCCTGCTCGGCGTACTTCGCGTACAGGAACCACCGGCCCGACTGATGGAACTGCACGCGAGCATCACGCAGGATCCGGTTGAGCTTCTTCGCGGAAAGTCCGTAGTCCTTCGCAATCGCAGTCGTCGTCAACAACGAATCCGATTGCAACACAACGTCGTAGTACGAGACTTTCGGTTCCGCTTCGAGCAGGGCTTGCTCTGCTGCCAGGCGCTTGGCCCGTTCGGCCCGCAGAGTGGCGATGGCATGCTCCAGGAATTCATCGTCAGCGAGTAGTTCGTCGTATGCGTACATGCCGTGGCGGCGAATCGTCGGTAGCACTTCATCGAACACCCAGGCTTCGAACTTCTGTGCTGCCGGGAGCTTTGAAGAGATGATGAGGCGATAGAGGTCACCTTCGGTAATGAAGGTGGCTTCTTGTTCGCGTCCCATGGCATCGACGATGGGGTAACGTTTTAGACCCCCATCGGCGCGAGCATGATCGCGTACTGCCTTGCTGGCGTTAACGTAGCCGAGCGCAGTGGCGACGTCCTTCCCACAAAACAGCGTCTGGCCATCATTGGTGATGGTGCGGATGGTGCCGAACACGTCGTTGGTGAATGTTTGAATCTGGTTTCCCATGGCGGGGTTCCTTCCCGAGACCCCGTCGAGAAAAAGTCGTGCCGGGCGGCACAAGGAGTTAAGGGCCTCACCCCACTGCCGACGAACCTAAAAGTGTTAAATCCATGCAGGGTATACCCCGCAGACAAACAGTGCTACACGAGCGATCATGGAGATATGGGTGAGATTGATAAAGCCACGGTGTGGGCGATGGCAATGTGCATGCGTCTCTTTGCGTTCTTGGAATACTTACACGATCTTGACAACGATCCAGCGCCCTCTGCTGCGAATCAGCAGATCGCCGCGTATCTTCGAGAGTTCATGGAAACCGACCCGAAGCTGCTGCTCGGCGACGAGTAGGAGTTAGTCCTTGCGGTAGTAATCGCATTCGTAGCCGTCGGCGTCGAGTGGGAGCCCTGCTGCCCAGTCGGGCGGTGTCGTCATGAGCTCGCACGCGTCAGCAACGGTGAAGCCCGAATCTGTGGGTTCGTCGATAACGATTTCGTCGTGAACATGCATCACAATCTGGTGCCCTGCCTCGGCGACTGCGTGCATGCCAACCACGAGCAGATCACGAGCGATCGCCTGCACGATATTCTCAACCAACTTCCCTCCGTAGGTTTCGAGATGTCCCCATTTTCTGGCGGTGGTGGTGCCGGTGTAGGTGATGGATGTGCCGCCCCAACGGTTCTCCCCAAGACGCGGCTGCACATACGCAAGTCGTCTGTCTGAGGGGAGTTCGATGAAGAGAATCCCGGACTCGACGGTAAATCGCAGATTCCGCAGCCGGATCGGCTGGCGCAACGTGATTGCAGCGATAGCGGCTTCTTCGACGTCTGCCCAGAGCTGCACGACGTGTGGGTTAGCTTGCCGCCAGGCGTCCACGATCGGTTTGAGCTCATGCTTGGCTAAACCCATGGTGAGTGCTCCCATGCGCTCCAAAGCGCCCGTTGAGCCGCCAAAACCACAAGCCAAAACTGCTAATTTTCCTTTCTGCCGAAGCTCACCATTAACGCCGTGTTTTTCGACTGGCACTCCGAACATACGGCTCGCGGTTTCGCAGTAGAGGTCTTTACCTTCACGGAAGGCTTGAAGGGTGGTGGTTTCTCCTGCGAGCCATGCGATGACACGTGCTTCAATTGCAGAGAAATCAGCAACGATGAACCTGTGCCCAGGTGAAGGGATAAACGCGGTACGGATGAGTTGGCTGAGGGTGTCGGGCACGGACTCGTACAGAAGCTCAAGGGCATCGAGGCTGCCTGTTCTGACGAGCGATCGGGCTTGGTCAAGATCAGGCAAATAATTCCTGGGGAGGTTCTGGACTTGGACGAGGCGTCCGGCGAAACGTCCGGTACGTCCTGCGCCGTAGAACTGGATGAGCCCACGTGTACGGCCATCGGATCCTGCGACGTTTTGCATGGCCTGGTATTTCTTGACGCTTGATTTCGCTAGATCGCCGCGAAGTTCGAGGACTTCTTTCACCTCACCGGTCGCAGTATCGAGGGCTGCATCGACGTCGGCTTTGGTCAGCGATTCGAGTTCGCAGCCGTGCTCGCTCAGCCATTGTTTGAGCTGGATCGGCGAGTTCGGATTCTTCAACCCAGTCAATGTCTGTGCCCGAGCGAGTGTCGCGTTGCGGTGGTGCTCGTCCACGGCAACGGCATTATCGACGAGCGTGTGGTCGAGAAGAATCCCGGCATCATTAATGCGTTGGTCGAGGGCGTAGGTGTCCCATTCGGCATCGGGCATCGGAAAAGACGCCAGTCTGTCGTGGATGGCTTGTTCGACTTCGACGTCGCGCCGGTTGTAGTCGATAAACCGTGCCCAGCCGGT
The DNA here is from genome assembly GCF_947255005.1 of uncultured Tessaracoccus sp. Lineage (GTDB taxonomy): Bacteria > Actinomycetota > Actinomycetes > Propionibacteriales > Propionibacteriaceae > Arachnia. The sequence continues at coordinate 2,096 of NZ_CAMYFI010000089.1, read as the reverse complement.
CGGGTCAGCTGATGGTGGGTTCCTGTGTTTGCCGCCGTTCAGGACTGAGGGTGTGGCGGGTGTGCAGAACTGCTTGATCAGCTTGCGCCCCGCAGAATCTTTTTGGACGTCAAGCTTCAAAACTGTGGCTACTGCATCGAGGCTCATCGGGAGACCAAGGTAGGCCGACCAGATCATGGTGCAGCGCCACTGCCTTGGGCCAAGAAACCCATCAGCGAGAAGCTCGGGATGATGAGTGCGTAGCCAAGCGGACAAGCAGACTCGCTCGAAGGCGGCGTTATGCGCCCACTTGACCACACCCGAATCCACTAAAGCCGCTAGAACCTCATCGGGCAGGGTCTCGCCGCTGGCAAGATCCACTATTTCGACTGGGCCGCCGTCAATCGAATAGCCGAACAGGAGTAGCTCGAAGTCTGGGTGCTCGGCATACGGGTAAACGCCCGCCTTGGCGAGCTGAACTGGACTGAAAGTCTCGATATCGCAGAAGAGTGTTCGCATGACGGGGTTCCTTTCACATAGAAGAAAAGTGGAGGGAACCAACAAGATGTGCTGATTCCCTCCACGTGTGGGGATGGTTAGTTCAGGAAGTCGTCATCAGCGGCGAAGGCACCGAAGTCGGTCTCAGCGGAAACTCGTCCACCGCCAAGGCTCTCGCCGTCACGGGTCTTTTGGATATTGCCGAGTCCGCAGGCGATGCCTCGGTTGCCATTCGTGTTAAACGCATAGAAACTGAGGCTGACACGGGCATAGCAGCCGGAATACACCTCGGCGCGGTCCAGGATCGGGGCGACGCTCTGATCGACGATCTGCGGAGCGGTCAGGGAGTTGGCGTTGAGGAAGTAGGCGCCCTTGTAGGCTTCGTCGTCACGCTCAATATCCCCATCGCGCAGCGGCAACTTGAGGGCGGCCTTGTTGGGGCGCTTGCCACCAAACTTGGCCGTCCCGGCCTCGATGGCTGCATCCACGGCCTTCTCGATCGCCGCAATCGTGGCAGTATCGGACTTCGGGATAATTAGGGAGACGGAGTACTTCGGTTTGCCTCCCTGGATGGAGTTCGGCTCCCACACGTGTGCGTAGGATAGGCGAACTTCGCCGGTCACAATACGAGTTGTGTTAGTCGTTGACATAATCATTCTTCTTTCTACTCGTTACTTGTTTGGTTGAAAATCGGTGGCCGCACTCACCAGGTCAAGCGCTGGCCGTTTATCGGATGTAGGAACCAACGTAGGTTTTCCTGCAGGCTTGGTCACGAGATCACCGAGGACCTCGTTGAAGGCGGGTTTACCCATGAGGCGTTCCATGGCTGTGAGGGTGATGAGCTTGCGATCCCAGATGTCCCTATATCCAGCCGCCTCAGCCGCTGCAGCGACATCGGTTTCGGAGGTGTATTTGCGTATCGACCGTCCGGCTACGAGCTTGAACCCCTCAAAGACCACTCCCTGGTTGACGGCCTTCGACAGGGCGTAGGCCTCCACATCCGCCGCCCAAGTTTTGAGCTGCGGAATCCTTGCCAGCACGTCAGCGATCTCTGTATCGCTAAGTTCTGCTGGTGGGGCGAACTCCAACCTGGCCAGCGCAAGATTGGCTTCAGCTCGTGCCCGACACGTGGGTGCAATCTTGCAGAACTGACACCACGAGCCCGGACAAAACTCGCCCTCGCCAGCCGCTGCCAGCTCAGCCTTCGGTTTCACTTCCGCTTCGGCCCAGTGCTCGAGTTCAGTGACGGGGATTTCCCAGGTGTCGACGTTCGCCCGGCGCGGCTGGTAGATCGTCACCGCTACGCGCTCGATGTCGTACAGGTCGCCGAAAGTGTGAAGGGCTCCGAGAGCGTAGAGCATCAACTGGGGATTACGCTCAGCCTCAACCAACACACCTTGCCCGTACTTCAGATCAATGATCTGCAAGGTGGGTTCAGCGATGATCACACAATCCCCGGTGCCAAAACCTCCCGGCACCACATGGGAGAAGTCCAGGTGCTGCTCGATCAGCACCTGCGGATCACCACAGGCCTCCCGTGCGATCGAGACGTGCTCCTGGACGAAGGCGACGTAGTCGTCAGTCAAGGTTTCCATCTCGTCATCAATCCAGGCCGAGAC
>NZ_CAMYFI010000088.1 GCF_947255005.1 uncultured Tessaracoccus sp. | reverse complement strand
TATCAGGGCAGCGCTCTAACCAACTGAGCTATAGGCTCGTTCACCGACGTGAAACTTTATCAAACCTCTTCAGCGGCTCGCAAACCGTCGGGAAGGGACGCTGGGCTCTACCCGCGACTGAGCGCACTCCAGATGAAGATTCTGGCCTCATACTGAGCGTTTTCGTCATCTGTTGTGCGCGCAGTCGAGCTTCGCGAGCTATCAGTCCTCAGCCAGCGTGATCTCCAGGCCACCCATCACGACGGAAGCGAGGTTATAGAGGAACGCGAACAACGTAGCCACTGCAGTGAAGATGATGACGTCGATGGCAGCGAGAACGGTCGTCAGCCCCATGACGCGTTGCCAACCCAGGAACTCGTGAATGTTGAAGCGCTCGCCGCCACCTTGCGGGTCGGCGACCACGGAATTCACCAGGTCGTTGATGGTATTCAGCGCATCGGAACCAGCCATGATGGACCACAGCACTCCCACGCCTGCGACGAGCATGACCCCGAATGCAATCGAGAACAGGAACGACGTCTTCATCACCGACCACGGATCAATCCGGTTGATCCGCAGACGCGCCTTGCGGGTGCGTCGCAGCGAAGATGCGCGACCAAGCTGGGAGCCCGGCGGCTCCGAAGCCGACAAAGAGGCACGCGACGGGCGCAGCGCGCGAGATGGAGGCTCAACCGGCTGCGACGCAGTGGCCGACGACACAGACTTGGGCCCAGGTGCGCTGGGCTCTGACTTGGGAGAACGTGTAATGCTGTCGAGCTCCCAGTCGTGGGCGTTCTGCGACTTCCGGGCATCTGGGCGGGCATCCGTCGGAGGCTGCGTAGTGCGCGGCGGAAGCTTCGGCTGGCGCGTGGGATCCTCGTCGCGATCCGGAACGGACGGCTGAGGCTTATTCGGCCCCCCGGACATCTTCGCCGGGCCACCCGTCGGGCCGGGGGTGCCCGTCGATTGCGGGTCGCCCTTGGTGCTTCCGGCGGGCTTTTGGGAGTCAGTATCAGGCTTCCGGGAAAAATCGAGCCCGGGGGAACCGTCGGCGCCAGGCCAGCGCGGCGCATCACTCATCGGTTGCCTCCTCGTTCACATCCGTGTCGTCTACCGTAGCGGCTTCTTCATCCTCCGCAGCAACCGACTCCGCGGATTCTTCTTCTTCCACCTCTGTTTCAGGGTAGAGCGCAATCACACTCACGGCGTCGTCGCCCCGCACGCCGACGAACTTCACGCCCATCGTGTCGCGCCCCTTCACCGGCACCTCCGCCACGGCGGAGCGGGTGATCTGCCCGGAATGCTTGATGGCGATGACCTCGTCCGTTTCGTCGACGATGAGCCCACCGACGAGCGAGCCGCGGTCGTCGACGAGCTTCATGGCCTTGATGCCGAGCCCGCCACGCCCCTGCGTACGGTACTCACTGATCTTGGTGCGCTTGGCGTAGCCGGCCTGCGTGACGGTGAACACAAACCGCTCGTCCTCCTCACCATCGGCGGGGAGCACGGACATGCTGAGCAGCTCGTCGGTTTCGCCACCCACCTCACGGAAGCGCATTCCGGTGACGCCCGACGTCGCGCGCCCGGTGGGGCGAAGTTGCTCGTCGGAAGCCTGGAACCGAATCGCCTGGCCCTTCTTCGACAGCAGCAGCACGTCGTCGTCGGCAGAGCAGATCTCGGCGCCGATGAGCTCATCGTCCTCGTCGCGGAAGTTGATGGCAATCACGCCCGCCTGGCGCGACGAGTCGTAGGCGGTCAGCGCCGTCTTCTTGACGAGGCCCTTCTTCGTCGCCAGAAGCAGGTACGGCGCGTCTTCGTACGTGCGCAACCGCATCACCCGGGCAATTTTCTCGTCGGGAAGGAACGTCAACAGCCCGACGACGTGGCTACCCTTCGCGTCGCGCCCGCCCTCGGGCAGCTGCCACGCCTTAATGCGGTACACACGCCCAAAATTGGTGAAGAACAGCAGCCACTCGTGATTTGTCGCGGTGAACAGGTGCTGAACCTCATCGTCGGCGCGCAACGTCGCCCCACGAACGCCCTTGCCTCCGCGCTTTTGGGCGCGGTACTGGTCGGTGCGGGTGCGCTTGACATAGCCACCGTAGGTGATGGTGACGACCACGTCCTCGTCGGGAATGAAGTCTTCATCAGAGAAGTCACCTTCGGCCGCGATGATCTTCGTGCGACGCTCATCGCCGTACTTGTCGACGATCTCCTGCAGCTCCGTGCCGATGATCTCACGCTGACGCTCCTCCTTGGCGAGGATGTCCTTGAGGTCGGCGATCTTCGCCTCGAGCGCCGCAAGCCGGTCGATCGTCTCCTGACGTTCAAGGGCTGCGAGCCTGCGCAGCTGCATGTCCAAAATGGCGCTGGCTTGCACCTGATCGATGTCGAGCAGCGCCATCAGGCCGGTGCGGGCATCGTCGGCGTTCGGCGAACGCCGGATGAGTGCGATGACCTCGTCGAGCTTGTCGAGGGCCTTCACCAGCCCGCGGTAGATGTGCGCCTTCTTCTCCGCATCCTCCAGCTGGAATTGGGTGCGCCTGCGGATGACCTCCATCTGGTGCTTGATCCACAGCGAGATGAACTGGTCGAGACGCAGCGTGCGGGGCACGTCGTCGACGATGGCCAGCATGTTGCAGCCAAACGATTCCTGCAGCGCCGTGTGCTTGTACAGATTGTTGAGCACGACGCGGGGCTGCGCGTCGCGCTTCAGCACGATCACCAGGCGCAGGCCGGTACGTGCCGACGAGTCGTCGCGAATGTCGGCGATGCCGACGAGCTTGCCGCTGTTGACGAGGTCGGCGATGCGCTGCGCGAGGGTGTCGGGGTTCGTCATGTACGGCAGCTGCTTCACGACGAGCATCTGCCGCCCACGCTCATCTTCCTCGAAGTCGACCACCGCGCGCATCACGACCGAGCCGCGGCCCGTGCGGTACGCGTCTTCGATGCCTTGACGCCCAACGATGAGCGCTCCGCCTGGGAAGTCGGGGCCGTGGATGCGCTGCATCGCCGCCTCCAGGAGCTCCTCACCGCTCGCCTGGGGATGCTCGAGCGCCCACTGCACCGCGTCGCCCACCTCGCGCAGGTTGTGCGTGGGGATGTTCGTCGCCATACCGACGGCGATGCCCGTCGAACCATTCACCAGCAGGTTCGGGAAGCGGGCCGGGAGCACCGTCGGCTCCTGCTCACGGTTGTCGTAGTTGGGCATGAAATCGACGGTGTTCTGGTCGATCTCGCGCACCATCTCGGCAGCGAGTGGGGCCATCTTGCACTCGGTGTATCGCATGGCCGCGGCCTTGTCGTTGCCCTGCGAACCGAAGTTGCCCTGCCCCGCGACGAGGGTGTGGCGCATCGCCCACGGCTGGGCGAGGCGCACGAGGGCGTCGTAGATCGCCGAGTCGCCGTGGGGGTGGTACAAACCCATGACCTCACCGACGACGCGCGAGCACTTGTTCCAGCCGCGGTCGGGGCGGTAGCCGCCGTCCCACATGGCGTACAACACGCGACGGTGCACGGGCTTGAGGCCGTCGCGCACGTCGGGCAGCGCACGCCCGACGATCACGCTCATGGCGTAGTCAAGGTACGATTTTTGGATTTCCTCTTCGAGGTCCGTCGCATCGACGCGACCGTGGCCGCCCGCCTGCAACTCGTCGTTCAGGGCTTCTACCGGAGTTTCTTCGTCTGCCATAGCTTCTTCCTCAGATGTCCAGGAAGCGCACGTCGCGAGCGTTGCGCTGAATGAAGGTGCGTCGCTGCTCAACGTCTTCGCCCATCAGGATGGAGAACATCCGGTCGGCGGCGGCAGCGTCATCCATGGTGACCTGGAGCAGGATGCGGTTTTCGGGGTCCATCGTCGTCTCCCACAGGTCGTCGGCGTTCATTTCGCCGAGGCCCTTGTAGCGCTGGATGGGGTTGACCTGCGGGAGCTTCTTACCGGCCTCGAGGCCAGCCTCACGCAGTGCGTCACGTTCGGCGTCGGTGTAGGCCAGCTCGTGCGGCGCATTCGTCCAGCGCAGCCTGAACAGCGGCGGCTGCGCGAGGTACACGTGACCGGCCTCGATGAGCGGGCGCAGGAAGCGGAAGATCAGCGTCAGCAGCAGCGTGCGGATGTGCGCGCCGTCGACGTCGGCGTCGGCCATGAGCACGAGTTTGTGGTAGCGCAGCCGGTCGATGTCGAAGTCTTCCTGCGCTCCCGTGCCGAGCGCGTTGATGATGGCCTCGACTTCCTTGTTGGCGAGGATCTTGTCCAGGCGGGCCTTCTCGACGTTCAAGATCTTGCCGCGGATGGGCAGGATGGCCTGCGTGCGCGGGTCACGACCACCGCGGGCGGAGCCGCCGGCGGAGTCACCCTCGACGATGAACATCTCGCACTCTTCAGGGTTGCGCGACGAGCAATCCACCAGCTTGCCGGGGAGACCGCCGCCACCGAGCAGGCCCTTGCGGTTGCGCGCCATGTCGCGCGCCTTGCGGGCGGCGATGCGCGCCTGGGCAGCGGCCTGCGACTTGCGGATGATGTCTTTGCCCTCGGCGGGGTTGAGCTCGAACCAGTCGCCCAGCTTCTCCCACATGACGCGCTGCACGAAGGTGCGCGCTTCGGTGTTGCCGAGCTTCGTCTTCGTCTGCCCCTCGAACTGCGGTTCGGCCACCTTAATCGAGATAATGGCGGTGAGACCCTCGCGGATATCGTCACCCGAGACACGATCTTCTTTCTTCTTAATCATGCCCCAGTTTTCGCCCCACTTATTCACGGTATTCGTGAGCGCGGCACGGAATCCCTCTTCGTGCGTTCCGCCTTCGTGGGTAGAAATGGTGTTCGCGAAGGTGTACACGTTCGACGCGTACGACATATTCCACTGCATCGCGATTTCCAGGCTCATTCCCTGATCGGGGGCATGCGCCTCCATATCGATGATGGATTGGTGCACGGGCTCTTTGCCCTTCGAGACGAATCGCACGTAATCCTTGAGCCCCTCGACGTAATGGAACTCGTCGTGGCTGAGGTCGTCCGGGTCGCTCGTGACGTCGCCACCCGTGTCTTCGCCTTCGGCGGCCTCGACGGTGGCGTCCGAGCGACGGTCGTCGAGGACAATGCGCAAACCCTTATTCAGGAACGCCATTTCGCGGAAGCGATTCGCCAGGGTGTCGTAGCTAAATCGCGTTGTTTCAAAGATTTCCGACGATGGATAGAACGTAATAGTGGTGCCTGTGGATTCACCGTCGGCGAGCTCGCGTACGGTCTCCAATTCATACACCGGAACGCCCAGGTTAAATTCCTGGCGATAGAGATGCCCATCTCGACGCACTTCGACGATGAACTTCTCTGACAACGCGTTGACGACGGATGAGCCGACGCCGTGCAGACCACCCGAGACTTTATAGCCGCCGTTGCCGAATTTGCCGCCTGCGTGGAGCACAGTGAGGACGAGGGTGACCGTCGGAATCTTCTCGACAGGGTGCTCTTTCACGGGGATGCCGCGGCCGTTATCGATGACGCGCACGCCGCCGCCGTCGAGCAGCTCGATGTTGATCTGGGAGCAGTAGCCGGCGAGTGCCTCGTCGACGGAGTTGTCGACGATCTCGTAGACGAGGTGATGGAGGCCGCGCTCGCCGGTGGAGCCGATGTACATGCCTGGGCGCTTGCGCACCGCCTCTAGGCCTTCGAGAACCGAGATCTGATCGGCGTCGTAGTCGCCAGACACGGCGCTGTCGGGCTGACCGTCGAGATCGACGGCTGCATCCGTCGCGTCAATCGGGGTGGACTCGTCGTGATCCACGCGTACTCCTTACATGCCGCGGCCGTCGATGCGACGGCCAGCCCCAAGCATACCGTGCTACGGTGGGAAATTGCGCATCGTCTGCGGGCGAAATCCGTTGTACGCCGCTTGAGGGGCATTTACAGCGCCGCGACCACCGTCGGAACGTACTACCCCGCACCATGGGGTTGGCGCGCTGTGGGGCCATGCCGCCGCTTCCATCGTCATGGTTTAGGGGCCCAGCGCTGTGATCGGCGCCACGACTACATCGTCATCGCGGTCAGCGTAATCCTGGTAATGCGTGACCGCCGCTCCGAAGGATTCGTCTACGTGCGCAGGTCACGCACGACGAGCAACTCAAACAGGAACTCCGTCGTAGGAATGTCGTTGAGTAGTCCCTTTGGCGTTGCACCAAGCAATGCACCGTAGTCTTGCGCAACAGCCAGATCCCTACTGATTCGGGATTCTCAATCCTACAAATTCAGGAGTTCTATCCCTACAAGTTTCGGGTTCGTGGCTGACCTCCAGCCTCAGCCCCTACGGCAGCTCGGGTTCCTCGTCGAGAGCATCGAGGTCGGGTGCCCAGCCGTCCACCAACTCGAACACGCCCTCCAGCACCTCGGACGGGCGGAACGGGTACTCCTCCATGGTCTCGCGCGTCTCGATTCCGGTGAGCACGAGCACCGTGTGGAGGCCGGCTTCCATGCCAGCGACGATGTCGGTGGACATCCGATCACCGATCATGCCCGTAGTTTCCGAGTGCACACCAATGCGGTTGAGCGCGGAGCGGAACATCATCGGGTTCGGCTTACCGACGATGTACGGCGCGCGATTCGTCGCCTCCTTCACCAGCGCGATGATGGCACCCGTGGCCGGGAGCACACCGTCGGCGCTGGGCCCCGTCGGGTCGGGGTTCGTCGCGATGAACCTTGCCCCGCCCAGGATGAGGCGGATGGCCGTCGTGATTTGCTCGAAGGAGTAGGTGCGGGTTTCACCGAGCACGACGAAATCCGGAGAGCGATCCGTCATCACAAAACCCGACTCGTGCATGGCGGTAATCAGGCCCGCTTCTCCGACGACGTACGCGGAACCGCCGGACTGCTGACGCTGCAAGAAGTCTGCGGTGGCGAGGGCCGAGGTCCACACCCGGTGTTCCGGAACTTCAAGGCCAGAGGCGTGCAGGCGAGCGGAGAGGTCGCGCGGGGTAAAAATGGAGTTGTTGGTGAGCACCAGGTACTCCGTGCCGCGTTCGTTCCATTGGTCAATGAGATCGCACGCGCCCGGCAGCGCATGATTCTCATGGACGAGCACGCCGTCCATGTCAGTGAGCCAGGAGACGACGTCGGATCGATCAGTCATGCCTACAGCT
>NZ_CAMYFI010000087.1 GCF_947255005.1 uncultured Tessaracoccus sp. | reverse complement strand
CGTAGCACGGCGTCGTAGACCCGACGCTGTTCGGGCGTGAACGTACCTCCGACGGGCAGCGTGCGGGTGATGTCGGCGGTGTACAGCGAGTTCACCTCGACGCCCGCATCGAGCAGCAACAGGTCGCCATCGGCGAGGTCGCCGTCGTTGACGATCCAGTGGAGCGTGTTGGCGTGGTCGGCGCCTGCCGCAATAGTGTCGTAGCCGACGGCATTGCCCAGGTGGCGGGCATGGAGTGCGAAGATGCCCTCAACCCAGCGTTCGCCGCGCCCGTTGGCCACGGCGTTGGGTAGCTCGCGAATGACGGCGTCGAAGCCCACCTTCGTGGCGGCGATGGCGCGCCCCATCTCGTCGATCTCGTGCTGATCTTTGACGAAGCGCTGCGACGAGGCGAGACGATGCAGTTCTGCGTCGGCCTCGTCGTCGGCCCCGCCGCGCACGCGGTCGACGAGCTCCGTCACCGCGGGATCGGCTTCGCGGACGACACGCAGGTTGTCGCGCCCGGCGAGGTATTCCTCGAGGGAGCGCACGTCGCGGCACTCGATGCCGGTGAGGCTCGCCATCTCGTCGAGGGAGTCGCGTTGGCCCACCCACATCTCGCCGTAGCGGGCGTCGGCATAAAACTCCCGGTCGGTGCGCGGAGCACGCGGGCGGAAGAACAGCACCGACTCCGACGCGCTCACGACGAGCACCGCGTCGGGCTCCCTGTCCTCACCCAAGCCCGTGTAGTAGGCGAAGGCGGTGTGGGGGCGGAAGCGGTAGTCGGTGTCGTTGGCGCGCACCTTGAGCGGGCCTGCGGGGAACACCAGCGTCGCCTTCGGGTTTTGCTCGACGATCACCTGGCGTCGCTTGGCTGCCCAGGGAGCAGACGAGAGTGTGCTCGGCAACTCGTCGGAATAGGGTTCCCACCCCGAGACGATGAATTTCTTGAACTTCTCCGAGTAGGGGTCGCGGCGGTTGGTGTTCGAGTCACTCATGCCGGTCAGTGTAGACGCTCGCGGTTGATCCGCCGCGAGCGGATCTAGGGTGCGTCACACCTTGCGGATTGATATTTCCTCGATGCGGTGGTCGGAGCCTTTGCGCAAGATGGCGGTAGCGCGTTCCTTCGTCGGCTCGATGTTGTGGCGCAGGTTGGGGCCATTGATTTCGTCCCACACCCCGTGCGCAAACTGCGTGGCCTGCTCGTCGTTCATGTGCAGGAATTGGGTGTAGAAATCGTCGGGAGCGCCGGTGCAGCGTCGCTTCAACTCCAAGAAGCGCTCCGTAAACCAGGTCTTGATATCCGTTTCGTCGGCATCGACGAACACGGAGAAATCGAAAAAGTCGCTCACTGAGAGCCCAGCGCGCCCGTCCTTTTCGACGCGCGCAGGCTGGAGCACGTTGAGCCCCTCGATGATGAGGATGTCAGGGGATTCCACGACGATGGATTCGCCGTCGATGATGTCGTACTTCGAGTGGGAATACACGGGTGCCTCGACGCGCTCGTCGCCAGATTTCACGTCCATGAGGAAGCGCAGTAGTTTCTTGCGGTCATAGGACTGGGGGAAGCCCTTGCGGGCGAGCATGCCTCGTCGCTGCAACTCCGCGTTGGGGCGTAGGAAGCCGTCGGTGGTGACGAGGTCGACTTTGGGGGAGCCCGGTGCCTGGCGGAGGAGCTCCCGCAGCAGCCGGGAGACCGTTGATTTCCCGACGGCTACTGAGCCTGCCACCGCGATCACGAACGGCGTGCGGCGCTCATGCAGCGCGAGAAACTTGTTGCGCTCTTCATTGAGGTGGCTTGCGTTGTCGAAGGTGAGGTAGAGCAGTTGCGTCAGCGGGCGGTACACCTCCGCTACGTCTGCGAGGCTGGTTGGGTCGCCGATGCCGCGAAGCTTGGCGAGCGTTTTCTCGTCGAGGCGGATTGATGTGAGGTCTGACAGTGCAGCCCAGCTGCTGCGCTTGAGCGTGACGTACGGCTCGGCCACGAGCCCTCCTTCGCGGGAATTCGACGGTCACACCACCCTACCCCTACCTGTGCACGCGAGGCTGCCAAAAGATGTCGACAAAGCACCTACAGCAGGGTGCACGCCTGTTGTCAAGAAACGCGCAATCATCCTGTACATTTGGGGTTCATGTGCGGAATTGTTGGATACGTAGGCGCCCGAAACGCCAAGGATGTGGTGATTTCCGGGCTCAGAAGGCTGGAGTATCGCGGATACGACTCGGCTGGAGTTGCCGTCGCTAGCGGCGGACGTATCGAATGGCGGAAGCGGGCGGGGAAGATCGCCAACCTCGAAGCCGCCATCGAGGCCGAACCGCTCGGAACGTCCGACGTCGCCATCGGCCACACCCGCTGGGCCACCCACGGCGCACCCACCGACGCCAACTCCCACCCCCACGTGGCCGGGCGCATCGCCATCGTGCACAACGGCATCATCGAAAACCACGCAGCGCTGCGCGAGCAATGCGACGAGGAGTTCACCTCAGAGACCGACTCCGAGGTGGCTGCGCACCTGCTCAACCGCGAAGTGCGCTCCGGCAAGCGGCTCGCGGAGGCCATGCGCGCCGTCGCACCGCAGTTGGAAGGGGCGTTCACGCTCGTCGCCATCGACGCCGAGGAACCGGGCTGCATCGTGGCCGCCCGCCGCAACTCGCCGCTGGTGGTGGGCAAGGGCGAGGGCGAGTTCTTTCTCGCCTCCGACGTGGCCGCCTTCATCGAGTTCACCCGCGAGGCTGTCGAGCTGGGGCAAGACCAGATCGTGGAGCTCGACGCCGACGGTCTCACCGTTACCGACTTCGACGGCAATCCAGCCGATTACAAGGAGTTTCACGTCGACTGGGATTTGAGCGCGGCTGAAAAGCAGGGCTTCGACTGGTTCATGCGCAAGGAAATCTTCGAGCAGCCCTCCGCCGTCGCCGACACCCTGCTGGGGCGTCAAGATGAGCGCGGGGAGCTCGTGCTTGACGAACTCCAGATCCGCCCCGAGGAACTTCGACGGGTGAACAAGGTGGTCATCATCGCGTGCGGCACCGCGTACTACGCGGGGTTCGTCGCCAAGTATGCCATCGAGCACTGGGTGCGCATCGCCTGCGAGGTGGAGTTGGCGAGCGAGTTTCGCTACCGCGACCCCATCGTCGACGCCAGCACGCTCGTCGTTGCCATCTCGCAGTCGGGTGAAACAGCCGACACGCTGATGGCCATTCGGCACGCGCGCGAGCAGGGCGCCAAGGTGGTGGCTATCTGCAATACGAATGGCGCTACCATCCCGCGCGAGTCCGACGCGGTCATCTATACTCACGCCGGTCCGGAAATTGGCGTGGCGTCCACGAAGGGGTTCACCACGCAGCTCGTCGCTTGCTATCTCCTTGGCCTCTACCTGGCGCAGGTGCGCGGCATGAAGTTTGGCGACGAGATCGCTGCCATCCTCGCCGAGTTGGAGCGTATGCCGACGTTGATCCAGCAGCTCTTGGACCGCGCTGAGCAGTACTACGCGCTCGCCGAGGCGATTCACGACGAACCCTCGATGCTGTTCCTCGGACGCCACGTCGGTTACCCCGCAGCGCTTGAGGGCGCGCTGAAGCTGAAAGAACTCGCGTACATCCATGCGGAGGGGTTCGCCGCCGGTGAGCTCAAGCACGGCCCCATCGCGCTCGTGCACGATGGGCTGCCGGTGTTCGTCGTGGTGCCCCCGGCGGGGCGCGACCAGTTGCGTGACAAGGTGATCGCCAACATTGCCGAGGTGCGTGCCCGCGGAGCGCGCAGCATCGTGCTCGCGGAGGAATCTGACGACGAGGCGCGACGCAACGCCACCCATTTTCTCGCCCTCCCGCGCGTCTCGACACTCTTGCAGCCCCTGGTGGCCATCGTCCCTCTACAGCTTTTCGCCTGCGAGATGGCCACGCTGCTCGGCCACGACGTTGACCAGCCCCGCAACCTCGCGAAGTCAGTTACCGTCGAGTAGGCGCCGCCCGGCGGGCGACGGGGTTAGGTGGTTTGACCGCGGAGGTTAGCTGCGTGGGGCGGACGTTGCCGGCGGTGACGACACGTTCGTTGAGGGTCATGTGTCGCCTCCTCGCGCGGCTCCTGGCCGCCGCAGGCCCGGTGGGAGTGACCCCGTCGGGTGGAATACTGGGCCACATGACCGGCGAGTTCTTCGACGACGACTACGACCCGCTTGCTCCGATGCTGGCGGGCGACGAGGCGTGCGCAGACTCGGAATCGCTTGGCAGCTTTGGCCCGGGCAGCGAAGACGGCCCGTTGGAGTTGGGTGACGTCGACGACGGGGGTTTCGGCGACGGCATCGTCCGCATCTGGGTCGACGACGATGGTCGCCTCGAGAAGGTCCGTGTCAGCCCGTACTGGTTCAAGAAGCTGCAAGGCTCCGACACCCTAGCCGGGTGCTTCAACCAAGCGTTTCAGGTGGCCGGGATGCGGCTCGCTTCTCCGAAGGAAGCGAAGTTGCCAGACCTCGACGAGGAGCTCGGCGAGCTGCCCGAACCTACGTTCGAGAACCTCCGGATCGTGCGCCTCATGATCGAGGAGAACTCGCGACTCATCGCAGCCGCGGCGGAGGAAGCCGCGCAGCTTCCCGCGGCGCCACAGCGCCGCCTCACGGCCCGGCACGAGGGGGCGACCGTGGTACTCGACGCCGATGGCCGCCCCGACGAGGTCCGCTTCGACGAGGCCTGGCTTGATGAAGTCCAAGTGGGCCCGCTCGCCAACGCCGTCATGCGTGCGGCCAACAAGGCGTACGCGCAGCGCGTTCCCTCCGAACCCGACCCCCGTTTCGCGACACTCGATGACTACCAGCACAGGCAGGAACTCCTGTTGGCCGGATTGTTTCGTATGCTCAACCCGAAGAAGGTGAACCCATGACCGAGGCAGAGGAAATGTGGAAGGCGCTTCAGCGTCGCGCCGCGGAATCCACCATGCGTGGCATTTTCGCGGAGAGCGATGATCTCGTGGACGACGAAGATCTCCGCGAGGGGGTGATCAACCCCAACGCCAGTGGAGGCAAGGGCAAGGGAGGCCAGCAGGGCATGATGCCGCCGATGATGATGGGTGGTGCCGGCGGCGCTGGCGCCACCGGAGCGGGTGCGGCAGGCGCATCGGGCGCCATGGGCGCAGGTATGGGCGCGGCTGCTGGTCAGGCGGGCGCCGCAGGCGCGATGGGTGCCGGATCGATGAGTGCTCTCGGCGCCGCAGGCGCGATGCGCGGTGGCGGAGCTGGCGCCGGCGGGCTCGCGGCAGGTGGCGGTGTTGGCGCTGGTGGGCTCGGTTTGGGCAGCGGCTCGGGGCTCGGCGGCGTGCAGGCGGCGGGTGGTTCGGATGGCTCCATCCCGGGCGGGTGGAAGCTTGGTGACCCGATTCTTCCCGGCGACCCCCGGCATCCGGGCGGTGATGTCGGAGCGATCATGCCCGGCGATCCCATCTATAGCAACCTCGTTCCCGGCTACATCCCCCGTGTCGGCATCCGCCCCGGTGTCGACGGCCCTGACCTCGGCGAAGGCTTCGGCTCCGGTCCTCGCGGCGGGGGAGACGTCCCGTCGCCTAGCTTTTCCGGCCCCCACGGCGGGGGGATCAAGGCTCCTTCCTCCGGAGACAGCCCCGACCGTCTCGATGGTGGGAGCGGCAACCTCGATGGCGGGGGCGTCAACCGCCTCGGCGGCATCCCGCACAAGGGCGGCATCAACCACACGGGCGGTGTGGGAGACCCGACGAGCATGGGCGGCGCCGGTGCTCTCCGCGGCGTCGGTGGCGCGGGCGGAGGCTCCGGTATCGGTGCAGGTGGCATCTCCGGTGGTACGGGCGGCATCTCCGGTGGTACGGGCGGCGGCTCCGGTGGTACGGGCGGCGGCTCCGGTAGCGACGAGGGCGGTGGCGGGGATTTCACCGTCGACTCGAGCAAGCTGCGTGATTTCGCGAAGGCCTGGGACGAGACGTCTGAGCAGGTGTCGGTTCAGATCCCCCAGATGGTGCGGCCGGAAAACTTCGGTTTCGCCGGGCCAGCCCTCCGTGAGGCCCGAGCGCTGGCGGAGAAAACCAACAAGTGGTCCGACGAGGCCTCGCGCGAGTTCTCGGGTATCGCCCAGAGACTGCGTTCGACCGCGACGGATTATGACGAGCGAGAGCAGATCAATGCCTCGATCAGCGGACAGATGGGAGTGGCCCAGTGAGTTTCCAACAAGCAAGCGCGGGCATCGGCGCCGGAGGGCTCCTGGCGGCTACCGCGCAGTTCCGTAGCGAGCACGCCGGGCTCATCTCGAAGGGTAGGGGCGAGTACCAACGCATTCCGGAGACGATCGCTCAGTTCGAGGCCGCGCGTGATGCAGCAGAGCAACGTGATGAGGCGAAGTCCAGATCCTTCTGGTCAGAGTTGGGCGAGTTCAAAGATCACGGCTTCAACTACTGGGCGGACAAGGCCCGGTTCGAGGAAGAAGTTAAGGAGCTCATCGAAGGAGCGAAACAGGCACTGGAGGAGCTTCGCCGCGAAGTGGCGAACGCGACGGAGCATCTGGACGTGCCGAAGAGGCTTCAAGCGGAGGGTGAGCAGTGGATGCAGGTGCACCAGGCGTTGCTCGAGCCTGAGAAGCGGTTGCCCAGCTTCCAGGAGATCGAGGGATGGACAGGCCAGGCCGCTGAGGTGTACCGGACGATGGCCAAGGTGCAAGACCAGGCCGTCAAGGAATATGTGCCCATGGCCTTCGCGATGCGGAACACGTTTGCCGCGGCCCAGGAGTACAACGAAGCGGTGCTCATCGCGGTGCAGGGTTCCCTGGAGGGGGCCCTTGAGCAGGCACGGAAAGACGTGCCTGGAGGTCCGAAAGAGTACTACACGAATACGGCCAACTTCACGACGGCCGTCTCCCAAGCGACACTTGAGATTAAGCGCGCGCTGAGCATGGCGAACGCACCGAGTGAGGCTCTGGCCGGCGAGGTGCAGCGCCAGGCAGCCTCTCCCGCGGTCATCGCCGCAGGCTGGCCGACGGGAACTTCCTTGGCGGATACTGCTGCCCGGCAGGGTGCGGGAGTGGCAGGCCGCGATTTGGACGACAGTGTCGAACTCGACGTCTGCCTCCTGCCCGTGCAGGCAGCGAAGCGCTGAGGGCTATTCAGCCCCACAGGCTTGTTAGAAGGAGGAACATGGAGATGCGACGCATTCCCGCGCTGATCGTGGCGGTTGTGGTTTCCGCTGGGCTGGTTGCTTGTGGTCCGGGTTCG
>NZ_CAMYFI010000086.1 GCF_947255005.1 uncultured Tessaracoccus sp. | reverse complement strand
GCAGAAGCACTCGAACGAGTCGTGCCAGGGCATTGGGAAGGCGACCTGATCATCGGTAAAGACGGCAAGTCCGCGATCGCGACGATCGTTGAGCGGATATCGAACTTCACGATCTTGTGCTGGATCGACCCCGAACGCAATCGGGCCGAGGCCACCAGGGACGCGTTGGTCAAGCAACTTGGGCGTCTGCCCGACCAGCTGCGTCAGAGCCTCACCTGGGATCAAGGCCTCGAAATGTGGCGACACCCTGAGATCAGCGTCGCAGCCGACATCGACATCTACTTCGCCGATCCCCACGCACCCTGGCAGCGAGCAACCAACGAAAACACCAACGGCCTGCTACGCCAATACTTCCCCAAAGGCACCGACCTCAGCCGCTACAGCCAAGAAGACCTCGACTTCGTCGCCGACGAACTCAACCGACGACCCCGCCGCCGACTCGAATTCGCCACCCCCTACGAAGTACTATCCAAACACCTACTGTTGCAATGACCACCCGAAACCGCCAATGAGCTCGCCCAGCTCCATGAGCAAGCCGAGGCAATCGTGTTGCCCACGGTCTGGGACGTTTGGACGGCACGCATGCTCGAACAGGCAGGATTCCAGGCGCTGACGATCGGGAGCCACCCCGTCGCCGACAGCATCGGCGGCGCGGATGGCGAGCAGATGGCCTTCGATCACTACATGGCGATCACTCGGAGCATCGTCGAAGCTGTTCACATCCCGGTCAGTATCGACGTGGAGTCGGGGTATGGGCTCGAGCCCGCGGACCTCATGCGCCGAGTGATCGATACCGGCGCCGCGGGCCTCGACGTCGAGGATACCGTCCACCGCGATGGAGGCCGCGTCCGCTCCTTGCAGGAACACGCGGACTTCATCGGAAGGTTGCGCGACGCGGCTGACGAAGCTCGTCTGCCCATAGTCATCAACGGACGCACCGACGCACTGAAGCATGGCGCGAAGATCTTCGATGACCCTATCGGGGAGGCGACCGCGCGAGCGTCCGCGATGGAAGAGGCAGGCGCGCGGGCTGTCTACCCGGTAGGGATCCAGATCGTCGAGGAGCTGCAACAGCTCGTCGTGGCCGTCTCGGTTCCGGTGAACGTCACGGTCGACCCGGTTACCGCCTCGCCGTTAGGGGGCTTCAGTGAGTTGAAGGCGATCGGTGCGCGTCGTTTCACCTTCGGTCCCAAGTGGCAAGCGGCGGCGACGACGGCGCTCAATGAGCAGTTGACGGGTTGGCTCTAAGGCTGCAGTTCAGCGTTGGTGACGCCGCTCGCGAATCGCCAGCAACTCGTCGTGTTCAGATCGGGAGAGGCTGCCTAAGCCTTCCTTGCTGATCTTTTCGAGCAGTTCGTCGAGGCGGTCCTCGTCGCTTCGGGCGCGGCGCTGGTTGCGGGTCGGCTTGGGCGCCTCGGCTGCCCGGCTGGGGCGCGGCGCCCTAGGTGCTCGAGCTTTCGGGAGTGCCCACGGCAGCGCGCTCAGCAGCCCGTAGCGCCGTGCCCAGACGGCACCTCCTCCCAAACTGAGCAGTAGAGCCACCAGACCACCTGCGTTGCCTCTGACCACAAGTCCTAGGACTTGGAGGCCGACGAGGATTGCCCCAATGATCCAGGCCGGTATTCCGAAGAAGAATGGCCTGTTCGGCTGCTCCATGATGAACAGCAAGATGATGAGGAGCTGAATCATGCTGAGCCCCATGAGCATCGTGGAGCCAGGGAGGAACATGCTCGCAAATAGGTGCGAGGCCGTGACTACGGCCCATAGACCGACGAGGAACGACGCCATGCGATCCCGGCCGAGATCCGACTCCAGCATCTTGCCGAAGTACCAGAAGATCACAAGAGTGAAGATCGACCAGATCGACAGCACGTCGATCCAAGGCCATGTGATGAGACGCCAGGGCTCACCGGAGAAGACATGAGGGGCGGTGAGCACGCCAGCGGCTCTCGCGGCCGACGAAACCGTCCCGATGAGGGCGCCGATTGACGCGAGAAGTACGACAAGTACCGTCGTGGTGACGTCCACCCGACCGATGCGGAACCAAGGCATGGATCAAGGATCGCACGGGACTCAAAGCCAACGCTCCCGTCAGCCCTCGGCAGCGACCAGCTCCACGTCGTTGCCTGATAGGTTTGCGCGGAAACCGTCTTCTTGCACATCGACATCGCGCAGCACGAGCTGCGGCGGCAAACCCTCGATGGGGTAGGAAATCGTGACGAATTCCCGCACCGCCTCGGTCGCGATTCGAGAAAGCACTCCCGGATCTTCGCTGAGCTCGATCTGCGTGGGGTTCACGTACAGGATGCCGTCGCGCGCATCGACGGCGCCCGTTGCGCTGACATCCACCAAGCGTTCGGCGAATTCGATTGTGCGTTCGATCCTGGCTTGGCCACCACCGGCGCTAGTCACGGTCGAGCCGTGGCCGAGCTGCTTCTCCACCTCATGGAATGGCACGGTGGCGGTGATGTCCACGTGTTGCGCCGTGACGTGGCCGTCGCTCGACAGGACCCCGCTGGCCGTGCCGTCGACGTTCAGTAGCGAGGATGCAGGCAGTGACATTCCGCCAGATTGGAGATCGATGTCATCGATCCATATGTCTTCCTCGCTCAGCTCCGCTGGGGGTGACGGGGTGCTGGGCGTCGGGCGGGGCGCTGGCGTTCCCGGCTCCTGCCCAGCTGGTCTCGAGATGGAGAACCATGCGATGACGAGCACGACGATGATCAGCACCAGCATGCCGAGGGCACCCAGCAGGACATACAGGACCGGAGAACGTTTCACGCACGTCATTCTGCACGCCTGCGGTGTCAGGCCGGTGGGCTCCGACCATCAACGACCGGCGAGCCAATTCCTCCCGAAGTCCGTCACAACGATGTTCAGTTCCTTATCCTCCGTCGGCTCCTGTGCGGGTCCAGGCTCCGACTCGGCCGAAATGTCCGGCTCTTCGACGGAGGTCGCCGCCCCCTCTCGGAACACCTTGTCGAGCCGCACGGTCGTGACAGTCTCCGAGTTCCACGTCTCGCTGAGCCGTCCCTCACGGAAGACAAAGAGCCTCCGGGTCCACGACACCAGCTCGCGGCTGTCAGACGAGATGAGCACCACGGCCATTCCACGCTCAGTGGCGGCAGTCAGGTGCTCGTGCAGGGCTGCTCGGGCTGCGGCGTCCAGCGTGGCAGAGGGATCCTCAAGGACTAGGACCGCTGCGTTTGCGGAGAGCAGAGCGGACAAGTAGCGACTCTCCGTCTGACCGAACGACCCCTGCCGTTCGCCGAACAGCTTGAGCCCGTGGTTGTCCATCTGTTCCATGGCTGCCAAGATCGAGGCAGTGGCGGTCTGAGCCTTGTCGAAGTCGTCGTCATCCTCGATGCCGACCACAAGGTTTGCGGCGACGTGATCGCCTCCCGCGCCCGGCCAATGGTGGGCGATGCCTGCTCGAACTGCTCCCTCGCGAGTGTTGATCGACGCCTGCCTGCCCTGTACTGTCACCGTGCCGCTCTCGACGGGTGCCTTCCCTGTCAACGCGGCAATCACATCCTGCATGCCCGAGTCTCGTCCACCGACGAACCCGACGATCTCGCCCGCGGCCACGGTAAAGCTCACGTCGGACACCACTCCGGACGAGAGGCCGACAACTTCAAGGGCCACCTGGTCTCGGACGTGAGATTTCGGAACGCTGTGAGCGATGGGGCCTGCGTGGATCTCTCCTTCGAGGTCGGCGTCGGGATCCGTCTCTACAAGAGTCCCTTCGCGCAGGAGCAACACTCGATCGCACAAGGCGCGAACCTCGTCTAAGCGATGGGAGACGTAGACGACGCTGCGGCCCTGGCTCGTGATCTTGTTGACGATCCAGTGGAGCTCGTCCAACTCACGCGTATTGAACCTAGCCGAGACCTCGTCGACAAGCACCACATCCACGGTGTCATCCGCCCACAAGCGCATGGATTCGACTAGGCCGACATCCGGTCTGGTGAGACCCCCTACCCGCGACATCGGATCCAGCGAAATCCCTGCCTGTGCCAACAGGGCCCGTGCACGCTGGCGTTCTTCCGACGGGCCGATGTTGGTGCCGCGAAAGATCGCCTGAGCGACGGTGAGCCCCGGGTTGACGTTGAAGCGTTGGGCGATCAGACCGGTCTGCGCCTCGCGGCCCTTTGCTAAGACGGACTCTCCGTGAGTGATCTGCCCGTCGTCGGGCTGGATCTCACCGGCGAGGATACCGAGCAAGGTGGACTTGCCCGCCCCGTTGGGTCCGATGATTCCGACGCATTCTCCGGACCGAACCTCCAGCTCCACATCGCTGAAGATCTCCCGGTTCCCGAAGTTCTTCGCCAGCTTTTCCGCGGAAAGTAACACGCGGTCATTCATGTTGGGCACCCCCGGCGCTCCTCAGCGCATCTCGTAGTCGGTGAGCCTTCTCCTGCTCAATGAGGCGCAGGCTGTCGGACTCGTTCAGCCTCTGCACCAAGCTCTGGTTTTCCTCTTGGAGCTGGTTCAACTTAGTTTCGAGCGTTGCGATCGTCTCGTCCCACGCTTGGATAGCGCGTGCTTCCAATCTGGCCATCTCCTGCTCGGTGTGACGGAGCTTCTCGCGGAGGAGCTCTTCCTCGTCGGACTTGGTCGGCGTCTCGTCAAGGTCAGCGACAGAGGGCGCTGCCCGTGACGTTTCCTCGGGTTCGTAGGCCATCGCCCCTGCTGTCTCCATCCGTTGGTGAGGCTCCTCAGCAGCTGAGCTGAGGTCGCCTCCTCGGACCTCGGATGATTCGGCGGGCACTGCAACGCGCGCTTGACGCGTCGTCGTATCTTCCAGCGGATCAGGAGACGCGACCTGAGCTCCGCCACGAGCCGGGGCTACGGGCCCGCTCTCGGCTGTCCGCCGCGGTTGTTCTTGGATCTCCTCGCGAGCGGCATGCGTCGTGGCGGGGGCTTCGTGCGCGCGCTCCGCTGGCGGTCGCAACTGTCCCTCAGCGTGCGACGAAGCCTCCACTGGGGTGGACCGTCGACGGCCGATTAGGAAGCCCAGCAAGGCGGCCAAGGCGGCGACCACGACGAGGACCACGAGGATCTGCAGATATGCGTAGGCGAAACCTTGCACGTCATCCTTCCTGGAAGGTGATTTCGACCCGACGGTTGAGCTGACGCCCGTCCGGGGTGTCGTTTGGGGCGACGGGGTTTGCATCCCCGCCTGCGACCGTGGTGATGCGGGCTTCATCGACACCGGCGTCCAGCAGCACCTCTTGGGCGGCGGAGGCTCGTGCGTCGGAAAGCGCGCGTCGGCCCGCCTCGTCTTGGCCATTGTCGGTGTATCCCGTGAGCGTGACCATGACGTCAGGGTGCGCAGTCAAATATTCGGCCAACTCCCGCAGCACCGTCTCGTCTTCCGAGCGCACGGAGGCGCTCGCCCCTTCGAACATCAGGTTGGGGTAGGAAGGTGGTTCGGCCGAGGTCGATGGAGTGGCAGGGGTGGGGGAGGCGTCGTTCGTCACCGGGGGTGGTGTCGTGGATGGCGACTCAGGCGCCGCCGGGCTCGCTTCCTCGCTTGGCTGGGAGGAGCCCGGAGGTTGATGATCCTCGACTTGGACCACTCGCGTGCCACTCACGCCCGAAACCACCGTGTGGGCTGTGTCCGCCGTCGCCGCATCGGCAAGGTTCGTCAGCGTCGCGTCGAAGCCCGAATAGGAAACGTCCGCGTGCACATCGGCGTTGGCCAATTCAGCGGCGGCACGCCGGGTGAGTTGAGACTCAGCCGACGAAACGACCCACGCTGATCCGGCCAATAGAGCTCCGGCCAAGGCCGCGGCGACGCCAGCCACCGGAGCCCATGATCTACCGCTGCTCACAGTGGATCCTCCTTCAGAGGTGCTCGACGTGCCTCCCGCTAGCGGTCAAGAGACGGTATCCCGGAGAGCTTACCGGGGTTTCCATCCCGAAGCGTATCACTGAGCGGCTAGGCTCAATGCGTCATCGAGGTTGAAGTAGTCCAAACTTGCATATCTCCGGAGTCCAATAGTGTACTGGTGGCTCCACAGTAGTTCCTCATCCATGGCCTCCAAGGAGGTCCGGGGGGCTTAGTACAACTGGACAGCACAGCAGTGTTGAGAGGAAAAGATTATGACCAGCAACTACATCGTCAGCAAGACTGATGAGCTCTCTAGGGTGATCGGCAATATGCGCCGGTCCATCCCGGAGCTACACGGCGTGATGATCGCGTCCACCGACGGCCTGCCCGTCGCCCATGATTTCTCGGACTCCGACGCAGAGCGCATCGCGGCCATGGCCGCTACCGCTCTGGGCCTCGGTGGGCGAATTGCTGAGCGCGCTGAGCTGGGCGATTTTGCCGAAGCCGTGGTTCGCGGACAGAACGGCTACATGGTGACGTACTCGGCCGGCGCCGACGCTGTGCTCGTCCTCACCGGCCCCATCGACTCCAACCTCGGCCTCATGCGCATCGAAGCTCGCGTCGCCGCCGTTGAACTCAAGCAGCTCCTCGGGAGGGCCTGAGCATGGATTCGATGCATGACATCGCGAAGACGGCGATCGACCAGGCGCCCCCGGAGTGCCGCGTCCGCCCTGAAGATGCTGACGTCATCCAGCGGCACGCGGATGCACTCGTCGGGCTTGGACCCGAGATGGTCAATGCCTTCTACGACACCGTGTATGGACACTCGGAGACGGAGAAGATCTTCAAGCCAGGCGAGCGTCCCATGCGTGAGGAGTCGCTGCAGGGCTGGTGGGAACGGACTGTCCGCGGGCCCCTCGACGACGACTACTGGGCGTGGATGGCACTGGTTGGGCTCACGCACGTCATCCGGCGGGTGAACAACCCAATGATGCTCGCCATGGCCAACTTTGTGGCGCAGTTTGTGGAAAGCAGCGAGTCGCTGGAGATCTCCGACGATGAGCGCCGCGAGCTGTCGGTGGCCTTCCGTCGAGTCTCGTCGACGGTGAGCTCCATCATCACGTTCGCGTACGATCACGCAGTCAGCTCCGCGCTCTTCAGCGTCGCTGGTATGCCAGAAGCGCTCCTAGCGCGGCTTCGTGACCAAGAGGTCGGTGACGCTCTCGACAAGGCGCACAAGGAAGTACGCTCCGCTTCGCTCCACGGCTCTTGAGCGAGTGAAACCCCGTGCCGTCACGCCGATGGCACGGGGTTTCTCACGCCGCAAAACACGCGGGCCGAGCAAAGGACACGAAGCTCACAAGGCGCACGCGCGGGAAGGCCGTCCCGCGG
>NZ_CAMYFI010000085.1 GCF_947255005.1 uncultured Tessaracoccus sp. | reverse complement strand
AGCAACGACCACGCCACCATCGAACCGAAAAACAACCACCTCGTACGCCGCTACGACACACCGGCCGAACTCGACCTACTCAACCAGCTCTGGGCCCTGGTACATGATCGACTCAACTTCCTCACCCCCACCAAGAAACCCATCGGCTGGGCTACCGACACCACAGGCCGCCGCAAACGCGTCTACGACCAGCCCCGAACCCCCTACCAACGACTCCTCGACGCCAACATCCTCAGCCCCACCCAACAAACCGAACTCGCCGCCTACAAAGCCACCCTGCAACCAACAACCACAGCCCGCGAAATCACCCGCATCCAACAAGAACTCACCCGACTCGCCGCCACCAAAACCCGCCAACTCGAACAACAAACCCGCCCCAAACTCCCCCCAATCAGCGGCATCCGACAACACGCCAGCTACCCCCTGTCACGCGGGGAAAACTATCTGAGGCACAACCCCAATTTCGCGGAGACTTGACAATGAGGCACCACGCCGGGTGTGGGCCCGGCCAGGTTGCGCCGTCGTCGGTTCCCCTCCCAGGCAGGTGCAACCTGTGCGGCAACAGAGCGGATCAAGTGTCACCTGCCTCTCGACGACGGCGCGCTACACCGAGGCAAGTGACACATGTTCCGGGACTAAGCCGCACAGGTTACCTCTGCCTTGCGGGCGCGGGGGACACCGGGGCGGGCACAGACACCGGGGCGACGACGGCGTCGGCGGGTTGTGTCAGAGGTAGCGGGTAGGTTGCGGGCATGGCGAAGAAGCAGGACAGCTACCAGTGCACAGAGTGCGGTTGGACGTCGACGCGATGGGTCGGCCGGTGTGGTGAGTGCCAGGCCTGGGGGTCCGTCGTGGAGCGGGGCGCGCCGAAGCTGCGCGAAGTGGCCGCGCACACGCCCGCGGCGAAGGCGCTGCCCATCTCGCAGGTGCCCATGGAATCGGCCAAGCGCTACCCGACGATGATCGGCGAACTCGACCGCGTCTTGGGCGACGGGCTCGTCCCGGGCGCTGTCATCTTGCTCGCGGGCGAGCCGGGCGTCGGAAAATCGACGCTGCTGCTCGACGTCGCGGCCAAATGGGCGTCGGCTCGGCGCACCACCTTGTACATCTCTGGCGAAGAGTCGGCCTCGCAGGTGAAGCTGCGCGCCGAGCGCACGGGCACCGTCGTCGACGATCTGTACCTCGCCTCCGAATCCGACCTCGGCACCGTGCTCGGACACATTGAAGAGGTCTCCCCCAGCCTCGTCGTGATCGACTCGGTGCAAACCATCACCACCGCTGAGGCCGACGGAGTGCCCGGCGGCCCGTCGCAGGTGCGCGAAGTCACCGGCGCCCTCGCGCGCGTCGCCAAGCGCGAGAACATTGCGGTGATCATCGTCGGGCACGTCACCAAAGATGGGTCCATCGCCGGCCCTCGCACCATGGAACACCTCGTCGACGTGGTGTTGTCGTTCGAAGGTGACCGTCACTCCGGGTTCCGCATGGTTCGGGCCACAAAGAACCGTTTCGGGCCCGCCGACGAGGTCGGCTGCTTCGAAATGGATGAGTCGGGCATCGTCGAGGTGCCAGACCCGTCAGGCTTGTTCACCACCCGCCATGAGGAGCCCACGCCCGGCACGTGTGTGACGGTCACGATGGAAGGCCGCCGCCCGCTGCTGGCCGAGGTGCAGGCGCTCGTCGCGCAGTCCACCAACGAAAAGAATCCGCGCCGCACCACACACGGACTCGATGGCTCCCGCATGGCGATGGTGCTCGCCGTGCTCGAACGAAAGGCACGCTTGCCGCTGTTCGGCAACGACGTCTATGTCTCGACGGTGGGTGGGGCTCGCGTCACCGACCCATCCGTCGACCTCGCCGTCGCCATCGCCGTCGCTTCCGCAGCACTCGACCGCCAGCACCCCCGCCGCGTCGTCGCGCTCGGCGAAGTGGGCCTGGCAGGAGATCTTCGACGGGTTCCTGGCACCGAGCGAAGGCTCGCCGAGGCAGCCAGGCTGGGCTTCGAGCTCGCCCTCGTCCCGAAAGGCTCCCGCGACGTCACCGCCCGCGTGCCCAAGCTCGGCAACCTCAAGGTGGTGGAAGTGCCCACCCTTCACGACGCGCTCGGCGTGCTCGACCTTCGCCGTGCCGCGCGCGACTAGGGCTGCTGGCCGTGCGTCGATCGTCGTGGCGGCGCGGACGCGCTCAGCCCACCGCCCACATCGCGATCGTGACAGCGGCGATACCCGCCAATGCGACAAGGGCCCACCTCACTGCTTCCGGGGTGCGCAACGCGGCTCGCGTGGGAGGGGGCTCGGTGATCTTCACGTGCCGCCAAGCTCCGCCCAAACGCCAACATCCCCAAACAGTGAGCAGACACCCTGCACCGCTGATCCAGTACTGCCACAGCCCATCATCGACCGCCGTCGCGAACTGGAGCACGGCGAGAAAGACGAACGACACAGCGCACAAACGCATCGAGAACGACAACAACCCCGTCACTCCTGGCTGCGGCGGAACTCGGTATCGAGCTTCGCCTCTAGGCCCGCGCCCGAGGTAATGCCGGTGAACAACGTCACCTTCGGCTCGCGCCGAAGACTGCGGTTGCTATCGATGTGCAACGTGGCGAGGAAGCCGATGGTCCAGCTCTTCATGCGTGCCTCCCAAAGTCGACGTAGGAGAAGAATGATACGGCACAGCCCCTGCCTTCGCGGAGGGCGGCTTCCGCGCGGGCGTCCGACGTTCGAACGTCTCCGGGACTTGCTGTTCTCACTGCTCAGGAGAATCTGCTAGGTATCGACCGAGCGGCATGAAGGCTGCTGTCGCACCAGGCTTCGGATGTCTACTCGCCTTCCACGGGATGACGACGAGACGGCTCCACTCTTCACGTTGACCATGCGCGAGCACCCACTGTTGAGCACTCAGGTGCGCTCGAACGGCGCAAATCGTTCTAAGTCCACCGGGCGATCCTTACGCGGTAGGCCTTCGACGACGAGCAGGTAGGACTCGACGACGAGTTCGTGGACGTGCCGCTCGTCGAGCTGGTCGCCCGGGCGCAGGCTGATCCAGTGGCGCTTGTTCATGTGGTAGCCCACCGTGATCTGCTCATACTCCGCGACGAGCGCGAGGACGTCGTCGGGGCTCGCTTTGAGATTCACGATGGGCTCGCCGTTGTGCTCACTGAGCAACGCGAACACCTTGCCGCGCACCTTCCAGACGTCCCAGGACGGGCCGAAGGGATGAGTGAGCGTCGTCGCCGGCAGCTCCTCGGCTTTTGACGACGCCCAACGCTGGATCTGATAGTCAGCCACCGACGATCCGGTATCTCTGATGCACGGGACGATGATACCTCGCCTCGTGCGGGGTGCTCGTCGAGGAAATCAGGAGGAGGGCAGCGGTGATGGCGCACCCGTGATCGTCATGTGGACACCACAAAGCAACTACCTCGATCCGCGCTCGGCGTGCTCGACCTGCGCCGTGCCGCGCGCGAGTAGCCCCCACGCGCAGCACGCCCCAGCTCACCCCTGCAACGCCGCGAGGAACCGCGTCGCCAGCGCCGCGAGCACCGGATCGCTGCCCGCCGCGACGCGTTCCAGCGCCGGCACCGCCGCCTCGCCCAGCTGCCCGAGCGTCGACACCGCCGTCAACCGCACGGGCTCGTATTCATCGGCCACGCGCTCCTCGACGGCATCCGTCGCCCCGGCAGCGTACTCACCGAGATATCCGAGCGCCTCGACGGCGTGGTCGCGCACGTCGGCATCGTCACTGCCGAGCGCCTCGACAAGCACCTGGACGCCACCTTCGCCAAGCTTCCGAAACGCGTCCGACAAGGCGTCGCGCTGCCATCCGTCGCCGTCACCCAGCCGCTTGCCCAGCACCGACGCTGCCCGCTCACCGCCGGTATTCGCCGCCGCCCGGTAAGCCTTCAACGCCACGTCGGGGTGCTCGTCGAGCACCAGCGGCGCCACCTTCTCGAAATGCGCAGGGTTGCCAATTTTGCTGAGCACGTGCGCCCCGGAGAAGCGGTCGTGCGGCGAGTCGCTCACGAGCAGTTCCAGCAGCTGCGCCTCCGCCTCGTCGGCATGCTGCACGAGCGCCCAGGTGATGTCTTCGCGGACGTGTCCGTCGGGCTCCTCGCGCAGCCGCTCGACCAGCACGTCCACTACCCCGTAGGCGTTGGTGGTTCCGAGTTCGAGCGCGGCGTGGCGACGCTCGGTCACCGTCTCGCCTTCCCGCAGCGCAGTGATGGGGTCTGCCATGGCTGTCCTTTCGCACGTAGTTAGCGCCATCGTATTGACCACCACCGCGAAACCACGGTGCGTTCGCTACGGGCACATGGGCGTGTTCAGTATCCTGGTACGTATCCCACGAGGAGGACCCGTGTCTCGTTCCATGTTGCAGCGCTACCTGAAGCAGCTCGCTCCAGGCACGGCGCTGCGTGAAGGCATCGACCGCATTCTCCACGGACGTACCGGCGCGCTCATCGTCATGGGCAATAACCGCCAGGTGCAGAAGGTGTCGTCGGGCGGGTTCAAGATCGACGTCGACTTCTCCGCCCAGGCGTTGCGCGAGCTCGCCAAACTCGACGGCGCCATCATCCTGAGCAACGACCTCACCCGCATCGTCGCAGCAGGCGTACACATGGTGCCGCCCGGCGATCTTCCCACCGCTGAAACCGGCACTCGCCACCGCTCGGCCGACCGCACAGCGCAGGCTGCCGGTGTGCCCGTGATTAGCGTTTCGGCATCGATGGGCACCGTCTCGCTGTTCATCAACGGGCGACGGCACGTCGTTGAAAAGGCCGGCGACGTCATCAGCCGCGGTACCCAGACCCTCGGCGCCCTCAACAGCGTCGTGCAGCGGCTGGAGGAAACCGTCGACCAGCTCACCGCCCTCGAAGTGGCGAACCAGGTGACTGTACGCGACCTCGCCGCCGTCGCGCACCGCTACGAGCTGGCCCGACGCCTCTCCGCGGAGATGGACTTCAACATCACCATCCTGGGTATCGAGGGGCGCCTGCTCGCCATGCAGCACGCAGAGCTCGCTGCCCCGCTCAACGATCTGGCCGAGCTGCTCACGAAGGACTACGCCCACAACCTCGACACACCGTCGGACTTCCGGCTCGACAGCCTGCAGAACTTCACCCCCGAAGAGCTCCTGGGGCACCACCTCATCGCTGAGCGCATGGGGTTCGGCCACGCCGTCCACCTGGAACAGCACCTCACCGCGTGCGGCTACCGCGCCTTGACGACAACCGGCCGCCTGCCCGCGGGCATCGTCGACCTCCTGCTGCCCCAACACACGTTGCAAGAACTCCTCACCGCCAGCAGGGCTCAGCTCATGGAGATCGACGGGGTTGGCGAGCTGCGTGCCCGACTCATCCGCGACGCTCTCTTGCGCATCGGTGAGTCTGCATTCGCCCGCTCTGATCCATCCTGATAGTGTTTCGAGCACCACAGGGGAGCGCCAGCGGGGCGCTGAGAGTGCAGGAATTGCAGACCCTCAACCTGATCCGGTTCGTACCGGCGTAGGGAGTGAGTGATTCTCCTTGGCTTTGGCCAAGCCCAACAGACCAGGAGGAACGATGAAATTCCGTGTTCTCGCCGTGGGGCTCACTGCCCTCGCTGTCGTCGCGTGCGGATCGGGTGCCGACTCCACGACCGAATCGTCGCCGCCCACAGCATCGAAGAAATTGACGGTTGTATCTCATGGATCATTCAACCTTCCCGACGAACTGAAGGCGAAGTTCGAGAAGGAATCAGGCCTGGAAGTCACCTACTCCCCCATGGATGACGCAGGCGCGATGGTGAACCAGCTGCTGCTCACCAAGGATTCCCCGCTGGGGGATGTCGCGTTCGGCATCGACAACACCTTCGCCTCCCGTGCCGAATCCGAAGGCGTCATCGACCCCTACCTCTCCGACAAGCTCGACGAGCAAGCCAAGGCCATGGCCACCCAGCAGATGTCCCCCATCGACTTCGGCGACGTGTGCATCAACGCTGATCGAAAATGGTTCGAAGAGAAGAAGCTCGAGATTCCCAAGACCCTCGACGACCTCACCAAGCCCGAATACAAGGACCTCCTCGTCGTCTCCAGCCCGGCGTCGTCGTCGCCTGGCCTGGCCTTCATGTTCGCCACCATCGGCGCCAAGGGCGACGGATGGCTCGACTACTGGAAGCAGCTCGACGCCAACGGCATGAGCGTCGTGGCAGGCTGGACCGAGGCCTACAACGTCGAGTTCTCGCAAGGAGAGGGCAAGGGCCAACGTCCGCTCGTACTCAGCTACGCGTCTTCTCCCGCGTGGACGATTGGCGACGACGGGAAGTCCACGACGGTGAACCTTCCTGAAACCTGCTTCCGGCAGGTGGAATACGCGGCGGTGCTGAAGGGCGCAGCCAACCCGGAGGGCGCCAAGAAGTTCGTCGATTTCCTGCTCTCCCCCGAGGTGCAGGCCTCCATCCCGGACAACATGTACATGTACCCGGCCCTTGCCGACACGAAGCTACCTGAGGATTGGGCGAAGTTCGCGCCGCTGGCTGTGAAGCCCATTGAGCTGTCGCCGGAGAAGATCAACGAAGGTCGCGAACACTGGCTGAACGAGTGGACCGAGGCCCTCGGTCAGTGACGAGGCTCCTTCCTCGAGCTGGCGCCGTCGCCTGGGTCGCCGTCGCGGCGGTGCCAGCTGTATTTCTGGCCCTCTTCTTCGCCTGGCCAGCGGCGACGCTGGTGGCCAGGGGCTTCCGCGACGAGACGGGCTGGACGCTCGACGGTTTCGTCAAAGTGGCAACGTCGCAGCGCACCTGGCGTGCCTTGTGGTTCACGCTCGGCACGGCCTCACTCGCGACGCTGCTGTGCGTCGCGGCCGGCATCGTCGGTGCGTATGTGCTGTATCGGTTGCGCTTCCCCGGCCAGCAGTTACTGCGCGGGCTCGTGACCGTGCCGTTTGTGCTCCCGACGGTGGTGGTGGGCATCGCGTTCAGTGGGCCGCCGCCGGTGGTGGGCATCGTGCTCGCGATGGTGTTCTTCAACTACTCGGTGGTGGTGCGCACCGTCGGAGCGCTGTGGGCGCGCATTGACCCACGCCAGGCACAGGCCGCGCAAGCGCTCGGTGCGTCCCCGCTGCGCGCGAGCCTCACCGTGACGCTCCCCGCGCTCGTGCCCGCCATCGTCTCCGCGGCGTCGCTGGTGTTCCTGTTTTGCGCGTCCGGGTTCGGCATCGTGATGACGCTCGGGCGCGGCAAATACCACACCATCGAGACGGAGATCTGGTTCCAAACCACCCAGGTATTCAACCTCTCCGCTGCCGCCGCGCTCTCTATCGCACAGGTGGTCGTCGTGACGATCTGCCTCTGGATCACGAGCGCCTGGCAGCGACGAGCCCAAGCTGCCCTGCGCCTCCTGCCGGAGAGCACGAGCAGCGACGCGCTCACCTGGCGCCGTGACTGGCCGGCGGTCCTGTGCACGGTCGCGGTGTGTTTGTTGCTGTTGGTGGTGCCGCTCGCAGGGCTCGTGGTGCGCTCGCTGCGGGTTGATGGCGCATGGAGTCTCGCCGGGTATCAGGGTTTGCTCGACGGGCAGCTCGGGTCGGCGATTCGCGCGACGCTGACGACCGCCG
>NZ_CAMYFI010000084.1 GCF_947255005.1 uncultured Tessaracoccus sp. | reverse complement strand
GCGGTGAACGTGAGGTACATCACCGTCGCGGAAATGATGACGCCGAGCGCCTG
Source organism: uncultured Tessaracoccus sp. (assembly GCF_947255005.1). GTDB lineage: Bacteria > Actinomycetota > Actinomycetes > Propionibacteriales > Propionibacteriaceae > Arachnia. The sequence goes on along the minus strand of NZ_CAMYFI010000084.1, from coordinate 7,834 downwards.
CGCTGGCGTGATGCCCACTTCAAACCACAAGGCACGCAGGAAATCCATGTGCCTATCGTTCCACTGATGCGTCGCCCGATGCGGAAAGGCGGAAATTGGCCCTGTGGAAAACGGGCGTGGAGGGGTGTGAGTTGCCTATAACCCTGGTACACCCCATTGAAAGGACCACCGTGCAGCAATTCATCGACATGTTCCTCATGCTCCGCCGCGCCTCGCTGTTAGCTTCCGCCGATGAGCACCTCCACCCTGTCGTGCGTCACCACTTGTCCATCACAGAGCTCAATAGCTACGCCATGCTGCTGCCTTGCCCTGAGGCACCGTATGCCTCACCCGACGACGCCCACCTCACCTACCCGCTCAGCGCGACGGGGTGTGTCGGGGAGGCGTATCGCATCGCGCTCGCTGAGGCGGCGAACGATCCTGGCGCCGTCCCGGCTGACATGCTGTGGGCGCTGGCGTCGCTGCATGAGGAGCTGATGGACCACGACGCATGTCGGGGAGACGAGTTCACTCAGCACGCGCTCGCGGAGCACGGCTGGCCCATCCAAGACGAGTAACACCCTCATCGGTAGGATGGTTGGCAATTCTGAAGGGAACGTGATGACTGACCTCAGCCATGCCATCTGGTGGCACGTGTACCCGCTCGGCGCACTGGGCGCCCCCACGCATGCCACGCCCGACGTGCCCGCGCGCGAACACGCGAAGTTTGAGCCCTGGTTGGATTACGCCCTGGAGCTGGGCTGCAACGGCCTGCTGCTGGGGCCCATCTTCGATTCCGTCAGCCACGGCTACGATACTCTCGACCACTTCCGCATCGACGCCCGCCTCGGCACGGAAGCCGACTTCGACCGGCTCGTCGCGGCGTGCCAGGAGCGGGGCGTCCAGCTCATCCTCGACGGCGTGTTCAACCACGTGGCCGACAGCCACAAGTTCATCACCGAGCGCCCCGACATGGTGCGCTGGGTTGACGGGCATCCGCTCGGCTGGGAGGGCAACTTCGACCTCGTCGAGCTGCAGCACACCAACGCCGACGTGCAGCAGTTCGTCGGCGATGTGATGTTGCACTGGCTGCGCAAGGGCATCACCGGCTGGCGGCTCGACGTCGCCTACTCGGTGTCGCCGCAGTTCTGGTCGAGCGTGATTGGGCGCGTGCGTGAGGAGTTCCCCGACGCGGTCTTTCTGGGCGAGGTCATCCACGGCGACTACCCGAAGTTCGTGCAGGCCTCCGGCGTCGACACCGTTACGCAGTACGAGCTGTGGAAGGCCATCTGGAGCTCCATCAACGACAGCAACCCGTGGGAACTCGCGCACGCGCTGGAGCGCCACGTCGAGTTCTGCCGCCACTTCCTGCCGCAGACATTCGTCGGTAACCACGACGTAACCCGCGTCGCGTCCTCTGTGGGGCCGGATGGTGCGGCGCTTGCCGCGGGTGTGCTCCTCACCGTGCCCGGGCTGCCATCCATCTACTACGGTGACGAGCAGGGCTTCACCGGCATCAAGCGCGAGGCCGAGGGCGGCGACACCGACATCCGCCAGCCGCTGCCCGAGTCGCCGTCGGAGCTTTCCACACTGGGGGCACAGCTGCACCGGTGGTACCAGCAGCTCATCGGCTTCCGCCGCAGGCACGCCTGGCTTTCGACGGGTCAGCTCGCCGTCACCTACAAGGCGGACGGCGTGCTCGACTACTCCATCTCCACCGCCGATCAGCGGGTTGACGTCCACGTCGACTACGCCGCGAGAACGATGGCTATCGTCGCCCCCGACGAGGAGCTCCACACGCCGTGAGCGACGTCCCGTCGCGCTGGAGCGCGCAGCAGGCGGCGGTGCTGCGGAAGATCGCCGAGCTGGAAGTGCGCTCGTCGGATACCTCCATGGCTGCGGTGCGCGCGCGGTACGAGGCGGAGGCTCAGTGGTGGAACGAGGGCGGGCCGGCGCTGCTGGTCGAAGAGCGCCGAGTGCCGACGCGGTGGGGGGCCGTGCGCGCGACGGTGGCACGCGGCGGTGACGCCGGAGCGCCGGTCATCGTGTGGATCCACGGGGGCGGGTACATCGTCGGGTCTCCAGAGACGCACGAGCGCCTCACCCGCACGCTCGCCCAACTCGCTGAAGCGACGGTGGTATCCGTCGACTACACGCTCGCGCCCGAGGCGCGCTTCCCGCAGCCGGTGCAGGAATGCGTGGCCGTCGTGCGGCACATCCGGGCCCATGCCGACGAGTGGAGCGTCGACGGGGCAGACCTCGCCCTCGCCGGCGATTCTGCGGGGGCGACGCTCGCCGTCGCCACCTGGCTGTGGCTGCGCGACGAGGTGGGGGACGCGTCGGGAATCCGCTGCCTGCTGCTGGCCTACGGCGGCTACGGGCTGCGCGACTCGGTGTCCCGGCGCACGCTCGGCGGCTGGTGGGACGGCATGACCCCCGACGCGATGGCGTCCTGGCAGGCGCACTACATCGACGCCGACGATCTCGGCAGCCCCTACTACGACGTGCTCGCCGCCAACTTGACGGGTATTCCCCCTTGTCACCTCCTCGCGACGTCGCTCGACCCCCTCCTCGACGACTCCCGCGCCCTCGCCCAGCTCCTGCCCGGTGAGGGGCATGAGTTGGTGGTGGTCGACGGTGTGATTCACGCGTTCCTGCAGCACACTCGGATGCTCGACCAGGCTACGCAATCGCTGCGCCACATGGCGGAGTTCTTCGTCCGGTGCGGGCGGTGAACGTCCCGGTCGGCGGGCAGGAAACTGCAAAACTCGCCAACAGTGGAAGGCCTCACGCGTGATTGAGCGGGGAGGGGCCGCACTGATGGCGAGTTTTGCAGTTTCTCGGCTGGCGCCCCGGCGTTAGGGCTGCGCGCGATCGCCGAGATAGGCGAGGATGGCTCGCACGCGACGGTTCTCCTCCGACGGGCTGAGGCCGAGTTTCAGGAAAATCGACGACACGTGCTTCGCGACGGCGGCGCCGGAGATGAAGAGCCGTGCCGCGATCTCACTGTTGGCAAGCCCGCGCGCCATGAGCTCCAGCACTTCGAGTTCGCGCGAAGTGAGCGTGCCGAGTCCGGACTTCGTCGCGCGCATCATCGCCCGAGCCACCTCGGGGTCGATGGCGACGCCGCCTGCGAGCACCACCTTCAGCTGCCCCAGGAAGTCCGCCACCTCGGAGATGCGGTCCTTCAGCAGGTACCCCGTGCCGCCTCCGTCGGCCGGACCGTCAAGGGCAAACAGCTGCTGGGCGTAGGCGGGCGACACGTACTGGCTCAGCACCATCACCGAAAGCTTGGGGTAGCGCTGCTTGAGTTCCAGAGCTGCGGTGAGCCCGTCGTTGGTCATCGTGGGCGGCATGCGCACGTCGGTGATGATGCCGTCGGGCAGCTGGTCGGCGTCGGCGAGCGCGTCAACGCGTGCGACGAGACTTTCGGCGTCTGCCTCGTGCGCGACGATCTCGAACCCCTGGCGCTCCAGCAGGCCGGCGAGCCCCTCGCGCAGCAGGGCGGAGTCGTCGGCGAGCACGAGTTTTGTCATGGGAGATCCTTCTTCGATTGGGCAGCGACGTGGGCGACGAGTCCGCCCTCGCCGCGTCGCAGGAGCAGGGGGATGGAGGCGGCCACCTGGGTGGGGCCGCCGTCGGGGCTGGAGAGCGTGAGCGATCCGCCGAACGCGGCGAGGCGTTCGCGCATGCCTGCCAGGCCATGCCCGTCGACGAAGGTGGCGCCGCCTGGGCCTTGGTCGACGACGGAAATCCGCAGCGTCGCTCCTGCCGTGAGCAGCACGTCAATGGGCTTGCCCGGCGCGTATTTCCGTGCGTTGGTGATGGCTTCGACGGCGAAGAAGTACGCGGCGGCGAGCACGCCTTCGGGCAGCTCGGGCAGCGGGTTGGGGCAGATGATGCGCACGTCGTCGCTGGTGGCGTTGGCGACGTCGGTGAGCGCCGCCTCGAGCCCCAGCTCGACGAGCGCCTGCGGGTGGATGCCGCGCACCGTGGCGCGCAGCGAGTCGAGGCCCTGCTGCAGCGTGTGCTGCGCGTCGCGGAGCAGCGCGGCGAGGGCGGGGTCGTTGGCAAGGGCGGGGGAGAGCTGCGCTTCGCCCAGCTGCATCTTGGCGGCGACGAGGTACTGCTGGGCGCCGTCGTGGAGGTCGCGCTCGATCCGTCGACGCTCCACCTCGTAGGCGTCGACGATGACGCGCCGCGACTCCGTGAGCTCCCGGATGGTGCGCGCGGCGCGCTCCTCGTGCGATAGGGCGCGAGGCTTCCTTCGCGCCCGAAATGGCCAAACCACGCCCCCAATGTAGCTGTTGCTTCGCAGGACGGGGGTAGTGTCAGCACTACCTCAAAGACGGAATCCCAGGCCATGGTGCGCGGAGCTTTGACACGATGAACTAGTGGACATGAATCAACCACTGCTCACAACCACCGACATCGTCAAGCGTTTTGGCGACGTGCAGGCGCTCACCGGCGTCAGCCTCACCATCGGCGCGGGGGAAACCGTCGCCATCATGGGCCCGTCTGGCTCCGGCAAATCCACGCTGCTGCACTGCCTCTCCGGGGTGCTCGCCCCCGACGCGGGCGAGGTGCGGTTCGCGGGGAATGCCTTGTCAGCGCTGCCTGACAAGGAGCGTTCCCACATCCGCCTGCACGACTTCGGCTTCGTGTTCCAAGACGGCCAGCTCATCCCCGAACTCCCGGCGCGCGAGAACGTTGCGCTCCCGCTCATGCTCACCGGCACGCGTTCCGGCAAGGCGCTGCAGGCCGCCGACGAGGTGCTCAACCAGATCGGTTTGGGTGAGCTGCGCAACCGCCGACCGGCAGAAATGTCGGGGGGCCAGGCGCAGCGGGTCGCGATTGCCCGCGCCCTCGTCGGACAACCAGCCGTGGTGTTCGCCGACGAGCCCTCCGGCGCGCTCGACCAGGCTACCGGCCACGAGATGATGCAGCTGCTCACCGCGTCGGTGTCGATGAGTGGTGCCGCGTTGGTGCTTGTCACGCACGATATTGGCGTCGCTCGGTGGTGCTCCAGGCTCGTGGAGATCCGCGACGGATTGGTGCACGCGGACAGCCCCCTCAGCGCCCGGAAGGAGACCGTGTGATGCCTGTCGCTACCGCCCAACCCACCGCCGCCCACAGCGCGCACAAGCCAGCCACGGGGTTGGCGTCGCTCACCATCCAGCTCACTGCTGCCCGATTCCGCACGCGCGAGGGCGAGGGTCTGCTCTACCTCGCCGGCATCCTGGCGTACACCATTGCCGCGGCGCTGGCGCTCACCGTCGCGGGCGGCACCTGGGCATTTTGGAACCGCTCGAAGCATCCGACGGGGCTCCACGCCAAAGTGATTGCCGAGGATCCCACCTTCGGCTCCGTGCTCGGTTTTTACGTCGTCCTCGCCTGCATCGCGTGTGCCCTCCTGATCCCCGCGACGGTGAACCTCGCCGCCGGCGCGGCCGTGCTGGGCGCGCGTGGCCGGGAGCGTCGTCTCGCCGTGCTGCGCCTCATGGGGCTGAGCAGCGGTGAGGTGGTGAAGATGTCGCTGCTGGACGCCACCATCCAGGCCATCATCGGTGCCGTGTTGGGCTCCGTGATCTACGTCGCGACGCTGCCGGCGTGGCGCAACCTGGCGATGCAAGCGATGCCACTGACGTTCGACGAAATGCTGCTGCCAGCTTGGCTGTTCGCGACGGTGCTCCTCGCGCTCCTGCTCGTCGGCCTATTCGCTGCCTGGCGAGGGTTGCGGCAGGTGCGGATCTCCCCGCTGGGGGTGTCTCGTCGGGCGAATAAACCCGCACTGTCGTGGGTTCGAGCCATCGTGTTCGTGGTGCTGCTGGCTGTCTCCGGTCAAGTGGCGAGCTCCTTCAACCCGAGGGGCGATGTGGGGCCGGCCATGATGTTCGCCGCCGCCATTGTCGCCGTCGTACTGGGCATCAACCTGGTGGCGCCTTGGATTCTGCAGGTGGAAGCCAAGCTGTGGGCGAAGCTGCCCTGGCCGTCGTCGAAGTGGGCAGCCCGCCGCGTCGCCGCAGACCCGCGCGCCACGTGGCGTCGCGTCTCCGGGGTTGCGCTGCTGTCGTTCATCGGCGGGTTCATGGCGCTGATGCCATTTCAGGTGGATGCTCAGGAGAGCGACGGTGCCGCAACCCGCACCTTCGTCGAGGAGTCGCAGCTCGACTTCACCAAGGGCGTCATCATCACGCTGGCCGTGGGGTTTGTGCTGACTGCCACGTCGATGCTCATCACGCAGGCCTCCGCGACGATCGAGCGCGCCGAGCAGTCGCAGGCGCTGCGGCGGATGGGCGCCCCGTCGGCGTTCAGCCTCAAGACGATGTGGCTGGAGACGTTCGCGCCGCTGGCGCTCGGTGTGGTGCTGGGCGCTGGGCTTGGCATGGCGATGGCGTTGCCGATGTACAACTTCGCTATGAAGATGGGCGTGAACAACGACTCTGGCTTGCTCATGATTGGCACCGTGTTGATCGTCGGTCTGCTGCTGGCGGCCGCGTCGCTGCTGGCGAGCCACCCGCTGTACCACCGTCTGCTCGCGACGAGTGAGCGTCGCAACGATTGACCCACCGCTAGTGCCCCTGGGCACAGCTGAGGGCCGCACATCCACGTCGGTGTGCGGCCCTCAGCTGTGTTGTGGGTGCTCTTTAGCAGGACGGTACGCCTGGTTGATCGTGACCGATCCGGATGTAGGCCCGCGACGCGTAACCCGTTAGGCCGTTGTAGGTCACCTTCGCCCACCAGTCGGAGTTATACGTGCCATGGACGTTGGCGCCGCGTATCTGGCACTGGACGTTGAGCGTGACGCCGCGGGGGATCGTGGTAAGCACCCTGCCGCCAAAGTTCGGGGTGGTGCGGAGGTTCACGAAGTCCGTGGCAGAGCCCTTCGCGACACCCGGCTGGGGCCGAGGCCCTGGGGCGGGGGCGCCGCCGGCGTAGGTGTTGAAGGCGCGCTGAGCGTACGCGATGCGGGTCTGGTTGTGGCAGGTGCCGCAGCGTTCGAACTTGCTGCTGAACGAGAGCGTGGCGTCAACGACGGTCCGCGTGCCCTTCAGGTGCCGGTAGGCGTAGGATTCCGTGGTTTGGAATTCGTGCCAGATGAAGTCGAGCTGGAGGTTGAGCGACCAGGGGTCGCGTCCCTGGTTGGCGGCAAACCGCTGCAGCGTTGCCCAACGCTCACCGACGCTCCACTGCGCGATGCCGCGGCCGGGGCCAGGCGACTGGGTGGCGCGGGGGTTGATGGGGCTGCCGGACTCCTGCATCAGGTTGCCGAGCACGCCCGCGGCCTGCTCTTTCGTCAGGCCCTTATTCACGAAGTAGTCGAAGGCCACCTTGTTGTTATCGGCGGCTTGGGCCATGCCGGGTGCGGAGACGATGGAGGCGACGATGGCTAGGGCTGCCACGATGGCGGCGGCCACTCGAGTTCTGTTGGTCTTCACGCGGACTCCTTACTCAGAGGCGGTTACGGTGGGGTCGGGGCAGGGCCCCAAATTCTGTTGTCCGAACTCCTGTTGTCCAGATGTGTGACTGATCCTAAGGAGCGAGTTGGGCCATACACCCCGTGCGTGGTGGGCAACGGGGTGAAAATGGGTGGGTTTCGACTGATGACCGGCGTGTGGCTAGGGCCTTCAACTGCGTGTCTGGTTCCGGACATCATCGCGCCCGACGGAGCCTCAGCGAAATTACAGCGATGTGAGTTGTGCACAACATGTGGACAACTCTGTGGAAAACCTGGGTCAGATCTGGGCGCTGCGTGAACGCAAGCTCGCGGGGTGCTACGCTGCCACTACGGCTAGTCATCCAGACTTCGCGCAAGGAGTGGTCAGACGATGCAGCCCACCGTAAACCATCCCCC
>NZ_CAMYFI010000083.1 GCF_947255005.1 uncultured Tessaracoccus sp. | reverse complement strand
TCTGCCGCGCGGCGAGCAACTACTTGGCACGGGCGCACAGAGTGCGGACCTAGCCCATTACGTCCACCACCAGACCGTTGATCGATATGACGTGCTACGCAGCCAACCGATCCAGCTCGCGGCTGACCAGCGCGTCACCACCGATGACGTTAACCTCATCTGGCAAATCGCCGCGAAATTCTACCGGCTGATCTTCATCGACACTGGCAACGACGAATCCGACCCTGTTTGGCTTAAAGCCGTCGAGCATGCCGACCAAATCGTCGTGCCCACCACTACCCGCGCAGACCACGCCGAAGCCGGAGCCCTGCTCCTCGACGCGCTGCACAACCGCGACGAGCACTCGCGTCAGCTCGCTACCAACGCCGTCGCCGTCGTCACTCAAGCCGACCCGCGCGCCAGCGCCACCGACATCGCCAACATCGTCGACGGATACTCTGGCTTGGCCCGAGAGGTCGTTACTATTCCCCACGATCCGGCGATCGTCGATGGCATCCTCCAGTGGGACAGCCTGCGTCCGAGCACGCAGCGCGCATGGCTACGCGCGGCCGCCGCCGTCGCGCGAGGACTGTGACGCGACACGCGAGGAACAAGGATAGTGGCGCTCGTGTACAGGTACAGCTAATATGTCTCTCATGACAACCGTTCGAAGACTGCCGCGAGGCACGCGGGTCGACCCCGTGCGCACACCATGGCAGATCGAGCGCTCTGCTAAGGAGCAGTTCGATGCTATGGCCCGCAACGCGGGCATGTCATCGGGTGCGTTCTTGGAGGCTGTTATCGATCACCTAGCCAGCGAGTTGACAAGCCGCGGGGTGCCCTCGTGGCTACCGCAGCCAGACCCCGATGAGGGGGAACTCCCCCTCGACGACCTAGACAAATAAATAAGGCGTCCCGCCCCTGGTGGGGCGGGACGCCAAAAGCTTTACACCTTCCGATCTGACCTGTTTGACGACGAGAACAGATCGAAGGTGTGAGACCAAAGACCACACCAAGGAGACGGACCAATGAACCGAACCCCAAGCACAGCCAAGGCGATACCTCTATGAAAGGTGCTTCTATGTTAGCAGGATCGGAAGCGCGTAGCGATGCGCCGCGCGTGGGCGTGGCGTGGGAGTTCACGCACGCGGTGAGCCCGCGGCCCGTTGTGCGCGTGGCCACGGTCGACTCCCACGGCGAGGTCCTCAACCAGTATGTCTCCCAGCGGGCCATCACTGACGATAAGCCTGCCCAGCCGTGGGCGGTCTACCTTGCCGATACCGATCGCTGTTTCCGCCTTCTCGCGTTCGACCTGGATGCCAAGACCACTGGCAGTGCCGCCGCGGCCGCGCGCGACGCTGACACGATCGCCGGACTCCTCGACGACGCCGGACTGACCGCCGTCGTGTGTGAGTCCGGTCCCGGCGGCGGCCGCCACGTCTGGACGGCCCTGGCTGAGCCCGCCGACCCGGAGAGCGTGGCCACACTCGCCCGACTGGCCCGCCACCTATGCCCGACCCTCGACATCGCCCCCCTGTCAAACCCTGCGACGGGTTGTGTGAGGCCCCCCGGTGCCCCGCACCGCTCCGGCGGATGCTCAACCGTCCTCTCCGGCGACACGAGGGCTCTCACGTCACCGACCGGCACCAGAGCACAGGTGATCGCCCTCGTCGAGCACCTGGCCCAACTCGTCGACGCCACCGCGCACACCCACACCCTCGACCAACACCGACCCCTCCCCGTCGACGAGCACGGCCGCCTCTACCTGCCCGGCCCACGCCGGCCCCTGCCGGCCGCCAGCGCCGCCGCCCTGTACGAGGACGCCGCCTGCGGTGACGCCTCCGCTGTGCTGTGGCGGGTCCTGCTCGGGGCCGCCTCAGCCAGATGGCGCTACACCGACATCGCAGCCCTCGCAGACCACTCCCCTGGCCTGGAGCACGTGCGCACCTGGCGCGACCGAGGCGACCGTCGGCCCAGGACCCGCACAGACGCCGAGCGCGTCCTGCGCCGCCAATGGGACAAGGCCGTGCGCCACGTGGCCACCAGCGGCCGCCAAATCGGAGACGACCCCACATTCGATGCACGCGCCGACGCGATCGCCGCACACGTCCGCCACATCCAGACCCGCGCCGACGCCGCCCCTGGACGATGGACCCGCGGAGGCGGACCCGCCGACCGACGCATCCTCGACGCCCTGTGCCTCCTCGGCCTCCAGGCCCTCCAGACCTGCGTCGAGGCCGACATCCGCCGCCTCGCCCTCATGACCGGCATCGGCCGCGAAACAGCCCGCACAGCCCTGCTGCGCCTCGCCGATGACGGATGGATCACCCGAGCAGCTGCGGCCACAGGCCCCCACGGAGCCACCTGGTCCATCGACCCCCACGACAGTTTCCACAAGGATGCAGACCGTGCCCGGTCACAAGCGGACCCGCGCCCCGAAGGGGCCGGGGCCGCTGAGAGAACCACCCTCCTCCATACCCTCACCCAGCGACTCCACGACGCCACCCACGACCTCTTCACCCCCTCCCCCGGGCTTGGCCCCCACGCAGGCAACCTCTACGCCAACACCACCACACAGCCCCAGACACTGTCTCAGCTCGCCCGAGCGACCGGAGAATCCCCCGAGGCCCTGAACCAGGTGCTCACCACGCTCACGGCCATCGGCGTCCTCCAACGTGATCACATCGGATGGCGCCGCGGCCGCACAGACCAGCGCGATCGCGCAGCACAACGCCTGGGCGTCGACGGCCGCCTCACCCAGCGAGCCCACCGCTACGCCCTCGAGCGCGAGCTATGGGCATGGTGGCAAGCAGAAGAGACCTGGATGCGCTCCCCCAAACGCCTCCACCCCAAGCACCGCCCAGGACCTGGCCAACTCGCCCTTCTGCCCGGCATCGGAACTAACACCTACGGCGCCCACCCCCGCAAAGCCGACGGCCGCGCCGACTACCGCGCCGCCCGCACCATCATTGAAGGCAACCAGAGCTCTCCGATGGCAACTGTGGGCGGCCCTTCGGGCCGCCCACAGGCGGCAGCATGATCGTCTGCGAACCCCGACCCCACACACCGCCAAGACAGCTCGCACAGCGCCTCACAGGGGCGATCTTTGCAGGCCCCCTGACGCACCTGTGGACGGCTCCGGCTGCGCCGGGGCCGGACCCGCCCACAGGTGGACAGCGGGACCCGGACCGGGATGTGGACAGCCTAGCGCTGCCGGCCAGGCTCCTTCGTCGCCCGACCGGGCCGGCAGCACGGCCTGCCCACATCCCCTCAGTTGGACCCCCACCTCACCATCGGCCGCACGACCGCCCGCACACAGGCCGCAGCCCCGCCTTCGACCCGAGTCATCAATGACGCTCCCGCGCCCTGTGTGCGCGCGAGTACGTCAGCGAGGAGCTGGGATACTCCGAGGCCCCCGTGTGTGTCGTCGAGGACGGCACCGGCGAGGATCACTGGTCAGGCTTCCGGCCCGACGAAATCGCCCGTGTGGCCGCCGCATAATGCTTGACCATCATCACCTCTGATAGTACTATTGGTGCTAATAGAGTAACACCGAACGAAAGGGCTGGACATGCCGACGACCTTTGGAGGTGCAGCGCGGCTAGACCCATTGACCCCTATCAACCCTGTTAGTACTGTTAGGGTCAGTATCACCAACCCAAGGAGGAACCCATGAGCTACATCATCCGCACCGGAAACCTGGCCGGCACCCCCGAGCTGCGCGAGGGAGAGCGCCGCCCGTACACCTACGCCCGCGTCATCGTGTCCGACCGCATACGCCAGGAGGACGGCAGCTACGCCGACGGACCGGCGATCGCCTACGACGTCCTGGTGAGCGGCAACCAGGCCGTGAACCTGGTCGCCGCCGCCGAGGCGAGCGGTAACATCCGCATCACGTTCGCGGGCCGCTACCGCGTCACCGAGTGGCAGGGGGAGCAGGGCACCCGCGTGCAGCACGAGGTCCGAGCCGACGAGGTGAGCGTGAGTCTGATCGGTCAGAAGGTGACCGTCGAGCGCTCCCGAGGCGACGCAACGCTCGACGAAAACACGCCGTTCTGATCCGAGCGACCCCAGGGGTGCGGTAGTCGATTCGTCGGCACCGCGCCCCTGACAGTACTATTGGCACTATTGGAGGTATCACCGTGACCGCTCAAATCTTCGCCCTCTGCAACCAGAAGGGCGGCGTCGGCAAGTCGACGACGACATTTCACCTGGCCCGCGCCGCGGTGCTGCGCGGCCAGCGCGTGCTTGTGGTCGACAACGATCCCCAGGGCAATCTGACGTCCGGCACGGCCGCCGAGCCCGTGGGGGAGGATCAGGCAGGACTGGCCGACGCGCTCAGTGCGCGCGCGCCCGAGACCATCCGCGACGTGATCGTGCCGGGAGTCTGGCCCGGCCTCGACGTCGTGCCGACGTCGGGAGTCACACTCGGCTACGTGCGCGACGAGCTCGTGATCGCCGGGGCCGGCCGAGAGGGCCGGCTGCGCGAGGCCCTGGCCGCCGTCGCCGGCGACTACGACGTGATCCTGATCGACTGCGCCCCATCGCTCGACCAGCTCACGATCAACGGCCTAACGGCCGCGCAGGGCGTCGTTGTCGTGACCCACTCGAAGCTGTGGAGCGCCAACGGCCTCGCCCAGCTGCTCGACACCATCGAGGGCGTGCGCGGCTACTACAACCCCGAGCTGCGCGTGGCGGGCATCATCGTCAACCAGCACGAGGAGAACACCGTCAGCGGAAAGACCTGGCTCGACGAGCTGCACCAGGCCGCCGAGTCTCGAGGGCTGAGCGTGCTCAGCCCGCCGATTCCGAAGCGCGTCGTCATCGCAGACGCCACCGAGGCCGCGCGCGGCCTCGACGAGTGGGGGAGTGTCGAGGCAACCGCGCTCGGCCAGTTGTACGCCGACCACCTGACCAGCATCGAAGGAGCCCTGTCATGAACCGCCCATCCCCCCGGAAGTCCTCACTGAGCGGATCGAGCCCGGTCACCCCGCCGCCGGCAGAGACGCCCGAGACGAAGCCGACACCGGCAGCCGCGCCCGTCACGCGCAAGGCCGAGGAACCGTCGACGAGCGGCAAGAAGAAGTGGCGGCACAAGGTGTCGTTCTACCAGGACCCGGCCGACACCGACCGGGTGCGAGGAGCGATCCTGCACACGATGGTGCAAGAGGGCAACCGGAACCTGAGCCAGTTCGTCAACGACGCCGTTATGGCCAAGGTTGAGGAGCTGGAAGCCAAGTACAACCACGGCGAGCCCTTCCCCGCCGTGGGAGCCCGAGAGCTGCCCCAGGGCGGCGCGGCCGCCGCTGGCGAGTAAGAACCCATGAAGGCGCGCGCCATCGCCAAAGTGGCCCTGCTGGGCCTGCTGGCCGGGTGCGCACCAAGCACGCCGGCCGCCTCGACGGCGACCGTCACCGTCGGCACCCGCCAGTTCCAGGTGGAGGTCGCAGACACTGCGGCCGAGCAACGAGCCGGACTCAGCGGACGAGCCGAGGTACCTGAGGGCGCCGGCATGCTGTTCACGTTCGCCGGCCGCGTATCCCTGGCCAGAGACCCGATAACGCACTACCCCGAGGGGATGTGGCGCTGTTCCCGGAGTTGTACGAGGCCGGCGAGGACCAGTAACGATCGTTTACGGGCGAAAAAAGTAGAGAGATAAACGCGGCAGGATACCGCGAGGCACTGGTGACCAGAACTTATGACCGAAACATAAAAAGACCGAAACTTGTGTGGCATGAGTTTCGGGTCAGGATTCGAGGCCGGGGGAGTGTTCAACGCGTACGCAAAGGTTCGCGAATCAAGAGTATAGCCGGGGCTATATTTATAGTAGAATAAGAATAGGAGGTGGAAGTCATGACAGTGATGGATATTCCGGTTGATGCGGTGGCGGCCAAGAAGGCGCGAGTCCGCAGAGATATGGGCGACTTGGACTACAAGCGTAGCGTGATGCGATTGAAGAGTGGCGGCGCAACGCAAAAGGCGATCGCGCAGATGATTGAGGTTGCGCAGCCGACAGTGCATAAGCTTCTCAAGAATGCCGCTACGGTTCCGATGCCGGTTGAGGGGTTCTCTGGGGCTGATCCGTACGAGATTTGTGAGCGGTATGCGGCCGATCTGATTAGCCGTGAACAGCTCATTGATGAGTTGAGTCGTTGGGAGTATGTGCCGCAGCAACGCCCGATCGACGAGTTTGATGATCTGCTCTTTGATGTTCCTGGCTCGATCGATGATCTTGAGCGCGCGCTCCGGAGAGGCCTGATCGACGATGAACTATTCGACGAGCTGCCAGACCTGAGGCAAAGAGCGTGACCCCAGAAGAACAACTGCACCATATCGGGCTTATTCGAGAACTTTCTAAGCCTGGTGGGGTACTTGATACAAACGGACCGTATTCGACCGTCAGGAACCCCGAGTGGTATCGACCGGACGGCAGGCCCACAGCGGCCCGCCGTGAGGTCCACAAGCGTATAAAAGCCGAGGTGATTAGTCGAGCTAAGGACGTGCGGCAGGAGGGTCGCGCCTTGGTGCTTGCTGGCCCTCCTGGGGCGGGCAAGGGCCGCGTGGCAGATGATGTTTTGGGCGACGATCGGGCTCATTACGTGAACGTTGACGCGGACGAGTTCAAGAAGCTCTTGTTACGTGAGGCTATCGCGGATGGTAGTTATGAATCGTGGATCAAGCCCGAGGTACTGCGCGAGCTAGAAGCTCAGGGGGAGCGATTCTATCCGCTCGAATTAGCTTCGCTGGTGCATGAAGAATCATCAAAACTGGCGAAAACCTTGCGCCAAGATTTGATCGAGACCCGGACGAACGTCATCGTGGATACGGTACTGGGCAGTGAAGGCACTGCGCGCACGATCGGGGAACAGTTCGCGGCCGCAGGCTACGAGGTGACCGTTATTGACGTTGAGGTGACCTTCGAAATATCCGAAGATCGCATTGAACAGCGGTGGCAAGAAGCGATGCGAGAAGCAGAGATCGGAGTCGCCGACGGGTTAGGTGGCCGATGGGTTCCCAGCACGTACGCTCGCCCTCTCTTTGAGACTGTGCATGGCCGTTCAAAATCGCAGGACGTCGCGGAGAAACTGGCAGCGTCTTGTCCAGTAGTGACACGTTATGAGCGCTACTACACGAGCCCCCAGGAACATGAGGCATCACAGCGCGAGGGACGGGCTGCGCGGCCCGTTCTTGAAGTTGCGAAAGTGCGTGAGAGGGCCGGTAGGCCGCTAGAAGTAAAAGCGGTAGCCGCCGACCGGACTGTCAACATCTCAGATCAGGATCGGCCGCAGGTAACGCGGGAACGGCTCAGTGATGAGATCACTCGACGGCTGAGAAATAACACGGGCGGGGGAGAAGGACCGACCATGAAAGGCCCACGGCGATGAGCATCATCGGCTATGCACGCGTCTCAACAGCGGATCAAAATCCCGAGGCGCAAATCGATGCGCTGCGCCAAGCGGGCTGCGCCCGTGTTTTCACTGATCATGCTTCTGGAGCGCAGGCCTCGCGGCCGCAACTCGACGCGGCCCTGGACTACCTGCGAGAGGGCGACACGCTCACCGTATGGAGGCTAGACCGCCTGGGACGGTCATTGCCTCATCTGATTGAAGTAGTGCAAGCGCTCGGTGATAGAGGTGTTGAGTTCCGTTCGCTCTCCGAAGCGATCGACACAACGACACCGACCGGACGATTGTTGTTTCATGTTGCCGGAGCATTCGCACAGTTCGAGCGTGACCTTATCCGGGAGCGAACGAACGCCGGTCTGGTGGCCGCGCGAGCACGCGGCAGACAGGGTGGCAGGCCCACCGTGATGACGCCACAACGAGTTGCTACGGCACAACAGATGCGCGCCGCAGGAAAGAGCATCGAGCAGATTGCAAATGTGTTTGGTGTTGGGAGATCCAGTGTGTCGCGGGCACTGCGCCGCGC
>NZ_CAMYFI010000082.1 GCF_947255005.1 uncultured Tessaracoccus sp. | reverse complement strand
GAAAGCACTCGCCACCATCCACCTCCAACCCATCACCCCAGGAACCACCCCCACCACCCTCGAACAAAACCCCAACGCCCTCGGCGCCGTCGGCATGCCGCTTTGGCTCTGGCCACGCAACCCCACCCCCAACCAAACAGGCCCCACCACCGCCTCGGCCACCCAACAAGGCCACACCGTCACCATCACCGCCAAAGCCCAATCCATCACCTGGAACCTCGGCAACAACACCCCACCCATCACCTGCACCAAATGGAAACAACCCCACAACAACACACACCCCACAACCCCCGTCACCTGCGGAGCACAAACCGGCTACCACAAACAAGGCACCTACACCATCACCGCCACCACCAACTGGACCATCCACTGGCAAGGCATCGGCCAACAAGGAACCCTCCACCACACCACAACCACCAGCGAAACCCTCAAAATCGGAGAACTCCACGCACTCAACACCAACCCCAGGAACCCATGATGCGAAAACATGATGAACAAGGAGCCAACCTGCAAAGGACACCTGGGGTAGTCACGCAAAACTTCACAATCCGTATGCAGATCCAACTCCCCCCCATTTTCGGCATGGTTGGTGAATCTGCGTACGGATTCTGAAGTTTCGGCGCCCCCGCTCACCGATGCGCTGTCAAACCTTGGTTCGGCTACGACCAAGCTTCTGCTACTAAGGCAGCGAGATGTTGCCGGGCCCACGTCGCTATTCTGGTCGCCGACGACTTTGGAGGAACGATGCCAGAACCCAGCAGGTGGGCGCAGATCATTGCGCAAGACCCCGGCCACTCGCAACGCTACATCGAGCGTTTTCGTGCTATGGAGGCGCAGGGCAACGATCTCTACGGCGAAGCGCGCACCGTCGACGCCATGTGCGAGCGCGGGGCGCGCATCCTCGACGCGGGCTGCGGCCCGGGTCGCCTCGACGGGTTTCTGCACGGACTTGGCCATACCGTCGTCGGCATCGACGTCGACCCAGCACTGATCGCCGCGGCTGAGCAAGACCATCCCGGGCCGACGTACGTCGTCGGTGATCTTGCCGAGATGGACCTACCGGCCGAGGGCATCGCGGAACCTTTCGACATGATCGTCTGCGCCGGCAACGTGATGGGCTTCCTCGCCGACTCAACCCGCGTCGACGTGCTTCATCGCTTCCGGGAACATCTCGCGCACGACGGTCGCGCGATCATCGGCTTCGGCGCAGGCCGCGGCTACGAGTTCGGAGAATTCATGTCCGACGCAGACACCGCCGGGCTGGAGGCCTACGCCGCGTTTTCGTCGTGGGATTTGCGCCCCTTCACCGACGAGTCGCAGTTCCTCGTGGCACTGTTCTCACCGGCGCGCGGCTGAGGTCAGCGGTTGTCAGCCGTCTTCGCGGCCGCCTTCTTCTTGCTCGAGAGGATGGACGACACCACGATCACCACGATCAGGCCCAGCGCCACGTACAGCGAGATTTTGGCGTACCAGTCGAGCACCCCGACGATCGGTTCACCGAACCGCCAACCCAACCAGAAGTAGAGCACCAGCCACATGGTGCTGGCGATGTAGTCGTAGATGAGGAAGCGCTTGATGTTCATGTTCGTCGCGCCGGCGATCACGAACACCACCTGCATCAGAGGTAGTGGAATGGGAACATACGCGACGACGAACCCCAGCGCACCCAGCTTTTCGGCCCATCGCTCGGCGCGGGCGTAGCTCTTCGCGGCGCGTTTGGACTGCCCTGCCCACACTTCGATCATTCCGCGCCCCCACAGCTTGCCGGCCCACCAGTAGATCCAGTCGAATTTCAGGCTCAGAATGGATGCGATGATGAGGACCACCGCCCAGTGTTCGAGCCTGCCCTCGCCAGCGAACGCGCCCGTGACGGCGACGGCGGTGCGGCTCCCGGTGAGCATGGCGAACCATTCCGGCGCGTTGGGGAGCATCCACGCGCGCACGGGGATCAGCACGAGCGAGAAGATGCCGACGAACCCGAACCAGCCCAGGCACCAGTAGTCGGCCTTTTGAGGTTCGCGCTTCCACGGCATGCTCTCGTCGGCCCACCAGGGTTCTTCCTGGGTCTCTTCGGACGGTTGGTCGTTTGGGGCGGCGGTCGGGGCGTCGTCGTGGCTCACGGGCTGCATGGTACCGCGTCGGCAGGTTACCCGTCGCTCGTTCCACCCGGCATCCACGGCGCTTCCCCGGCACGCGCGGCGCTGCCAGAGCCCCGGCCTCAAGCAGCCCCACCCAGCTCAAGCTGGTGCAACCTGTGCGGCAACTGAGCGGATCAAGTGTCACCCGCCTAGCGGCGACGAGGCGCCGTCGGGAGGCAGGTGACACGTGATCCGGAACAGAGCCGCACAGGTTACAGGTGCCCGGGCGGCCCAATCCCGACGGCGCCTCGTCGCGCAAGTGCTTGCCAGACCTGGTTCAGCCCGTTACAACATCGTGACAGGAAAAGTAACCCCACCCCCTTCAACTACGAACGAGGGGGCGTGTAGAGTCACGTTCTACGGAAAACCCGTTACTCCACTACGGATCGTCGGGCACGTACCTGCCCGTGGAAAGGATTGTGGCATGGCCACTGTAAGTTTTCGTGAAGCATCTCGCCGCTACCCCGGCGCCGACCGCAACGCCGTCGACAAGCTGAACCTCGACATCGAGGACGGCGAGTTCATGGTCCTCGTCGGCCCGTCCGGTTGTGGTAAATCCACCTCGCTGCGCATGCTCGCTGGCCTCGAAGAGGTTACCGAGGGCAGCATCTTCATCGGCGACCGCGACGTCACCGACCTGCCGCCGAAGGACCGCGACATCGCGATGGTGTTCCAGAACTACGCCCTTTACCCGCACATGACGGTCGCCGACAACATGGGCTTCGCGCTCAAGATGCAGGGCAAGTCGAAGGCTGAGCGCGAGGAGCGCGTCAAGAAGGCCGCAGAGCTGCTGGGCCTCGAAGACTTCCTCAACCGCAAGCCGAAGGCCCTCTCCGGTGGTCAGCGTCAGCGCGTGGCCATGGGCCGCGCCATCGTGCGTGAGCCCCAGGTGTTCCTCATGGATGAGCCGCTGTCGAACCTCGACGCCAAGCTCCGCGTCTCCACCCGTACCCAGATCGCTGCGCTGCAGCAGCGCCTGGGTGTCACGACGGTGTACGTCACCCACGACCAGGTCGAGGCCATGACGATGGGCGACCGCGTAGCAGTGATGCGCGACGGTCTCCTCCAGCAGGTTGCTTCGCCGCTCGAGCTCTACGACACCCCGGTGAACCTGTTCGTCGCTGGCTTCATCGGCTCGCCTGCGATGAACCTCATGAAGGGCAAGCGCGTCGAGGACGGCGTCCAGGTGGGCGACTACACCGTCCGCGTGCCGCGCGAGGTGCTCGCCAAGGCCGAGGGTGAGGAGACCCTGACCATCGGCGTTCGCCCCGAGGCGTTCCACGTATCCACCGACAACGACGGTATCGGCCTCGACGTCGCCGTCGTGGAAGAGCTTGGCGCCGACTCGTACCTGTACGGCACGGTTGCCGGCCTCTCCACCGAGGAGAAGCTCACCGCGCAGCAGATCGTCGCCCGCGTCGGCGCACGCACTGCGCCTGCGAAGGGCGAAGTGGTCCGTCTGAAGGCTGACCCGGCCCAGGTGCACGTGTTCAGCAACGAAACTGAACTGCGCATCTCCTGACACACCACCATTCGCGAGGGTCCCGGCACGCCGGGGCCCTCGCGTCGTGTTCGCGCGATAGTGAGCGGCGAGCCTGGCAGCACCGGGGGCGCCGACATCGCGTTGACCTCGGCCGCCTAGGATCGAAGTCGTGCGAGAGTTTCACAAACCAGTTCGACGCCCCGGCGACTTCCTCGAGGTGCTTATGCCCTCGAATGACCCGTCGGAATCGTTGGCGCACGATTCCGCGGCAGCCTTCCTGCACCGCGTGCGTGCCTCGAGTGATCCGGCGCTGGCTGGGCGCATCGTCGACTATGCGCAAGAGCATGGGGTCGACGACGTGGCTGAGCTCTGGTCGGATTCCGCGCCCGACACCTTGCCTGGTGCGTTGTGGCGGCTCTACCTGCTTCGGCACGTCGTTGCTGCCGACGCTCGGCTGGCCGGGCTGCGATTCCGTCAGGGGATCACAGCCGCCTCCGAGCGCGACGTCGTCGTCGCCGGCGCCCCGGAAGCGCCCTCGCCCGACGAAGTGGTTGAGCTCGCGAACACCATCTTTCGAGGCGCGTTCGCCGGTGACTTCGCCGTCGCGCTCTACAGGGCCGCCGCCTTTGCTCGCATCGAGGCCGCGGGGGCGGAAGAGCTCGGGCGCGACGATGAACGTCGCACGGCCGAACGCTTCACCTCCTTGGCAACGGAGCTGGAACACGCGGCCAAACTCTGGGTACAAGGACGGCTCGCGTAGGGGAGACCAACCGCCGTGCGCGACTGAGCGCACGCCAGTTGAGCAAAACGGCCCAGTTCCGCCCGAAATCCGCCTCTGGAGTGCGCACAGTCGCGTTTCGCACTCACTTGGGCCAAACGTGATGAGGTACTACAGTGGTGGCGGCTGGGCCGCGGTAACCCCGGGCTCCAACATTTGCCGCTGCGAGCGGCCACGCGCCGAGAGGCGTTCTGCGGTCCGGCCCCAACTCACCTCGGCTGGTTCAATAGCGCGTGGAATCCGGCCTGGAGCACGCGACGTTCCCGCTCGAACTGGGCGAGTTCGTCAGCCATCGGATGCTTAGGCGGCACATACATGGCTTGCGCGCGCGTTGCGGCTTTGAGCACCTGATTCGCGATCTGGCCGGGCTGCGCGTTCAGTATCCACTTCCTGTCGAACTCCGCCGTCGCCGGCATGCCGCCAGGGCTCAGCGTCACGGTGACGCCCTTGGCCTTCCCTTGAATGGGCTGCGGCTTCTGCTCCACCTTCGCGGCGCGGTCGATCGCGGCCTTCCACGCCGCCTCGTGATCGTCCATCATGCGCAGATACGCCTCGAGTGACTCCGGTCCGAAATCGGGCAGATCGGGAAACTCGAGCTCCGAGAGGTCCTCCTGCCCAACCTCGACATCCGCCAACGTGAGCATCGCCGCAGCGAAGGCCTCCTGAAACGCCACCTCCAGCTCCTCGATCGTGCGCAGCTTCGACGTCCAATTTGAGTTCACCCGCACTCCGACGAGCTGGTCGCCGTCGTAGCGCAACCACACCGTGCGCTTTGAATCCCTCGTGGCATCCTCCGCGCCCTCGCCCTCGTCCGGCTCCCCACCGGCGAAGTCCGCGGCGGGCACATCGTCGGAATGCTCCGCTTCCTGGGGCCCATCGCCGCTCACCCCGCCCAGTGTGGGCGCGAGAAGATCGTCGTCGTATTCGTCGTCTTCGTACCCGAGCGGGCCGGTGCTCATCAGTTCAACCCGAACTTCGGCACCCGATACCGAGCCCTGGCGGACTCCGTCGACGCGTGCGCGCTGATGTGGGTAGACGTGTTGCCAGCGCGCGTGCCTGCCATACCCAGACCGGACGGCCACCCCTTCTGCGTGACCGTGAGGGAACTGCGCACCGAATCGAGCTGGGAGCCCACCGAGTTGGAGCCCGAGTCGGACACTGAGAACACCGAATCCAGCTCTGCGCTGAGGTCGTCGAGGATCGCTCGCCAGTTGTTGCTGAGTGGGTACATGCCACGTAAGAGCCGCACGAGCGGATCATCCAGTGCGGCATCGACCTGGTCGGCCTGCACCATCGCGAACCGCAGGGCACGCTCGGCGGCGCACAACACGGCCTTGTTGAGGTCGCGGTACATGGCGTAGGAATCCGACATCACGCGAGGCAGATGCTGAAACTCCTTGCTGGCTTCGATCTGCACCTCCACCATATTGCCGTAGGTGGACGACGCGGCCCCGCCCCAGCCCATCACCTTGCCCAGCGTCAGCACCTGCTTGTTGACTTCCTCAACGCGCACGCTGGCCTGACGCCACAATTCCGACGTCTTGTCGAGCTGGTCGGGCACGGGCAGCCGCGGCTCGGCTTGAGACTCAATCTTCTCCCGAATATCGGCCAATGTGTTGTCGAGATGGCGCCTCAGGTTGCGCACTCTGCTTTCGAAGGAAAGCGCCGCGCCGCCGAAGGTGCGGAGCTTCTTCAACCACCACCAGACGCCGTCGGTGATGTCTCTACCGTCGGCTTCCCAGTCCGCTTGCACTCGCTGTTCCAGCTGTTCGAGCCGCTCCATGATGCGGCGGTACGAATCGGAAGCGAGCTCCGCCCCAGTGATGCGCCGCTCGCTCATGTAGGAGCGCAGCGACTTCGATACACCTTCCGCCATCTCCGTGATACCGCCGCCGCGCTTGCCGAACAGGTCTTGCAAAGCTTCCGGGATCATTTCGAGAAGTACAGTCATTTCGACATCCTTCCAACTTCGCCGGCTAGGCGAGCGTTGCTCAGTTCACGCTCGTCGTACTCACTAGCCGCGCCGTGCAGCCTTCGATCAATGGCGATGAACTCGTTGCTGGCTTGCTGCGCATAGTACTTGGTGAGCAGCGACAGCTCGTTCGTCGGGCCCTGCGCCACGTTCGCGAATCCGAGGTCGTGGGGAATCTGCATCGCCTGATCCGCCTCGCCCATCATCTGCGCGATCGCCTGCCACCCCGTGGCTGCACGCCGCAGGTGTTCCGGCTCGACGGTGTACCCGTCAACGCGCTGGCCTTCCGCGCCGTGTGTGCCGACGACGAAGTTACCGCCCGCTGTACCCTCGGACGCTCCGGTGCCGGAATACATTCCCGACAGGGTTGCGTCGGGGTTCGCGCCTCCCGCAGCCATCACACTGCCAGACGCGCCGTGCGCACCAGCTGCGAGGCTGCCCGGCCCTCCAACACCGGCCCCGACGCCGCTTGCGCCGGCGGGCACTGTCGCGCCAAGTCCACTCGGAAGATTGCCCAGCCCAGACTGGGCCGCGCTGGTATGGGCCGCACCCGCTTGCGCGCCACCCGCGGCGCCTGCGCCGCCCATCATCATCGGCGGCATCGGGCCTGACCCGCCCCGCTGACCTGCGGTGCGCCCGCTAGCGTGGGGATTGATCCGGCCTTCGGTGATATCGGAATTGTCGGCGACGTCGCTCGACTCACTCGTGATCCCACCGAGCCGCGCCGCCACGGCGGACTCGCTCAGCATCTTCCACGCTTGCTGCGCTTCGCTCACTCTTCCCTCGCTCATATCTTGCACGGGCCGCACTTCACGTTGTTGTTCTGCACGTCAACACTATGCAGTGTGTAGCTCACTCGGCACCACTCCACGGCACCACATTACTGGGTGGACAGCTCGCGCCCACGCTGCAAGAAACGGCTACGTTGGGGCGAAGGAGGAACCGATGGCTGAACTTGGATCTTGGACGAGCGCCGCGCAGGCTGGACTCGACACCGACACCGGGCGGGGCGCGGTGGTGCCGCCGATCTACCTGTCCACGAACTACGTGTTCAACGACATTGGCGAACCCCGCGAACACGACTACTCGCGAGCCGCCAACCCCACCCGCGACGTGCTCGCTCACGCGCTCACGAGCCTCGAAGGCGGCGCGGGCGCGGTGCCCGTCGCGAGCGGCATGGCCGCCGTCGTGCTCGCCATCGAGACGCTGGTTCCAGTAGGCGGGCGTGTCGTCGCCCCGCACGACGCGTATGGCGGCACCTGGCGGCTCCTCACCTGGTGGGCAGAACGCGGGAGGGTCACCGTCGATTATGTGAATCTCACCGATCTCGACGCCGCCGCGGCGGCGCTATCGACGCCGGCCGATCTCGTCTGGATCGAGACGCCGTCGAACCCGCTCCTGCGGATCACCGACATCAAACACGTCACCGAGCTCGGGCACGCCGCGGGGGCGAGTGTCGTCGTCGACAACACCTTCTGCACCCCCCTATTGCAGCAGCCCCTCCACTTCGGCGCCGACGCCGTCGCGCACTCGACGACGAAGTTCATCGCCGGACATTCCGACGTGGTGGGCGGCGCCGTCGTTGCCGCCACCGCTGAGCTGCACGAGCAGCTCACCG
>NZ_CAMYFI010000081.1 GCF_947255005.1 uncultured Tessaracoccus sp. | reverse complement strand
CACCAACCACACCATGAGTTTCCAAGACGCCTTCGAAGAATACGCGCCCCACTTCATCTGGGACGCCTACGACTACGCCAACAACTCACCCCAAATCGAGATGCTCTGGCTGCACATCGTCTCCAACGGCACCAAATCCGCCGCAACCACAACCATCTACCGGATCAACGGCAAACTCTACGAAACCCACAAAATCGACGAAGTACTCGACAACTTCGACTACGACGAAGACACCCTCCGAGCCTTCTACGACCAACAAATCGACTGCTGGTTCGGGCTCTACGAGGAATCCCAACCAGACGAGCTACCCACCCGCATGATCCTACGGTTCCGGCCCGAAGACCAAGACTTCACCGCAGACTTCCACTACGGCGACCTCCAACCAGGCATCCCAGAAGAAGAACAAGCACCATTCAGCCGGCTCGACGAGAAATGGATCGAACGTCTCGAAACCACCGGCAACGACTCCGCCGCGCCCTAAGGCCAATCGCCTTCGGCGAAGACGGCTCTTGCCTCAGCTCTGCGTGCCTGGCGCGTCCTTCTGCGTCTCGTGCCACACCGCGACGGACCACGCCGGCAGCGCTTGACCCCCGACGACGATGTCGCCGGTGCCTTCCTGCCAGAAGTTCCACTGCGGCTCGTACTGCAGCGAGGTATCGATGAGCCGCCGCCACTGCCACCCGTCGCGGGCCTTCGGCACCTGGAAGTCGACGGTGTGGCTGTCCATGTTGACCATCACGTAGAAGTCTTCTTCCGGGGCGTTGATGCCGAGTGCGACGGCGCGGGCGGAATCCTCGGGCTTCCCGCCGTCGGGTGAGCGCCAGAGGTAGGTGACGTCGCCGTCGTCCACCTCAAAGTTGCCCCAGTTACGCTGGCGCAGCGCCTGGTGGCGCTTACGCACGCCCAGCAGGAACTGCGCGAACCGGAAGAGGCCGTTGATGTTCTCCTCAGTCTGGAATTCGCCCAGGTTGTCGTGGTAACCGACGTCGAACCCATGGCCGAGCGGTACCTGCTGGGGCTTGTTCGTCGGGATCATGGCGTAGTTGTTCCACATGGCCGGCGAATGCAGCGCCCACGGGTTGTTGTTGCCGTTTTGGGTGCGCCCGAACTCGTCGCCGGCCACCACCATCGGCACGCCGCGTGAGAACAGCAGGATGGTCCAAAGGTTGCGCAGGCGCTGGCGGCGCAGCGTGTGCGAGCCGCCGGAATCCCATGAAAGGTTGTTGTCGGAGCCGCCATCGGAGGGGCCAAACGGGTAGTCCCAGTGATTTTGCTTCTCCTGGTAGCTCACAAGGTCGGCCATGTTGAAGCCGTCGTGGGCGGTGATGAAGTTCACCGACTTCTGCGCGCCACCGTTGTCTTGGAAGTGGTGGTAATCGCCATTCACCATCTCGAGGAACTCGCGGTTGTTGCCGTCGCCCTTCGTGAAGCGACGGATGGCGTCGCGGTAGCGCCCGTTCCACTCGCCCCAGCCGCGCGGGAAGTTGCCCACCTCGTAGCCCCACAGGTCCCACGCCTCGGCGATCACTTCGATCTGCTCGCGCTCCGCGAAGTCGGCGATTTGGGTGAGCAGCGGGTGGTCGGTGAAGAAGCGCTTCTGGGCGCCCCAATCCTCCGGGTCGGCGTCGGCGGGTTTGCGGCCGAGCACCGTCGCGAGATCGAAGCGGAACCCGTCGACGTGCATGTCGACCGTCCAGTACTGCAGCGAGTCCAGCACCAAGTCAATCGCGGATTGCGACGAGTAGTTGAGCTGGTTCGACGTGCCGGTGGCGCCGTCGACGAGCCGCAGGTCGTTCGTCATGGAGTAGTACTCGCTACACGCGAAACCACCTAGCGACGTGAACCCCGTCGTGTTCACATCCCCAGACCAGTTGCCACCCTCGGCGGTGTGGTTGTACACCACGTCGAGGTACACCTCGATGCCGTGTTCGTGGAAGGCGTCCACCATTTCGCGGAACTCGCGCGTGGGGCCGCCGGGGGTCTGATCCGACGAGTACCGGCGGTTGGGCGCGAAGAAGCCGAGCGTCATGTATCCCCACGAGTTCGACTTCCCCTCGCGCCGCGATTCGGAGTGATTCGTCTCGTGGATGGGCAGAAGCTCCACCGTCGTGATGCCGAGGCCCTTGAGGTACGGGGCCATCATGCCGGCGCCCTTGTAGGTGCCGCGGTACTCCTCGGGGATGTCGACGACGTCCTCGAAGCCTGGCTGGTCGGCGAGCAGTTCGCGCAGGCGCCCCGTCGATTCGTGGCCGGAGAGCTGCTCCACCTGCACCTCGTAAATCTGCGCGTCCTCCTCCGGCAGGCGCGGCTTGCGGCTGACCGCGGGAGGCTCCGCGACGATGACGCCCTTCGGTGCGAACTTCGCGGTGTCCCATTCCCGACGCGGCGCACCGTGGTAGTCGTCGGCACCCGTGCCGAACATGCCGTCGTCGTATCCGAGATCGGCGATCTCGTCCGCGTACACCGAGTGCGTGATCTCGCGAGCGTACGGGTCAAATAGCAGCTTGTTGGGGTTGAAGCGGTTGCCCTTCTCGTCCAGGTCGGCGATGAATCCCTCCGACGTGCCAGGCGCCCAGCCCTCCACCGACGGCCAGTTCGGGCCCCAGGCGCGGAACCCGTAGAAGGTACCGAGATCGAGGCCCTGCAGTTTGCCGCGCCATACGCCGTCGCTGCACTTGACAAGGTCGTAGGTGGCGAGTGGGTCTGCACCGATCGCGGCGTCGAAGATCGCGAGGAGGATGCGGGTGGCGTCGGGGGCGTGCACCGCGAAGGTGACCCCGTCGGCGTGGGGGTGAGCGCCGAGCGGCCAGGTGGCCTCGGCCCAGGCATCCTGTTCGAGAGGAACAATGTTCATACTCAACATATTGCCTCAAGTTGTCGCAACCCGCTCGTTGGCGACGCCCGGCGTGGCTGTTGGTAACCAAACGTTCAACCTCGCAAGCTGAAGGCGAACGTCGCGCAATAGGGTGGCGCGGCCTTTCTCAAATACTTGAACGAGGTTGGATGGTGCGCCCCCGACACGCCTATGATTCGATGCGTGAATCGACGCCTACTTCTCGTGCATGCGCACCCCGACGACGAGTCCAGCCAGTCTGCTGCCACCATCGCGCGCTACTGCGCCGCTGGTGATCAGGTCACGCTGGTGACCTGCACGTTGGGCGAGCGCGGCGAGATCTTGGTGCCCGAACTCGAGCATCTCTCCGAAGCCGAGCTGGGCGAGCACCGCATCGCCGAGCTCGGGCAGGCGATGGCGCACATGGGGCTCACCGACCAGGTGTTCCTCGGCGGCGCCGGCCGCTACCACGACACCGGCATGGACCGCTCCCCCGACGGCACCGTCATCGTGCCCGACATCTCCCCCAGCAACGCCTTCTGGCATGCGGATTTGCTCGAAGCGGCGAACTTCCTCGTCGAAATCATTCGTGATCGCAAGCCCCAGGTGGTCTCCACCTACAACCCGTTCGGCGGCTACGGTCACCCAGACCACATCCAGGCCCATCGAGTGGCGACGTACGCCGTCGCGCTGGCGGGTACCCCGTCGCATCGCCCCGATCTGGGCGAGCCGTGGACGGTGTCGCGGATGGTGTGGAGCGTCCACAACACCATGACGTGGAAGAAGGCGTATCCGCTGGCCAAGAAGGAGTTCCCTGACCTCTTCGACGGCGCCCAGCGTGACCCGGAGTCGTTCGGCCCGCCCGAGCGCGACATCGTCTGCGTGGTGCCCATCGGCGAGTTGTACGACGTCACCCGCAAGGCACTCGGTTCGCACCCGAGCCAGGTGAATATGGACGACGTGTTCTGGCGCTTCCACGGGATGGTCAACCAGCTGGATGGCGCCGGAGAAGCGTACGTCTACGCATCCGGGGTGCCCTTCCCACCGTCGGAGATTCCGCACGACGATTTGTTCGCCGGGCTTGAGCTGTAACGGTTCGCTGCCCTGACGCCGCGGGGAGTCTGCCTGCTCCGGGACGCTTCGGCCGGCTGCCTACACTGGCTGCATGGTGCGACTGGTGCGTCCGATCTTCGCGGGGTGCTGCTGCGCGGCGCTCGTCGCGTGCGGTGCGCCCAGCGCCGCGGTGAGCCTTGCCCCGTCGCATCCTCAGGCGTCGCTGCCGCACCCGTCGAGGGCATGGAATGAAGACTTCGCCTCCGCGATCGAACTCGACACCATCACCGTCGGCAGCCAATCGGTGCTCGTGCCCGAAGGCGTGCGGGTGCCAGCTGACGCGCTCGTCACGGCGAGCACGGAAGCGTTGCTCGCGATGGCCGACGACGACCCCGCGGCCGTGAGGAGCGCCGTCGAGACAAGTGCCGCTGAGGCGGGTTACAAGCGATATGCCAACTCCGGCAGAGTCACCGTCTGGGTGGGGCGGGGCATGGCCGTTCGTCTCGAGGCAGACGCGGGCGTGCAGGTACTCGCCTGGGGGCCCGAGGAGATGAAGGACGCGTTCGTCACGCAATAGCGTGGAAGATCTCCGCAGCCACCTCGGGGGCTCGCCGCGCCGCTCGGAGCTACTTGGCGGGAGGGTGCACCACCGTCGTCTGATCTCCGAAACTAACCTCCACCACGATTCCGTCAACGAGCTTAACGAGTCCGTTCTCAGTCCCCACGGTTCCTACCTGCGTACCATCTGGGAGGACGAGTTGCCATGTGCTGGTTCGCCCCAGGTCAAGGAGCATCACCTTGCCCGTGGTGCTGCTCAGAATCGTGTCGCCGATACTCATTTGCAGTTCAGCTCCGGTGGCCACGATTTGCTTCGCGTCAGGGCCGATTACTCGGAAGGCGCGGCGCACCACTTCGTTGCCTTCGGCGTCCACCTCCTCGAGGCGCGCTAGGTCCGGCATTTCGTCCTTCAACAGCACCATGTCCTCGTGGCTGAAGTTCTTGTAGGGGAAATCCTTCGTCACGTCAGTCTTGCCGTCGTAGTACGAGACAGTGAACTCCTCGTCGTAGTGCCCTCCCCAAATCACGGCCTCGTCAGTCCAGACGACATGCACGGCCCTCGGGTCATCCACGACGATCCCTGGGCTCCCATCTTTGGCAGAGAACACTGAAAGATGCTGCTTATCCTGACAACCGATGTAGTCTCCGAGCAACACGCAGGGCGACACCGTGTCCGGAATCTTGTCGCTCTGCCAAATGACGGTGTTGGTTTCGGGCGTGCTGTTGGCATCAAACACGATGAAGTAGTAGCCCAACTCGGACTGCGTGTGGGCATAGATGCGGTTATCGCGGATACCAATCACACGCACGGCACTAATAGCGAAGTCGGCGGCGTAGAACGCGGTGAACTTTCCTGACGCGATGTCGAGCTGCCCCACCGCTTCCTTGTGGGCACTGCCCGGTGGCAGCAGCCGGATGCAGGTGAGTTTACCGTCGATGGCTGGCAGGGATTCGTAGCAGTCCATGTCGGTGAACTCATGCACTGGTTTTCCGGTGAGCACGTCGTAGATGGTGCTGTGAGCTACAAACGTCCACTGCCCGTCGGAGCTGCGCTGCTGCTCCCTGCGCTTCGAAATGACGATCTTGGAGCGGTCGGAAGATGTGCCCACGGGCTGCCCGTCGACCTTCCAGTCGGAGCCCATGCCTGAGGCGTAGGCATCGCTCAGCCACGAGTTGAACTGGGCGGTGAAGGGAACCTTAAGGGCGTCATCGCCGCTCCCTCCGCCCTTGGATGAGCCGCCAGCAGAGGACCCGCCGGCGGGGGAACCGTCGGAGCTGTTGAGGTGCTTCACCACTCCCACCGTGACCACGGCGATGAGAATGATGAGCAGCACCGCAAGGACGACGATCATCACCCGGAACGCACCACGCTTCTGCGGCGGTGGCGGCGCAGGATAAGGAAACTGCGACGGCGGGAACCCGTTCGGAGGGTATCCCCCACCGGGATAGCCCTGTGGGCCGTTCGGTCTCGGTGGTTGCCAGCCCTGCTGCGTCACGTCTCTTTCTCTCTCCAGAATAGAAGCAGCCTACGCGGTCATCGGTGCAGAACTGGTTTGATGAGGGAAACACGGGTGGGCTCTCGCGCCCGCTACTTCCGAACCAGGGAGATGATGAGCCCCACCAGGAAGAGTGTGCCGCCTGCGAACCCGATGAACATGCCCAGGAAGAAGGCGCCCAGCCCGCCGAACAGTGCCAACAGGCCCAGCGGTGGCGAGATAGCGCCCACCCCGTTGGTGCACTCGATAGTGAACTCTCCTTCGCCAGAGATGTTGCCGATCGAGACGAACGCGCCCTTATCGTTCTCAAAGTTCGTTGACGCCAAGCCCTCGAACTCAACAACCTCGCCCGCCGCGTCGAGTGCGCGGCACTGCACGTTGGAGCCCTCAGGCCTCCACACCGTTCGTTTCTCGCCAGCCGCGAGCTGTACCTTGAGGGAACCGTCGATGCGCTGCACTTCGTCGGATTTGGGGATCGCGAAGGTGAGGCCGCCCACGAACCCCACAACGCCGAGGATAAGGGCCACCACAATCAGCAAGCCGCCGAAGATCATCAGGCCCGTGCCTGGTTTCTTGAGTTTGACCGATTCGTGCGGCGGCGGCGCAGACCGCTGAGGGTTGTTCGAATTGCTCATTGGGTCCCTCTCACCTTGCGTGCAGCAGTGTCATGGTGAATACCACTGTCGCACGCGAGCGGTTCAGGGCATGTCGCGTTTGCGCGACTGAGCGCACAACAGATGCATATTTTCGCCGTGTATGGCCCATTTTCAGCATCTGGAGTGCGCCCAGTCGCGCAATGCCTGGTTGCCCGTCAACGTGAACGCCTCCTTCGGCGCAGGAGTGTGAACACGCCCCAGAGGATCAGCAGAAACCCGCCGACGCAGGCGAAGACGGCGGCCACCAGCCTTCCAACTTCTGGCGGATCGCTGAGCTTGCCCTCCTGACCAGGGCACTCGACGGTGTACTCACCCCCAGCAGGCTCGGCTCGGAACGTGCCGACGGTGCGTGAGGTCACGCCGTTGAGGGTCGTCTTCGAGCGAGGCTGTGCTGACAGCGTCACGGGTTGCTGGTCGGGTCCGAGCACTCGGCACGTGTCCACCGGCGGGTACTCGTCGTCGTTGTCGGAGGGCAGCCCTTCCACCCACACGGTGCGTTCCTCCCCACCCGCCAGCACGACGCTCACCGACCCCGAGAAGCGCTGCGAATGCACGTCGTCGGAAATGTGACGCACGAGGTTCAACACTCCGAAGATGAGGAGCACCATGCCGATCGTGAGCGCCAGGACACCCAAGATCCGCAGGAGGGAGGCCGGCGCTGTCTTCGATCGGCCCGTGCCAGGGTGCAACATCCGCGGCGGTCCGGGCTGCGGGTCGGCGGGGCCCATCGGCCCCCGGTGATACTGATTACTCATCCGTGCTCCGTCCTCGGGCGGGGCTCGTCGGGATCAGGTGGCTCAGGCGACGCGCTGCGTCCACCCGAATGGGTCTTCAGCACGACCGTACTGAATGTCCACCAGCGCCGCACGAATCTCGGCGGTCTTGGCGCCGGGGGTGCCGTCGGCCACCACGTGGTGCACGTCGCCCGGGGCCTTGAAGCCGACGATGGGCGTCACCACGGCGGCCGTCCCACACGCGAAGGCCTCGACAATCTCGCCGGAGCGCACACCGTCGAAGAGTTCCTCGACGGTGACTCGCCGCTCGACCGGGGTGAGGCCGTGGCGTGGGGCGAGCTTGAGGATGGAGTCGCGGGTGATGCCGGGGAGAATGGAGCCGGTAAGTTCCGGCGTCACGAGGGTGCCATCGGCGGTGATGAACATGAAGTTCATGGTGCCGCACTCCTCGATGTACTTGCGCTCGGCACCGTCGGTCCACAGCACCTGACCGCAGCCGTGTTCTTCGGCCTCCATGGCGGCTTCCAGCGACGCGGCGTAGTTGCCGCCGCACTTCGCGGCGCCGGTTCCGCCGGGGGCGGCGCGGGTGTAGTTGGGGGTCAGCCAGAGGGTGACGGGTTCGTCGTAGTACGCGCCGACGGGGGAGGCGAGCACGCAGAAGGTGTAGCCAGAGGCGGGTCGCACACCCAGGTAGGGCTCGGAGGCCACCATGAATGGGCGGATGTAGAGGGCCTGCTCGCCGGCGGGGTCTGGCACCCAATCCTGTTCGAGTTCAACGAGCTGGCGGATGCCGTCGACGAAGTCCTGCTCCGGGAAGACGGGCATACCCAAGCGCTTGGCGGAGCGGGCGAACCGGGCGGCGTTCGCGTCGGGGCGGAACAGCCAAACGGAGCCATCGGCGTGGCGGTAGGCCTTCAGCCCCTCGAAGATCT
>NZ_CAMYFI010000080.1 GCF_947255005.1 uncultured Tessaracoccus sp. | reverse complement strand
ACCGAGCTGCGGAAGGGCGCTGAACGCGACGATGAGGATCGTCCCCAGCTCGTACAGGGCGGAGGGGAACGCCGCGAGTAGGCGCTTGGGATTGACGAGGGAATTTGCAGCACCCACAGCGATGATGATGGTGGCGAGACGCATGCCGTCGGTGATCCCGTAGAGCAGCGACTCCAGCGACACCGGGCCGAGCAGACGAATGCCGCCCACCCAATCCGGGAGCGGGATGGAGGGAAGCCGGAACAGCACGGTGGCGCCGTCGCCACCGCCGAGGAGCACGCGAAAGACGACGCGTACGATGATCACGAAGGCGCCCAGCAATAGGTAGTACTTGAACCCTGTCGCCCATGGGTTGTCGCCGCGTCGTGACACCGTGACGAGGCTCAAGGCCGCGATGATCGCGCCGAGGAAGAGCACATTGGTGCTCGATGCGGCCACCACCGCGAGCAGAATCGCCCAGCCCCACCAGGCGAAGGGGTGGAGTGGACGGGCAAGGAAATATCGCTGCAACATGGCTTCGACCAGTGCGCCCTGACAAGGCAACCTAGAGGCTCCGCCAGCGGGGAACCCTTGGCGCCGTACGCAGTGGCGACGGGGTCAGTTACGCTCAGGCGTGCTCGCCCTCCGCGAGCGTGCCTGTAGATGGGCAGGGATTGAACGGTGCGCTTGGGGGATCGCAATCGCGACGACGACCCCTGCGGCTCGCTTCATCGTGATATTTGCCATGTGGCAGCCTTTCCATGATGGTCGGGCTCGAGGTCCGGCTTCGCCTGCAGACTTCACGGTTGCGCGACAGCGTCGGAATCACACCGGCTGCTCGAGCTCGGCTTCACCCTACTCGCTTCAGCGAACGGGACTGGAATGGGCGACGAACTGGGACGGAGCGCAAGGCCCCTCAGCGCAGGGGGACGAAGAGATACTCGCCCACCCGAGTGATCTCGGGCTTGCCAGCCTCGTTCTTCACCACGCGACACATCTGGCCGCCCACCGGCATCACCAAGATGCCGCCTGGAGCAAGCTGGGCGAATAGCTCTGGTGGCATACGTCTGGCCGCCGCGGACACGAGAATCCGGTCGTACGGGCCGCGGCCAGCATGACCAAGTTTGCCCTTTACAGCCTGCTTAATCTCCGCCCAGGGGCGCTCGAAGCGGGCGAGGTTCATCGCCCCAATTTCGACGAGCTCGGGTTCGATCTCAAGGCCGAGGACGGACCCCTCGGAGCCGGTGAGGTAAGCGAGCAGGGCGGTGGTCCAGCCGGAGCCTGCGCCCACGTCGAGCACGGAATCTCCGGGTTGCACGTCGAGCAGGTACAGCATGTCGCGCACCGTGGTTGGCTGTGAGTTCGTCTGGTTTCTGCCGATCGGCAAAGGGCGGTCTTCCTCGGCCCGAGAGCGAATCTTCTCAGGCAGGAAGTCTGCTCGAGGTGTCGCTTCGAAGGCATCGTTAATACGAGCCTCAAGAGCGTCTTCGGTCATGGTTGCTCCTTCGTCGATGACATTGGGGAGGAATCCCTGGTGCCGCCTCCTTCAATCAACCTAGCGCACGCGGGGTGACGCGTGGCTGCGGTACCCTTTCCGCGTGGGTAAGGGTATGCGCATCGCTGGACTGGTCTGTGCCGTCTGGTTGACCGCGTGCGGAAGCCAAGCCCCCACGCAGCCACCGATGGGGCAGCGCACTGACACTGCCGTGCAAGGTAGCATTGCCCCGGTGGAGCCGGTGCCTGGGCTGCATGAGATTGGCCTCGACAAAGCCACGGTGTCGGTGGAAACACTCCCTGACGCCTGGGCCGAGACGAAGCACGGCATCACCACCGTCACCGATGCAGAGGGTGCCGACGTAGTCGTCACCCAGTACGACTGGGACGGGGCGCAGCGGTGGCAGCACACCGTCGGCAAACCGCGAAGTGACGACAACCTGCGCCCGCGGGTCAGTGTTGATGAGGTGCTCGGCATCGTCGCGGTGTGGTTCACTACCGCGGCTGGTTCCCAGACGGCCGCTATCTCCGGCGATATTCGCTGGTTCGATCTCCAAGATGGGAAGGGCGACACCATCCGCCCGGAACGCACTGACGAGCGCTCCAAGGTGGAGTCGTGGAATAACTTGGTGGGTTACCTCTCATATTCGGATTCCTTCGCGCCGTCGACATCATTCACCTTCCTCGGCCCCGACAGGGAGCCCCAGACGCTGTCGTGGAGCGACCTTCTTGAGCGAGAAGAACAGTCGTGGCTGACCGCGGTCCAAGGGGGTGTCGCGTCGTACTCCGTCATCTCCCCAGACGGTTCGATGCGTCTCCAGCACGGCAACACGGTGGTGCTCGAGGGAGGAGGAAGCAGCATGCGGTGGATGCGGCTGTCTGGCGGCATCTATGCGGCTACCGGCATTCCCGGTAGCAAGCTCGTGGTGGTTGATGAAGAGGGCACCGTGCTATTCGACTACGCCGGAGAATGCTCGACGTCGGGTGATCTGGCAGGCCAGGATGGCATACTGTGGGCGGGCAGCCTCATGTTCGACTCTCGCACCGGCCAATCGCATTGCCTCACAGGGCTCAACGACAGCGCGTCGTCAACGCTTGGCCTCACGGCGTCGGGTATCGCGCTTGGAAGATCCAGTGACGGCATGATGGTGTTTTCGGAGCCGTCGTACGTCACGGCGAGGCAATCGAAGGTCCCTATCCGGTTGCAAAGCCGGGGCGGATACGTGCTGGCCGTAGACGACCGCGACGACGAACGCACGGTATTGTCCGCGTTCAACGCCGACGATCTCTCCTTGCGCTGAGCACGCGCGGCAATTCGTACGGCCCCGTCGAGAGGGTTAGACTGTGGGCGTTTACGGGAAGCATGCCGCAAAGTGAGGTGGGATTTGCGGCGCGAATACTATTCCCGGAGGATCGAACTATGGGCTCCAATGCCTCGCTCGTGCAGCACGGCGGGTGGCCGTTTCTGATCACCTCGTCGATTGGGCGACTGCCACCGGCGATGGTGCAGCTCGGGCTGCTGATGTACGTCGCGCAGGTCGGTTTGGGCCTCCGACTCGGCGGCCTTACCGTGGCTGCTGTCGGCCTCGGCACCGCCATCAGCGCGACGCTCATGGGGCGCCTCGTCGACGCCTTCGGCCCGCTGCCAGTGGTGACTTCGGCAACCGTGGTGCAGCTGGGTGGGCTCATCGCCATTGCCACAGTGACGCCAGCGTTGGTGGCTGGCGACCTTCCCTCGACGGTGCTCCTCGCGCTCGCTGCTGTGTGCGGGCTCGCCAACCCGCAGCTGGGGCCGATCGTGCGCTCACGCTGGTCGCATTTGGGGCGCCGCTACGGCAATCCGCAGCTCGTCCGGCAAGCGCTCGGGTACGAGGGCGCCGTCGACGAGATGAGCTTCATCATCGGGCCAGTAGCGGCGAGCACACTAGTGGCAGGGCTTGGGCCTGACCTCGCGATTCGCGTGCTCATGGGCATCATCGTTGTGGGGCAGGGTGTGTTCTGCCTGTATCTGTGGTCGTCGCGGGCGGACTGGGACCACGGGTCGAGCCGCGCCAGCACAGCGCCCGCCGAACGGCTGCCCATGGGTGTACTACTGCCGCCCATGATCGTGCTGCTGTCCGTGGGGGTGACCTTCGGTGCGACGCAGACCGCGCTCACAGCGGTCAACAACGCCCGCGGCACCAGCCACCTCACCGGCATCGTCTACGGAGCGGTCGGCATCGGCAGCGCTTGCTCGTCGGTGTTCACCCCGAGGCTGCCAGACCGCGTCACCTTGCGAATGCGCCTCGCCTTCGGCGCTGTGGGGCTGCTGCTGGCTGGCGTCGGGTTTGCGCTGCTGCCCACGTTGTGGCCGGCGCTCGTCATCGCGATTTTCATGGGTGTCGGCATCGGCGTCGTGCTCGTGACAGGGTTCGCCCGCGCCGAAGAAGTCGCACCGCGATCGAGGGTGGCGTCCTCCATGACCATGCTCTCCATGTGCCTGACACTGGGTGTTTCGATTGGAGCTGCGGCGGCTGGGCAGCTGAGCGACGTGCTGTGGCAAGGGTTTATTCCGGTGCTGTGCGCGGGGGCGCTGGCGTTGGTCGCCGCGATCTTTGTCGGGCGCTCTCGGCCCCGCAAAGCCCCGAAAACGGGAGGGTGAGGGGACACGTCGGGAACAGCATTTACACGACGCCCTGAGCGCCGAGCAACCACCCGATGAGGAAGGTTGCGGTGAGCGCGAGCGCGCCGCCCAGCACGACGCGCGCCGTGGCGCGCAAGGGATCTGCCTCGCCCAGGCGCGCCCCGGTGTAGCCGGTGGCGGCGAGGGCTACGAGCACCGACGCGAAGATCGCGGGCACCTTCGCAGGGATCGGCACGAGAATCGCGACGAGGAACGGCAGCAGTGCGCCGAGCAGGAACGCAGCGAAGGACGCGAACGCGGCATGCCAGGGGCTCACCACATCTTCGTCGGTGAGGTGGTGCTCGGCTTCGAGGTAGGCGGCGATGGGGTCGTTGGCGCTCAGCTCGTGGGCGACGCGCTCAGCGGTGGCGGGAGAGAGCCCCTTGCGCTCATACGCGCGGGCGAGATGCTGCAGCTGCCGTTCAGGGTTAGTCGCCAGGGTGTGACGTTCCTTGGTGATGAGGCTGCGCTGGGCGTCGGATGACGATGACACCGAGACATACTCGCCGAGGGCCATGGAAATCGCGCCGCCAGCCACCGCTGCCACGCCGGCAGCGATGAGCGGTCCGAGCGCCGACGTCGCGCCCGCGACGCCCACGACGACGGCCGCCGTCGACACGATGCCGTCGTTGGCACCGAGGATGCCGGCTCGCAGCCAGTTGAGTTTCTGTGCACCCGCAGCGGACTCCTCTGCAGGTGCTTCGGGTAAATCCAGCACGGTCATGATTTCACCGTATGCATTGGCATCGTCCCTTGCCAGCAAGGGAAGGCAAGCCTGTGCAAGGTGAAGCTACCCTAACGATCTCCTTGGCTGGGTTGGCCTGGGTGTATGACTGATAGAGGAGATTGGAGGCGACGGTGGAAGCAGCCGGCTACGAGCGGGGCAGCGAGGGTTACCGTCGGGTGCTCATCTCGCTGTTCTGCGCCGGGATTGCGACGTTCGCGCAGCTCTACTCGGTGCAGGGCGTGCTGCCGCTCGTGCAGGCCGATTTGGGCGTGACCCCTGCCCAGTCCGCGCTGGCGGTGTCTGCGGCAACGTTAGGGCTCGCGTCGTCGGTGGTGGTGTGGTCGGCCGTGTCCGACCGGTTCGGGCGCAGGCACACCATGATCGTCGCCATTATCGCCGCGACGGTATTCGCGCTGACAAGCATCTTCGCTCCGTCGTTTCAGCTGCTGGTGGCCATCCGCTTCTGCGAGGGCGCCGCGCTGGGTGGCATCCCGGCCGTCGCGATGGCCTATCTCTCGGAGGAGGTCCACCGATCACACGCGACGCTCGCCTCCGCCACATACATTTCGGGAACGAGCATCGGTGGGTTGTCGGGGCGCATCATCGCAGCGCCGATGGGGGAGCTGTGCGGCTGGCGCATCGGCGTGCTGTCAGTCACGTGCATGGCGGTGCTCGCCACGGTGGTCTTCATCGTCATGTGCCCTCGGCAACGCAATTTCGTAGCGCAGCCGATCCGGATGGGGGCGATCACCAGGCGCATCCTCGGAACCCTCACCGACCGACGCCTGCTGGTGCTCTACGCCGAAGCGTTCCTGCTGATGGGCACCTTCGTCGCAATGTACAACTACTTGGGGTTTCACCTCGGCCAGGAGCCGTTCAATCTGTCTCCTGCGTGGGTGTCGCTGCTCTTCCTCGCGTATCTGTTTGGCAGCTGGTCGTCGTCGAAGGCTGGGAAACTCGCGGCGCAGTGGGGGCGACGTCGGGTGCTCGTTGCGTCGACGGCGGTCATGCTGTGCGGTGCGCTGTTGACTCTCGTCGTGTCACTGCCGATCATTATCGTCGGGCTCGTGCTGTTCACCATCGGATTCTTCGCGGCACACGCGGTAGCGAACGGCTGGGTGCCAGCGCTGGCTCACAGGTCAGCGGCGCAGGCATCGTCGTTCTACACCCTGGCCTACTACACGGGCTCGTCCGTCGTCGGATACGCGAGCGGGTTGGTGCTGGCGGGAGCTGGCTGGGGCGGGTTCATCGTCGCGTTGTGTGTGCTGGAAGCCGTCGCTATTGGCGCTGCCCTGGCGTTGCTGCCGGCCCGCGACGACGAACTGGCCGCGGGCGACTGACCGTCGGGAGTCAGCTCCGTCTTCTGTTCTTGCTCAATTTGTGCAGTTCAGCGAGTTCTGATTTCGACAGGGAATCCATGCCGGAAGCGTTGATCTTGTCGAGGAGCGCGTCGAGTTTGGCCTCAGCGTTCTGCTGCTTGCGTTCTGCTGGGCTGGGCTTCGGAGGTTTCGCTTCCACGACGCGGAGCTTCGCGCGGCTGCGGGGTCGCCGTCGCTGGGGGCCGGGTAGCCAGGTGAACTGCGTCAAGAGCCCGAACCGTCGCGCCCAGACAGCGGCTCCGAAGAGGCTCAGCACGAGCCCCGTTAGCGCGCCGAGGTTGCCCGCGGCGATCATCGGCAGCAGTTGCAGCGCCAAGATGATGGCGCCGAACACCCAAGCGGGGATGCGGAAGAAGAACATCCGGTTCGGTGCTTCAGCGATGAAGATGAGAATGAGGAGCAGCTGGATCAGACCCAGCCCGGCCAACGGCGCGCTGCCGGGGAGAAGGAGGTCTGCTGCTAGGTAGGCGAGCGACACGATCACCCAGAGGCCGACGAGGAACGAGGCCATGCGCTGTTTGCCGAGCTGGTCTTCGATGGCGTTGCCGAAGTACCAAAAGAAGAAGATCGTGAGGACTGCCCAGATGCTGAATGGTTCGACGAACGGCCACGTGACCAGGCGCCAGACCTCACCGCGCATCACAGCGCTGGAGAACATCGCGCCGAATACGGTCAACGATCTGGAGAACAGTGCGACGAGGCTGCCCATGCCAGCAGCCAGCGCGACGAACACCGTCGTGGTGACCTCGAGTTTGCCGATTCGGAACCAGTACATGTCACTAGATTGGCATGCCCGGGAAAATCCGGCGACGACGAACGCGAGTAACTGAGTTGCCCCAAGATAGATCAAGTTGGTGGTGGGTAGACGAGCCACGAACTTGATCCATCTTGGCGGTTCGCGTGGGAACGGCGTTGTGGCCTATACAAGGAAGTGGGGGGGAGATGTGGGGGAACGGCCCAAATGAAGAACCCCGCCTGACTATATTGCCTAGTCAGACGGGGTTTCGTGTCGTGTCCGAGAGAGGACTTGAACCTCCACAGCCTAAAGCGGCCACTAGCACCTCAAGCTAGCGCGTCTACCAATTCCGCCACCCGGACAGGTGTTGCACTCAAGGGGAGCGCGAGTAGGAACTCTAGCAGCCCTTTCGTTGCCCAACCAAATCAGGCATCTGACACAAGATCCGCGACTGAGCCGCACAGGTTACAGGTGCCTGACGGGGTGCCAGAGGCAGGTGACACTTGATCCGCCGCGGGTTCTGGGGGGGGTGCAACACCTGATTTGTATTGGGAGTGTTGTTGTGGCTGTTCGTGGTGTGTTGTTTGAGATGGTTTCGCCGGTGCTGGTGGAGCGGTTCTGGCAGGCTCGCCGGATGGGATTGACTGATGAGTTGTTGGGTGCCGAGGTTGGGTTGTCTGAGCGTGGGGCTGCGAAGTATGCGGCTCGGTGTGGTGGGTTAGCGCCGAGGCCGTGGAAGAATCTGGAACGGCTGTTGAGTTTTGAGGAGCGTTGCCGGATCAAGGAGTTGCTGGTTGAGGGTAAAGGGGTGCGTGCGATCGCGCGTGCGCTGGATCGCAGCCCATCGACGATCTCTCGTGAGCTGCGGCGTGTAGGGGCCTCTGTGACGGCGCCGAGTCAGTATCGGCCCAGGGCTGCGCATCGGATCGCGTGGGAGAGGCGTCGTCGCCCGAAACCGTCAAAGATTCTCGACAACCAGGAGTTGCGTCTGTTGGTGCAGCAAGGCCTCGATAAGAAGCATTCACCTGAGCAGATTTCGGGTCGGTTGCGTAGGGATTTCCCTGATCGAGAGGATCTTCAGGTGTGTCACGAAACGATCTATCGCAGCATCTATCTGCAAGCCAGAGGCGGGTTGAAGCGTGAGCTGAAAGCGTTAACCCGTACGGGGAGAACGATGCGACGTCCGCAGCGTAAAGCGGGTCAGCGTCGAAGCAGGCTGCCAGAGATGGTCTCAATTTGGGATCGCCCAGCAGAAGCACTCGAACGAGTCGTGCCAGGGCATTGGGAAGGCGACCTGATCATCG
>NZ_CAMYFI010000079.1 GCF_947255005.1 uncultured Tessaracoccus sp. | reverse complement strand
CCAGACTTCGCGCAAGGAGTGGTCAGACGATGCAGCCCACCGTAAACCATCCCCCCGGGTACCGGAACGGACGCTTGTACTTCGACGCGTCGATGCGCGTCCTCACTACGGATTTCGACGTCGCTGCCTACACAAAGCGCGCTCGACCGAAGATCAACGTCGACGTCGGCGAGTTGCGCCTGGATCCCGTCTTGCATC
The DNA here is from genome assembly GCF_947255005.1 of uncultured Tessaracoccus sp. GTDB lineage: Bacteria > Actinomycetota > Actinomycetes > Propionibacteriales > Propionibacteriaceae > Arachnia. The sequence continues at coordinate 8,490 of NZ_CAMYFI010000079.1, read as the reverse complement.
AAGACCTCGAGTACCTGTGGCGCGTCGAAGCCTCGGCACTCGGTGACATGCGCGCCATGCTCTCGTCGTGGACGGGACGCGAGGCCCGGATCACCGCCTTCCTCGCCACCTGGGCCTATGAACGATACTGGATTGCAAAGGCTCTATCCGATGTACTCCAAGCCGACGGCTGCCCCGGCCCGGCCATGCCGGGATTCCAGCTGGTAGGCGCCGCGCACAGCCTCTACGTCGACTATCTGCTCCCCACTGTCGCCAGCCTCTCGACATTGCTCGTCCGCGAACCGATGTCCGCCGGCCACATGGCCCGCATGGCCGTCCACGAAGGGGCCATGGCAGCGGCCTATCGTGCGCTCACCCCCCGCGTCGACGCACCCGTCGCCGCCGTCTTCCGCCAGATATTGCTGCGACGCGCGGACTTCGTCGACTTCTTCCAGCAAGAAGCCGCGGCCCGCATCCGCCGTTCCACCCCGGAGCTGCGCAGCGCCCAGCTGCACCTGTGGCGCTGGGTGCCCATGCGCCCCGACGGCGTGCCCGACCCCGACGAGCGCCGCGCCATCCGAAGCATCTTCCGCACCCCGGAATCCAGGCTCGACGTGCGGTCCTCCGACGAGGTCATCGGCAAACTGCTGCCGGGCAATCCGCTCCCCATGACCCGCGCCCTGCGTCTAGTCCAACACCGAGGCAAGTGACATGGCGTTCGACTTCGAAAAGTTCACCGAGACATCCGTCGCCGTCCAATTCGACGACCTCGACTTCACGACGTTCAAGCGCCAACCCCTCGACGCATCCATGCTGCGCGTCATCCGGTACATGTGCGACGTGGAGTACCACACGTCGTGCTACCTGAGAGATCTGCTGGTGTCACCGTCGAGGAAGAAGCCTGAAGCCGCAGGGTTTATGACGATGTGGAACCGGGAGGAATTCTGGCACGGCGAAGCGCTGGCCGCGGTGTTACGTGAGCACGGCATCATCGTCGACTACGACGAGGTGAAGGCCAAGCGGGTGAAGCTTGGGTGGCAAGATGCGTTGGGTCCGCTGAAGCAGTCGTGGCCAACTAACTTGATTGGCGACGACTTCGTCGCGGTGCACATGTCGTGGGGCGCGACGAACGAGCTCTCCGCCGTCGCAGCGTACCGGCGGATGGCCGAGATGACCGATCACCCGACGCTCAGTCCGCTGCTCATGCGCATCGCGCAGCAGGAAACTCGCCACGTCGCCTTCTACACCACGCAGGCGATCAAGAAGATGGAGGAATCGGACCGGGCGAAGCAGCTTGTCAAACTGACCCTCACGAAGGCGTGGAAGCCAGTGGGCACGAGCATCATGGGCGATGACGAAGTGCGCGCGGTGATGGGGACGCTGTTCGAAGGGCAGCGCAAGATCATCGAGAACCTGGACCACCGCGTCGCGAAATTTCCGGGTTTGGAAGGCGTGACGGTGTTTCAGGACGCCTTCGAGCGCCTGGGTGTCAACCTGGACTGACCCTGCGCCACCCGATGGTCTGGGTGAACGCGGGCCGAAGTTTCCCCGAGTTGGGAGCTAACCCGATATCCACACGCGTTTGCTGAAATGGGCGTTTTCGGGCGTTCTGGAGAAACGCGTGTGGATATCGGGTTAGCTGTGGCCCCTGGTAGCTCAGGACTGGGAGGAACACGTGATGCTCTAGGGCTCCTCAACGAAGTTCGTCGAGCGATCCCCTCCATCGGATCAGCCCCTTCGGCGTGGACCGACAAGACCGAAGTAGTTTCAGTTCCCGATCCCACTTTGATGGCGCTCGTGAGGTGCGGATCGGCCCTGCCGTCGGCGTTGTGGCTGATCCAGCGCACGGATAGAGTTTCCGCATGACCCACGTCCGACGCTTCCTTCCTGCCCTGGCGATGTTGGTGCTGGCGGCCTGCCAGGTCGGGGGCGAGCCATCGCCCACGGTCAGTGAAACGCTGCAGGTGATGGCCCAGCATGTGGGTTCCGACGCCGTGCACCGCGTCGTCGTGGTGGATGAGCAGCCTGACCGCGTCGTGCGAGCGGCGTTCCGCGTCGGAGACCAGCTCGTCGAGGTGAGTCGCACCAACGGCGGCAACATTGCGACCCTTCCTGAGCCGCACACCGCCACCACCACCGCCAGCTTCACGGTGCCGTTTAGCGATGTCGATGACACCCTGTTCAGCGCAGCCCACTCTGCAACGACGTGTGACAGCCCCCTCGTGGTGATATTCGTCGCTCTGCCCCACGATCATGCACAGGTCATCACCCGCTGCGGGGAAGAGTTCGTCGCCGAGTACGTCGACGGCGAGCCCATCCAGCCCCTCGCTGGCACCACACCCGGGGAGCTCATGGGGCGCGCATCCGCACTCCTACGCACCCTCGCCCCCGACGACGATGTCGCCGATGTCATGCTCGAATCGGATGGGCCCCGCATCCAGCTTTCCCTCGCCGGCGCATCGGGCACAACGTTCACCGGCAAGCCCTGCTACCCGACGATCACTCTCAGCCATCGTGCCCCGGCACTCACCACCGGGTGCCAAGACAAGGAGCCCCCAGCCCGGCAGCCGCAGAGCGCCCTCGACCCCAACATCGTCGACCAGATCTGGGGCACGGCCGGGCGGCCGATGCCGTGGCACATGCTGATGCCCGGCGAGCACTGGACCCTCGGCACACCGGGCAAGCCCGACGTCCGTTTCCACCTCGACGGCACCCCCATCTGAGCAGGGGGTTGACGCGAGACATTTGCCCCTGGGGATCCTTCAGCGTCGAGTTCTTCCGCCGACACCGGGATAAGTCGCATCGCCCGAAGCTTCCGCAACCGAGACAACTACCGTCCCTGCACGCTCCTCACCGGGGACTGTCTCAATAAATGACCCCGCCCTCAACGGCGGTTGAGTAGCGAGCGCAGCTCGCGTATCGAAACCCGGCACGAAACTTCAAAATCCGTACGCAGATTGACCAAACCCTCTGATTTTGGGGGGTTAAGCGAATCTGCGTACGGATTATGAAGTTTTCCTCGGTGCATCTCGATACGGACCTCCGGCCCTACTCGATGGTCGGGGGCGGGGGAGGCCCTACTCGCCGACGGACGGCGCCGAGGCGTCGTCGGGTTCTTCGAGCAGGGGGAGCTTCAGTGTGAACTCGGCGCCGCCGCCCGGGTGGTTGGCGGCCTTGATGGTGCCGCCGTGTGCTTCGACGGTGTGCACGACGATGGAGAGTCCGAGCCCGGTGCCGGGGGTGTTGCGTGAGCGGTCGGAGCGGTAGAAGCGGTCGAAGATGTGGGGGAGGTCTTCTTCGGCGATGCCGGGGCCTTGGTCGGTGACGGTTAGCACGCCGTCGGCGAGCCGAACGCGCACCGTGCCGTCGTTGGGGGAGAACTTGACGGCGTTGTCGAGCAAGTTGGTGATGGCGCGTTCGAGGGTCGACGCGTCGCCCATGACCTCCGAGTGGTCGGTGTTCACGTCGAACACCATGCCCGGGCCACGACGCTGGGCGCGCTGCACGGAGGCGTGCACCACGTCGGCGAGCACGACGGGTTCGTGCGGGCGCTGGTTACCGTCGTCGCGGGTGAGCGCGACGAGGTCGCCCACCAGTGCGCTGAACTCACCGAGCTGCGCTGCGACATCGTTCAGAATCTGCCCCCTCGCGCCCGGCGGGAGCATGCCCGAATGCTCATCAGCGACGAGCAACTCCACGTTGGTGCGCATGGACGTGAGCGGCGTACGAAGTTCATGCCCAGCGTCGGCGATCAGCTGGCGCTGCTGCTCGCGCGATTGCTGCAACGACTTCAGCATCGTGTTGAACGACTGGGTGAGCTCGCCGAGGTCGTCGCGGCCGTAGATGCGGATGGGGTTCAGCTGGTCGGTTTGGGTGACGTTCTTCACCGCGGTGGACAACCGTCTGACCGGAGCCAACACGGCGCGCGCCGCCCAGAACGCGGTTCCCGTCGTGGCGAGGATGCCGAGCGAGCCTGTGGCGAGCATCACGAGCCACAGCGACTGGAGCGTGTCGCGCACGGTCTCCGTCGGGCGCGCGTAGGTGACGGAGTAATAGTCGACGGCGCGCTCGGTCGTGATCGAAAACGGTACGGTCACCGCCCGATACTCGGTGCCTTCGGCGAGCACCGTGCGTTCGTGGGTCTCTGCCTGGAGGCGGGCTATCGCGACGTCGGCGTTGTCTCGGGGAATCTCGACGGTTTGCGACCCCGGCTGACTGTGTCGGCCACTAGCGGAAACCACCGACAGTAGCGACCCGGACGTGCCGAGCGCCTCGGGGGTGAGCGTATCGAGGTTGTCCATGTCGGAGGCGAGCACGCTCGCCGCCTGTTGGGCTGTGCGGGTGAGATCGCGATCGAGCTGATCGAATAGCGACCAACGGGTAATCATGAAGCCGGTGGCACCGACGAGCACCACAGACACCGCCACCGACGCCCCCGTGAGCGCCGCGAGCCGCCACTGCAACGACTGGCCCGAGACGAGCCGGCCGATCTCACGGCGAAACTGAATCCACCAACTCGCGATCACGGGGCAGTTTCACGCAGGACGTACCCGATCCCGCGCACGGTGTGGATGAGTCGGGGCAAGCCGTTGATCTCCGTCTTGCGGCGCAGGTAGCCGATGTAGACCTCGAGGGAGTTGGCGGTGGTGGGGAACTCGAACCCCCACACCTCGTTGAGGAGGGTGTTGCGTTCGAGCACCTTGCGGGGGTTTTCCATGAACACGTTCAGCAGCGCGAATTCCGTGCGGGTGAGCGAGATGTGCTGCCCGGCTCGGGTGACTTCGCGGTGCTGCGGGTCGAGCACCAGATCTTGAAACTGCAGTGTGCTCGACTCCGCTTCCGAGTGGGGTTTGGCGCGACGGGTCAATGCGCGCAGTCGGGCCAGCAGCTCGTCGAGGGCGAACGGCTTGACCATGTAGTCGTCGGCTCCGGCGTCGAGGCCGTCGACGCGGTCCCCCACGGCGTCGCGAGCGGTGAGGATGAGGATGGGGACGTCGTTACCGGAATTTCGCAGCATCTTCGTCGCCTCAAGCCCGTCGAGGCGCGGCATCATCACGTCCATCACGATGGCGTCGGGGGTGTAGGAAGCAAGCTTCGCGAGCGCTTCGATGCCGTCCGAGGCAGTCTGTACTTCGCTCCCGGTGTACGAAAGCGAGCGCGCCAAGGAATCGCGGACGGCCTGATCGTCATCCACCACCAAGATCTGCATGGCGAAAGTCTACCTCGTCGGCCTCCCGGGTCTGGAAGACTGGCGAACATGACGCTACAAGGCCGATCATTTCTCAAAGAACTCGACTTCACAGCCGACGAGTGGCACCACCTGCTGCAGCTCGCCGCCGAGCTGAAGGCAGCACGCCGCGACGGGCGCGAGCAGCAGCGACTCGCCGGCAAATCCATCGCGCTGCTGTTCGAGAAAACTTCGACGCGCACCCGCTGCGCCTTCGAGGTTGCCATGGCAGAGCAGGGTGGGCACACCACCTACCTCGACCCGGGTGGCTCGCAGATCGGCCACAAGGAGTCGGCCGCCGACACCGCGCGCGTGCTCGGCAGATGGTACGACGGCATCGAATTCCGCGGCTCCGCACAGCGCGACATCGAGACGCTCGCCGCCCACGCCGGCGTGCCCGTCTACAACGGCCTCACCGATGATTGGCACCCCACCCAGATGCTCGCCGACCAACTCACCATGCGCGAGCACTCACCCAAACCCCTGAGCGACATCGCCTTCGCGTTCCTCGGCGACGCCCGCAACAACGTCGGCAATTCCCTGCTCATCTCGGGGGCCATGATGGGCATGGATGTGCGGATGGTCGCGCCGCCGTCGCAGCACAACACCCCCGACGTGGTCACTCGCGCCCGCGAGATCGCGGCCCAGACCGGCGCTCGGATCACCATCACCGACGACGTCACCGCCGGCGTGCAGGGCGTCGACTTCCTCTACACCGACGTGTGGGTCTCCCTCGGCGAGCCCAAGGAGGTGTGGGCGGAGCGGATCGACCTGCTGCGCCCCTACCAAGTCAATCGCGACGTGCTCGAAGCCACCGGCAACCAGGACGTGAAGTTCATGCACTGCCTGCCCGCGTTCCACGACCTCGAGACCGCCGTCGGCCGTTCCATCCACGAGCAGTTTGGGCTGGAGGGGCTCGAGGTCACGCACGACGTGTTCGAGTCCGAGGCGAGCATCGTGTTCGATCAGGCCGAGAACCGCATGCACACCATCAAGGCCGTGCTCGTTGCGACGCTCGTAGGCGAGTAAGCCCGACGCGCACGGCGCAGACAGACAGCGGGAGGCCCGGAGGAACACTGTGCTCCTTCGGGCCTCCCGCTGTCACTGAGTGATCGTTACTGCATCAGACACCCGTGCGAGGCAGATTGGGCCTCAGGCCTTCGCCAGGCTTCCGCTGGGAGCCGTCGCCCTTGTCCTTGGGGCCTTCACCCTCACCCGGGGAGCCGTCGCCCGCAGCGTCACCGGAGCCCTCCGATGCGGCGACGTTCACCTCGTAGCGCACCTCGGTGCCCGACGGATCGACGACGAAGCGCACGGTCTGCATGCCAGCCTTGGTGCCCTCGGGGAACGTGAGCGCGACCTCGGCAACACCGTCGGCGACGGTGCCCGCACCGATCTGCGTCTCGCCGAGGAAGGCCTTCACGGTCTTGTTCGCGAGCTGCGGGGACACCTTGGGGTTGTCCGCGTCGAGGAGCATGTCGAGGTTGCCCTTGTACACCTCACCAGCGGCGCCCAGTTTCACGGTGCCGGCCTGCCCGGGGGTGAAGCTCTCCGGCACGTCGGTGACGGAAACGCCACGTTTGGTGTAGTCAGGCGACAGTTCCTTCTGTTCCTTCAGCCAATCTACCCAGGTGGTGAGGTCCACGAGGCCTGTGTCGCGGGTGTTCTTGCCCTCCTTGAACGCGTGGAAGTCGTCGCCGCCGGAGATGAGGAACGAGCCCGAACCGACGGTGTACATCTTCTTCTCGTCAATTGGCTTGCCGTTGATCCACACGCCAGTGATGCGCTCGCCTTCGGGCAGCGACTCATCGAAGGTGTAGGTCACGTTCTTGGATAGGCCGAGCGCCAGGTAGGGGCGGCTCGGCACCTCGCCTTTGCCGTCGCGCTGCCACTGCTGGTTCAGCACCTGGATGAACTGGGCGCCAGTGATCTCAGTGGTGTTCAACGAGTTCGCGAACGGGAGGACGAGCGCGGCCTCTTCGTAGGTGATATCGCCCTTGTCGAAAGAATCGCGGGTGCCGCCCGGGTTCTGGATGCCGATGAACTCGTCGTTACCGTTGCTCATCTGGTCGTAGTACATCTGGGCAACCATGTTGGTCATCGGCGACTCCTGGTCGCGGGTGCCCGAATCGCCGGCTCCAGGGGTGGAGATGGCGTCGGTGGTCTTGCCCAGAACCTCGCTGCCCTTCACCGCGGCAGTTTCCTTCGCGGCGGTGACGATAGTGTTGATCCGGTCGATGCGCGGCAGGGAAGCATCGGCCTCGGCGGCCGGCTCCACCTTCTTGGGAGTAATCGAGCACAGCGCGCCGTTGGCGTCGAGGCTGAGGTCGAGCTGCACCAGGTTCTTGGCGTACGCGTCGGCCTGCACGATGGGCTGACCCTTCGCGGTTGTCGACAGGTACGGCGTGTGGGTGTGGCCGTTAATCACAGCGTCGACGGAGGCGTCGAGGCTGTTGTACATCTTGCCGAAGTTCGGTGAGGACTTCGCGGTCTCCGCGTCGGCTTTCGTGTCGGGGCTGCCCTCGTGGATGTTTGCGATGACGATGTCAGCCTCGTCGTTAGAGCGGTCGCCGTCCTTCAGCCGCTTCGCGATGGCGTTGACGCTCTCGACGGGGTCCTTCACATCCACCTCGGAGATGCCCGCCGGGGACACCATGGAGGGAAGATCGCCGGTGACTGCACCGACGACGGCGATGGTCGTGCCGCCCTTCTCGAACACCTCGTACGCCTTGAGGGGGGAGGCCACGTCGTCGGTGTCTTTCTTCACGACGTTCGCGCTCAGGTAGGAGAACTTCGACGCGGGGGCGACGCGGCCAGCGAGGTCGGCGAAGCCCTTGTCGAATTCGTGGTTGCCGGTGGCGGATACTTCGAGGCCAGCGGCGTTCAGCACGTCGAGGGTGGGCTGGTCGTTGGAGACTGCCGAGACGAAGGTGGAGCCGCCGATGCTGTCGCCGTTCGACACCAGGAGCACGTTGTCTTCGCCGGCGCTCTTGCGCAGCTGTTCGACGGGGGTGAACAGCTTGGCGGCACCTTCGACGCGGCCGTGGAAGTCGTTGAACGAGAGCAGGTGAACGGTTTTGCCCGGGGCGCATTCAACCGGAGCCGCGGAGGCAACCTGCGCCACACCTCCGGTGGCGAGCGCGCCGGTCATGCCAATCGCGGCAGCCGTCAGCCCAGCGAGCGGGCGGGACAACATGGACATACATTTCTCCTGAACGATGGTTCGAGCGCCCGCGCGCGCGGGCCACGTACTGAGCGAACTATAAGTCGCACATGGAAATCAA
>NZ_CAMYFI010000078.1 GCF_947255005.1 uncultured Tessaracoccus sp. | reverse complement strand
ATCGAAACCATCCCATCCCACACCCCCCCGACACCCTCCAGGAAAGGAACACCATGACCACCCTCACTCGCGCCACCCACGGCCGCCCCGCTGCTCCGGTGAAGATTGTGCACCTCGGGCTCGGCAACTTCATGCGCGCCCACCAGGCCTGGTACACCGAGCACGCCACCGACGCCGACGAGTGGGGCATCGCCGCATTCACCGGCCGGCGCCCCACCATGGCCGAGGTGCTCTCCCCGCAGGACGGGCTGTACACGCTCATCACGAAGGGGCCCGACGGCGACGCGTTCGAGGTGATCTCCAGCATCTCCGCCGTGCATCCCGCCGACGACCTCGCCGCGCTCGTCGGCTACTTCACGTCTCCGGAACTGGCGGTGGTGACCTCGACGGTCACCGAAGCCGGCTACTGCCGCCGCGACGACGGCGGCCTCGACGCCGAGCGCGACGACGTCGCGGCAGACCTCACCGCGGTGCGGGGCGTCGTCGGGGATGGGGCGGATGGGCTCGCCGGGCTGCAGCTCACGACAGCGCCGGTGCGGGTGACTGCTGCGCTGGCTGCCCGCCGCGCCGCCGGGCTGGGCGGGATCACCATCTTGCCGTGCGACAACCTCCCCGACAACGGCGCCGCCTTCGGCCGCGTCGTGCGCGACGCCGCGCTCGCCGTCGACGAGGAACTGGCGGCGTGGATCGACGAGAACGTCTCGTTCGCGACGTGCATGGTCGACCGCATCACGCCCGCCACTACCGACGACGAAGTCGCCGCCGTCGAGAAGTCGGAGGGCTACCACGACGCGTCGCCCGTGCCCACCGAGCCGTTCAGCGAGTGGGTCATCGCGGGCGACTTCCCGGCCGGGCGGCCTGCGTGGGAGTCGGCGGGGGCGACGATCGTCGACGACGTGGAGCCCTACGAGCAGCGCAAGTTGTGGATGCTGAACGGGTCGCACTCGCTGATGGCCTACGCCGGGCCGATTCTGGGCTTGGAGACGGTGTGCGACGGCATCAACGACCCGCGGCTGCGCGAGCTGGTGCAGCAGTGGTGGCGCGAGGCCGGGCCGGGGCTCAGCGTGGCGTGGGAAGAGTACGCAGAGGCTCTCACGGAGCGCTACGAGAACCCGAACATCCGGCATCTGCTGGCGCAGATTGCCGCCGACGGTTCGCAGAAGATTCCGGTACGGATTGTGCCGACCTTGCAGCGTCTGCGCGCCGAGGGCGAGATGCCGACGGCGGCCGTCACCGCCGTCGCGGCGTGGCTGCTGCATCTGCGCGGTGAGGGATCGCCGGTCAAGGATGCCGCCGAGGACAAGGTGAAGGCCCTTGTCGGAGGCACGCTGCGAGAGGACGCCGCCCGCGTGGTGGCTTTCGCCGCGCCCGACCTCGCCAGCGACGACGCCCTCATCGACGCCGTCGTCGAAGCCGCCGAGGAACTGCTGGGCTGAGGGTCTCCGCGCCAAGCTAACCCAATATTCACACGCGTTTGCCGAAAAGGCCCAAAATCGGCGATCTGAGCAAACGAATGTGGATATCGGGTTAGGTGAGGTCTGCGCACACACGTCGGCGCGGGGTAGTACCGTCGGTGTATGGACGAGACCACTATCACCATCACCACCGACGACGGCGTCGAGCTGCAGGTGTACCGCTGGGCTCCGGCGGACGAGCCGAAGGCCGCCGTGCAGCTGCATCACGGGCTCGGCGAGCACGCGGGCCGCTACCGCCGGTTCGCGGAAGCCCTCACCGCCGCCGGTTACCTCGTGTACGCACCTGATCAGCGCGCTTCGGGCCGCACCGCCAACGGCGAGTACGGCAACTGGGGCCGCGACGGCTGGGCGGGCTGGGTGCACGACTACGCCCTGGTGAACCAACGCATCCGCGAGGACAACCCCGGCCTGAAAGTCGCGCTCTTCGGGCACTCGCTGGGCTCCTTCGGCGCCCAGCACTACCTCCTCGACCACTCCGCCGACGTGGACGCTGTCGTGCTGAGCGGCACGGGCGACGTTGCGGTGCTCGCCCCAATGCTCGCCAGCGACGGGCCAACCGACCTCTCCGCGTTCAACGCCCCCTTCGAGCACCGCACCGGATTCGAATGGCTGAGTCGGGACGAGGCCGAGGTAGACAAGTACATCGACGACCCGGCCTGCGGCTGGGCGGCCCCCGCCCCCACAGGGCTCGCGAGCCTCGCCGAGGCGGCAGACCCGACGAAGCTCCAAGGGCTCACGAAGACGCTGCCGCTGCTACTCATTTCGGGCACCCACGACCCGGTGGGCGGTGAAGCCGGCGACGGCGTCGAGACCACCGCACGCCGCTACAAGGATGCCGGCATGCAGCACGTCACCGTGAAGCTCTACCCCGAGGCCCGCCACGAGATCTTGAATGAGCTCAACCGCGACGAGGTGACCCAAGACGTCATCGCGTTCCTGGACATCACCTTGTAACCAGGCGGCCGTTGCCAACCAGCGCGCTCGCGGCGCCTTCAGCGCCAGCCGAGCTCGCGCAGCTGATAGCGCCCGTGGTGGATGCCGCCGTAGCCGTCGGCGGTAAACAGCCTTGTCATACCGGTGTTTTGCAGGCGATACAGCGTTTCGCTGAGCCGTTCGATCTGCCCCTGCAGCGCCTCCACCTCGTCCTCAAGCGCGAGGATGCGACGGATCCCCTCCAGGTTGATGCCCTCTTCCTGCGAGAGCTGCTGGATATGCCTGAGCTTGGCCACGTCGTGCAGGGAATACCGACGCCCCCTCCCCCGCGCCCGCTTGGGCACGACGAGGCCGAGCCTGTCGTACCCGCGCAGCGTTTGCGGGTGCATGTCCGCGAGCTCCGCCGCTATCGAGATGGGGAACACCGCGGCGTGGGGATCAAAGGGCTGGGGAAGGTTCTGCATCACTGATCACCCAAACAGTCCGGCTCGGGGGTTGGCCTGATTCGACGCGTCGGTGAAGGCCTTCAGCGCGGCCTTTGCCTCGTCGGTTAAGTGCTCGGGCACCTGGACGTTGATCGTGACGATGAGGTCGCCCATCGAACCGTCCGATTTGCGCACACCCTTGCCACGCACGCGCAGCTTGGCGCCGTTCGACGTGCCGGCAGGCAGCCGCAGCTTCACGCTCGGGCCCTGCAGCGTCGGCACCGCGATCTCCGCACCCAGCGACGCCTCGCCGATCGTGACTGGCACGTCGAGCGTGAGGTTGTACCCGTCGCGGCCGAACAGTTTGTGCGGCTCGACGCTCACCTCGACGTACAGGTCGCCCTTCGCGCCGCCGTTCTCGCCGGCCGCGCCCTTGCCCTTGAGCCGGACCCGCTGCCCGTCCTGCACCCCGGCGGGGATGCGTACCTGGAGGGTGGACGTCGTCTTCCCGCGCCCGGAACCATCACATTCCGGACAAGGGGTTTCGACGATCAACCCGCGACCGCGGCAGTCGGGGCAGGGCTCGGACATCGAGAACACGCCGCCCACCTCAGCGGAGTGCATGCCCGAGCCTTCACACGTCGGGCACACCTTCGGCAGCGTGCCTGCCTTCGCGCCGGTGCCGCGGCAGGCGGTACACGGCGAATCGGAAGGCATGCGCAAGGACACCGTCGTGCCCTCCACCGCCTGCTGGAAGGTGAGCGTGGCCTTGGCTTCAATGTCGGCTCCCCGACGCGGCCCCCTCCCGGTTTGCCTTCGGGAGCTACCGCCGCCTCCGAAGAGGTTGCCGAAGATGTCGCCGAACCCCCCGGCCGCCCCGCCGCCGGGGGCGGCGTTGCGGAACAGGTCTTCGAAGCCGGCTGAGCCGCCGCCATGCGACGACCCGGCCTTCGGGAACCGGAACCCGCCCCCGCCAAACAGGCTGCGGGCCTCGTCGTACTCCTTGCGCTTCTTTGGGTCGCTGAGCACGGAGTTGGCTTCCGACGCCTCCTTGAACCGCGCCTCAGCCTTCTTATCGCCCGGGTTTCTGTCCGGGTGATGCTTCGACGCGATCTTACGGAAGGCCTTCTTGATCTCGTCTTCCGATGCGTTCTTGGAGACTCCGAGGACCTTGTAATAGTCCTTGTCGAACCAATCTTTTGTGCTCATCTACGGCCTTTCTGGGGGTGTGCTCAGGGGTTTGCGACGGCGACGCGGGCCGGGCGGAGCACGCGTCCCGCCAGCTCGAAGCCGGGCTGAATAACCTGGGACACCGTGGCCACCTCGACGGGCTCGTCGAGTGGGACCTGCATGAGTGCTTCATGCTTGATGGGATCGAATTCTTCTCCCACTTCGCCAAACATCTGCAGGCCGTGTTTCGTCGTGATCTTTTCGAGTTCGGCGACAATCATCTTGCCACCGTCCGCGAGATCGTCGTGCTGCTTCGCCAGGGCGATGGCGTCGAGCACCGGCATCATGTCAGCCATGACGGACTCGATCCCCGCCTGCCTCGCGAGGCTGCGGTCACGATCGACGCGCTTCTTGTAGTTGACGTACTCCGCCTGAAGCCGCTGGAGGTCTTCAGTGCGTTCGGCCGCGAGCCGCTGGTAGTCGACTTCTTCCGCGGGGGGCTCCGACGGCGCTGCCTCAGCGTCGGCGGCGATGTCGGCGTCGATACCTGCTCCCGCTACGTCGGCCGAAGCCGGGCCGAGGGTGTCGCCCTCGGCCACGGCCTCTTCCTCAGTTCCGGGGTGTTCGGTCACTGCTGATCCTTCTCCTCGTCGTCGACGATCTCGGCGTCGATCACTTCGTCTTCACCGTTCTCCGACGACGCGCCATCCGACGCGCCCTCGGCGCCCTCACCGGATGCCTGCGCCTGGGCCGCAGCGTACATGGCCTGACCCATCACGGACGCCTTCTGGTTGAGGTCTTCGACGGCAGACTTCACCGCGTCGTCGTCCTCACCCTTCAAGGCTTCCTTGAGCGCTTCGACGGCGTCCACGACGGGCTGCTTGGTGGCCTCGTCGATGCTGTCGGCATTCTCGTTGAGGAGCTTCTCAGTGCGGAACACCAGGGCGTCGCCCTCGTTGCGCATCTCGACGGATTCGCGGCGCTTCTTGTCTTCCTCCGCGAACTGCTCGGCGTCCTTGACCATCTTGTCGATCTCGTCCTTACCCAGGGCGGATCCGCCGGTGACGGTCATGGACTGTTCCTTGTTCGTCGCGAGATCCTTCGCGCTGACGTGCACGATGCCGTTGGCGTCGATATCGAAGGTGACCTCAATCTGCGGCACCGAGCGCGGCGCGGGCAGGATGCCGGTGAGCTCGAAGTTGCCGAGCGGCTTGTTGTCGCGCGCGAACTCGCGCTCGCCCTGGAAGACCTGGATCATCACGGCGGGCTGGTTGTCTTCCGCAGTGGTGAACACCTCGGAGCGCTTGGTGGGGATGGTGGTGTTGCGCTCGATGATCTTCGTCATCACGCCGCCCTTGGTTTCGATACCGAGGGAGAGCGGGGTGACGTCGAGGAGCAGCACATCCTTGACCTCGCCCTTCAGCACGCCAGCCTGGAGGGAGGCGCCGAGGGCGACGACCTCGTCGGGGTTCACACCCTTGTTGGGCTCCTTGCCGCCGGTGAGTTCCTTCACCAGCTCGGCGACGGCGGGCATACGGGTGGAGCCACCCACGAGGAGCACCTCGTCGATCTTGTCAACGGAGATGCCGGCGTCCTTAATCACTGCGTTGAACGGTGCGCGGCAGCGGTCCAGGAGATCCTGGGTGAGGCGCTGGAACTCGGCGCGGGTGAGTTTCTCGTCGAGGTGCAGCGGGCCGGATGCCGATGCGGTGATGTAGGGCAGATTGACGGTGGTCTCAGATGCGGAGCTGAGCTCGATCTTCGCGCGCTCGGCAGCCTCCTGGAGGCGCTGGCGGGCCATCTTGTCTTGGAGGAGGTCGACGCCGTTCTTATTCTTAAACTGCGTGGCGAGCCACTCCATGATGGTGTGGTCCCAGTCGTCGCCGCCCAGGCGGTTATCGCCGTTGGTGGCCTTCACCTCGAACACGCCGTCGGCGATGTCGAGTAGGGAGACATCGAAGGTGCCGCCGCCGAGGTCGAAGACGAGGACGGTCTTTTCCGAATCGCTCTTGTCAAGGCCGTACGCGAGGGCCGCCGCAGTGGGCTCGTTGATGATGCGGTCGACGGTGAGGCCCGCGATCTCGCCGGCCTCCTTCGTGGCCTGACGCTCAGCGTCGGAGAAGTACGCGGGCACGGTGATAACCGCGTTGGTGACGGACTCGCCCAGGTAGGCCTCGGCGTCGCGCTTCAGCTTCTGCAGCACGAACGCGGAGATCTGCTGGGGGCGGTACTCCTTACCGTCGACGCTGCTCTTCCAGTCGGTGCCCATGTGGCGCTTGACCGAGCGGATGGTGCGGTCGACGTTGGTGACGGCCTGGCGCTTCGCAACTTCACCGACGAGCACCTCGCCGGAGTTGGAGAACGCGACGACCGAAGGGGTAGTACGTGCGCCCTCGGCGTTGGGAATAACGACGGGCTCGCCGCCTTCGAGGACGGCGACACACGAGTTGGTGGTGCCAAGGTCAATACCTACTGCACGTGCCATGAGATTTCCTCCAGGTTAAAAAGACTTCAGGACAATCCCCTTGAGCGGGGTTGACTCAAGTTAACCACAGCTTCAAGTGAAAATCAAAATGGTTGAGTCTAGTGGGCTCAAGGCTGGGGGCGACGGGTAGCGTCGCGCACTCTTGGCTGCTGTTGCTTCTCCTGGCCGGTGCTGCGTCGCCCCGGGCTCCGGGTGGCCCGCCCCGCCAAGCAGGTGCAACACGCAGGTGCAACCTGTGCGGCAACAGAGCGGATCAAGTCTCACCTGCTTCCCGACGGTGCCTCGTCGCGCGGGGGCAGGTGACACATGTTCCGGGACAGAGCCGCACAGGTTACGTGTGCCCGACGAGCAGCCCGGCTGGGGACACCGGAGCTGGGGCGCCAGGGGCGAGGACCTCCGAGGGGGGCGGGATGCCCCAGCCGGACCTCCGGGCCGGAACCACCCGGGCGCGAAACCCCCGACGCGGGACACCGCAAGCAGGCCACGCGCGGCGCACCACTAGGCTCGGGATCATGCCGAAAACTCACTGGAACCGCCCGACGCCGCTCATCGGGGACGCGACGTCGTCGGATGACCGCGCCGCCAGCCCGGAAGGTTGGGCCATGGGCCGAGCCACCGTCGAGGCTCTCCGGGAGGTGATCGACGCGCGCCGCGACATCCGTCGCTACCGCCCCACCCCGGTGCCGGAGCACCTCGTACGGAGCGTGATCGAAGCGGGCCATCACGGCCCCAGCGTCGGGCACTCGCAGCCGTGGCGGTTCATCGTCGTGAAGAATCAGCGCACCCGCGACCGCGCCGCCGCCATGGCCGACACCGAACGTCTGCGCCAGGCGCAGCTCCTCACTCCCGACCGCCGACGGCGTCTGCTCGACCTCCAGCTGGAGGGCATCCGCGAGGCACCCCTGGGCATCGTGGTGGCGTGCGACCGCCGCGCACCCGCATCCGGCGTGCTCGGGCGCAACACCTTCCACGACGCCGACCTATGGAGCTGCGCCGCCGCCATCGAGAACATGTGGCTCACCGCGCGGGCGCACGGCCTCGGCATGGGGTGGGTGACGCTCTTTCAACCCGACGAGTTGCGCGCGCTGCTCGGGCTTCCCGCCGGCGTGGAGACCTTGGGTTGGCTCTGTCTTGGATGGCCCGACGAGCGCCCGCCGGCCCCGGGGCTGGAGCGGCGCGGCTGGTCCAGACGCCTGCCGCTCGACGACGTGATTCTGCGTGATTGCTGGCCCGAACAGGATGCGCCCGATCAGCCCACAAACGCGCTCCGACAAGCGCACGAACCTTCGCTGCCGACGGTGAACGCGCCGGATCGGGCCCGCGTCGTCGCAGCTCACGACGACGCCGACCACCTGCTCACGCCGCCGGGGTCGCTCGGCCTGCTCGACCAGGTGCTCGACAGGGTAACCGCCGCTGCGGGCGTGGACGTCGAGGGCGGAACGCTCTTCGTCGTGGGTGCGGATCACCCGGTTGCCGCGCGCGGCGTCTCGGCGTTCGATCAGTCGGTGACCGCCGACGTGATGCGCGCCAGCGTGGCCGGCACCGGCATGGGCGCCGCCACCGCGCGGGCCGCCGGACTAGGCGTCGTCACCGTCGACGCCGGGGTGACGGCCGTCGTTGACGGAGCGGTGGACGCTCGGGGGTCTAGCGAGCGCGGGGACCTCGTCGACGCCGACGCGATGTCACTCGACGCGACGCGCGAGGCGATCCGTCGGGGCGTGGAGCTCGGCGCGGGCGGGAGCGGCTTGGTGTGCTTGGGGGAGGTGGGCGTCGGCAACACGACGGTGGCCGCCGCGCTCGCGTGCGCACTCACCGGGATGGCGCCCGACGAGGCCGTCGGCTTGGGCGCGGGGTCCGACTCCGCAATGCTCGCATCCAAGCTCGACGTAGTTGCCGGCGCGCTGCGACGTGTGGGCGAGCGGCCGCTGGAGCCCGACGAAGCCCTCGCTGCCGTGGGCGGCCCGGAGTTCGCCGTCCTGACCGGCATCACGTTGGGTGCCGCCGCCGCTGGGCACGTCGTGGTGCTCGACGGTCTGGCGACGAGCATCGCGGCGCTCGCGGCGATGCGGCTGCGGCCCGGCGTGCAGGGGTGGCTGGTGGCGTCGCATGTCAGCCGGGAGGCCGCGCACGCGCGCGTGCTCGACGCACTCGGGCTCGAGCCGCTGCTGGACTGGCGTCTGCGCGCCGGGGAAGGCGTCGGAGCGGTCTACGCGGCTCAGACGGTGCTCACCGGGCTCGCAGTACGCCGGACCGCCGCTCGCTGGAGTGAGTGATCAGGGTTCGCGCCGCGCAAAGAGCCTTTACTTCAAGGGCCTGGTCGACGAACGTCGCAAGATAGATCAAGTTCGTGGTGGATAGACGAGCCACGAACTTGATCTATCTTGG
>NZ_CAMYFI010000077.1 GCF_947255005.1 uncultured Tessaracoccus sp. | reverse complement strand
ATCCCAGCCTGCCACGAGGCTGCGAGGCACGCACCGGAACTGCCAGATAGACTCAGGTGCATGGACCCAATGTTTTGGTACGCGCTGGGGCTCACGATGCTCGCAGGTTTATCGACGTCAATCGGCGGCGTGATCGGGGTCCTTGGCAAAGCGAAATCGACGTGGCTGCTCGCCCTCGGCCTCGGTTTCTCCGCAGGTGTGATGATCTACGTCTCGCTCGTGGAGATCCTTCCTCAGGGGCGAGACAATCTCGTTGCTGCGTGGGGCGCGACGCCTGGCAACTGGGCCGCAGTCGGGGCGTTCTTCAGTGGCATCGCGCTCATCGGCGTCATCGACCGCCTCGTGCCCGCCGCGATCAACCCGCACGAGCCCAGCACGGTGACCGACCAGGCGCGCTCCCGCGCGCTCATGCACACCGGCGTGCTCACCGCGGTCGCGCTCGCGATTCACAATTTCCCTGAGGGTTTCGCGACGTTCATCGCCGCCCTCCAGGAACCGCAAGTGGGCATCGCCGTCGCGCTGGCAATCGCCATCCACAACATCCCGGAAGGACTCGCCGTCGCTGTGCCGTTGCGGCACGCCACCGGCTCACGGCTCAAGGGGTTCTGGTGGGCCACGCTCTCGGGGTTCGCGGAGCCGCTGGGGGCAGTCGTCGGGTACCTGTTGCTGAAGCCCTACATCTCCGACGCGCTGCTCGGGCTCGTGTTCGCAGGCATTGCGGGGATCATGGTGTTCATCTCGATCGACGAGCTCCTCCCCACCGCCGAGGAGTACGGAGAACACCATTGGGCCATGTACGGCGTGATCGCCGGGATGGCCGTGATGGCGGTCTCGCTTGCCCTCTTCCTTTGAAGCACCTGCCCGGGTACCTCAGCGGTGGGCATTTCCGTGCTGACTACGTCTGGTGGGCGGCATCGACCCCACGCAGGAAGATCCCTCGGCATGTATACTCACTGCGCGAGAGGGGTGCAGAGGCATCCTCGAAGAACTGTCACATGGGAGAAGTACATGAGCAAGCGTGCGTTCGCAGCCCTATCTGCTGCTGCACTCCTGGCGACGGCCGGGGCGGGGATTGCCTCCGCAGATAACACGGATCTGTTCGTCGAGATCCAGCAGCCGGCCGACCAGTCCGTCTACCCGGTCGGCGCGGATGTCCCCGTTGCCGGCAAGGTGGGTGCTGGCGCCGACTCGACCGCGAAAGCCAGCGTGGTGTTCGTCGTCGACGCCTCGGGGTCGACGCTCACGCGGGTCAACGACAAGTCGGTGTTCGAGTGGGAACAAGACGGCGGCAAGGCGCTGCTCAAGTCGCTGCGTGGTGATTCCAACGCGGTCCAGATGGGCGTCGTCTACTTCAGTGATGAAGCCAAGGGGTTCGGGCTCTCCAACAACCTGCAGGACGTTGACGAGTGGCTCTCCTACGATCACAGCTCGGCTGGTGTCTCCGCATGGGGCACTGACTGCGAGACCGGCATGGCCGAAGCTAACCGTCTGCTGGACGGCGTGAAGGGCCACAAGCGCATCTACTTCCTGACCGACGGCATGTGCAACGGGCGGCAGGCGGATCTCGACGCTGAGGTCAAGAAGGCCAAGGACGCGGGCATCGATGTGCGCTCGATTCACACCACCGAGGCTTCGGAACAGTGCAAGGAGGACGCGCTGCAGGCCAACGAATGCATCTACGCCGCGGATCCCTCCAAGCTTGTTGCACAGCTGCCTGGCGAGACCAAGCCCACCGTCGAGACCCTCAAGGTCACCGTCACCAACGACAAGGGTGAGGTGGTGAAGGAAGCTGATCTCTCCGACGAGGTTGGCGTCGCGATCATCGAGGACTGGAAGCTGGGTGTTCTGAAGAACCTCCCGGCCGGTAAGTACACCGTCACCGCCAAAGCCACGGCCCAGGGCGGCGCCACGGCCACCAACGTCGTGACCTTCACCATCGGTGAAGCAGGCGACACCGCCTCGCCGGAGCCGACCGAGACTCCGTCGCCCACCCCGGCACCCGAGCCGGAGAAGCCAGGTCTGCCCAACACCGGCTGCTGACCAGCGCTGACGCACACGGCCCCGGAGAGCATCTCGCTCTTCCGGGGCCGTGTTGCTGTTCGTGTTCAGATCAGAGCTCGTGCTCCAGACGTTCCTGCACGGTGCGGATTGCTTCCGCGCTGGAGCGCAGAGCGGCGAGTTCGTCGTCGGAGACGGGGAGCTCGAGCTGCCGACCGGCGCCGGAGCGGGAGACCACCGTCGGCACCGACATGCAGATGCCGCTGATGCCATGCCAGTCGTCGAGCTCCCGGGAGACGGGCAGGACGGAGTGCTCGTCGCGCAGAATCGCTGACAAGATGCGGGTGGCGGCCAAGCCGATGGCGTAGTTGGTGGCGCCCTTGCCTTCGATCACTTCATAGGCTGCGCGCACGACGCGGTGGGCGATCTCCGCGCGCTTCTCTGCGTCGAGATGGCTCACGCCCTGCTCCCATTCGGCGATCGGGACGCCGCCGATGGTGGCCATGCTCCACAACGGGATTTCTGAATCTCCGTGCTCGCCGCAGACGTAGGCGTGGATGTTGTTGACTGCGATGTTGGTCTCCTGCGCGAGGAGCTGACGAAGCCGCGCCGTGTCGAGGACGGTGCCGGAGCCGAAGACGCGCTCGGGAGGGAGCCCGCTGATCTTGAGGGCCGCGTGTGTGGTGACATCCACGGGGTTGGTGACCATGAGGAAGATCGCGTCGGGGGAGCGCTCGATGAGCGGCGGAATCACCTGCTGCATGAGCCGTACCGTCGTCGCTGCGAGGTCTAGGCGGGTCTGGCCCGGCTTCTGTTTCGCGCCGGCGGTGACTACGACGATGTCCGAGCCTTCCGTGGCCGCCGGGTCTGGCGAGCCCTGAATCACGGCTTCGGGGAAGAACTGCGAGCCGTGCGCGAGGTCGAGTGCCTCGGCGCGGACCTTCGCTTCGTTGATGTCCTGGAGCACGATGTGACGCGCGGTGCCCTGCATCAGGGCCGCATACGCGAGCGACGAACCGACGGCCCCCGCGCCGATGATGGAGATCTTGGCGCCTTCACGCTGAATGGTATTCACGCTCCCATCAAACCACACGGGCCAAGGGAGTGTCGGGGCCCGACGTCGCCCTCAAGCTGTTCGACACCATGACGCGTTTCGGCCCCCGCGCGGGTGTACCGTGCAGGGGCCGAATCGAAAGTGGCGACGGTGGGCGTCAGGCGTCGATGAGTAGCATCGCCATGTGCCACAGCTCGTCGTTGAGCTCCTGCGGCACCTTTCTGCCGAGCGAACGCAGCCAGCGACGGATGCGAGGCAGCTCGTCCTTCCATTCCTGCGGCTGGAAGCCCACCACCTCGGCCAGCACGTCGCGGTCGATGTCCAGGCCGTCGACGTCGATGTCCTCGGGTTTCGGGAGCAGGCCGGCGGGGGTGTCGAGGGCGTCCACCTTGCCTTCGATTCGATCCACCATCCACTTCAACGCCCGGCAGTTTTCGCCGAAGCCAGGCCACATGAAGTGCCCTTCGGCGTCGCGACGGAACCAGTTGACGTAGAAGATCTTCGGCAACTTCCGGGGGTCGGTCTTGGCGCCCATGTTCAGCCAGTGCTGGAAGTAATCGCCCACGTGGTAGCCGATGAAGGGAAGCATCGCCATGGGGTCGCGACGCAGCACGCCCACCGCGCCCTTCGCAGCCGCCGTCGTCTCCGACGAGCACGTGGCGCCCATGAACACGCCGTGCTCCCAGCTGCGCGACTGCGCCACCAGCGGGATGGTGTTCTCGCGTCTGCCGCCGAAGATGATGGCGTCGACGGGAACCCCGCGCGGATCGTCGTATTCCGCTGCCAGCGTGGGGATCTGGCGGATAGGAGTGCAGAACCGGCTGTTGGGGTGCGCGGCCTTCTCATCGGGGCGGCCTCCCTCGGGGCCGCGTTCGCGGCTCCAGGAGCGGCCCTTCCAGTCGGTGAGGTGGGCGGGTGCTTCGTCGGTCATGCCTTCCCACCACACGTCGCCGTCGTCGGTGAGCGCCACGTTGGTGAAGATGGAGTTGCCGGCGTTGATGGCGGCCATGGCGTTCGGGTTGGTGCTCTCGCCGGTGCCGGGGGCGACCCCGAACATGCCATCCTCGGGGTTGACTGCCCAGAGCCGGCCATCGTCGCCGAGGCGCATCCAGACGATGTCGTCGCCGAGCGTTTCCGCCTTCCAGCCGGGCAGCGTCGGGTTCAGCATGGCGAGGTTCGTCTTGCCGCACGCCGACGGGAAGGCTGCCGCGATGTGGTAGGCCTTGCCCTCGGGAGACGTGAGTTTCACCAGGAGCATGTGTTCGGCCAGCCAGCCCTCGTCGCGCCCCATCGCTGAGGCGATGCGCAGCGCGTAACACTTCTTGCCCAGCAGCGCGTTGCCGCCGTAGCCGGAGCCGTAGCTCCAGATGGTGCGCTCTTCGGGGAAGTGGCTGATGTACTTCGTGTCGTTGCACGGCCAGGGCACGTCGCGGGCGCCGTCAGCCAGGGGCATACCGACGGAGTGCAGGGCGTGCACGAAGCTCGCCTCCTGCTCTTCCATGACTTTGAGCGGCTCTTCGCCCATGCGGGTCATGATCTTCATGGAGACGACGACGTAGGCGGAGTCGGTGATTTCGATGCCGAACTTCGGGTCTTCGGCGTCGACGTGGCCCATGCAAAACGGGATCACGTACATCGTGCGGCCCGCCATGCAGCCCTCGTAGAGGGGTGTCATGATCTGTTTCATCTGCTTCGGGTCCATCCAGTTGTTGGTGGGCCCGGCGTCGTTCTCGTCGACGGAGCAGATGAAGGTTTGGTCTTCCACGCGGGCGACGTCGTCGGGGTCGGACACGCAGTAGAGGGAGTTCGGTTTCTTGGAATCGTCGAGACGTCTGGCGGTGCCGGATGCGATGAGGGCGTCGGCGAGACGCTGATACTCCTCGTCGGATCCGTCGCAGAAGTAGACGTCGGTGGGTTTGGTGAGTTGGGCCACCTCGTCCACCCAGCTGATGATGCCGGGATGGTTGGGGATGCGGCCGGAAATGGGCAGGTTGGACAAGGCGTCAGTTGACGCGAGCAGCGCGTTCATTCCACTCCTTTGGGGCGCAGCGTGCGGGTATGCCTTCACCATAACGCGACCCCAGCGAGTTCGGCCAATTTGGCCTGTGCTATAGCGTTCGTCCTGACAACTTTGGTGGTTTGCCCGGCACCCGTCGCCTGGGGGTAACGGCGCGACCTAACCCAATATCCACACGCGTTTGCCCAGAAGGGCCAAAATGGCCTGATTTTTGAAACGGATGTGGATATTGGGTTAGGTCGAGCAGGTAACGTGAGCCTTCCAACCGCCCCCCAGCTTGGGAGCCATGATGCAAGACACCCTCCGCCCCGGGCTCACCGCCACCATGGACTACGAGGTCCCGGTTGAGCGCACGGTCCCCCACCTTCTGCCCGAGGCGCCCCATTTCTGTGAGATGCCGGAGGTGCTCGCCACCGGGTACATGGTGGCGCTCATTGAATGGACGTGCATGCAGGCGCTCGACGGCCACCTCCGCGAGGGGGAGAAAACCGTCGGCGTGCACGTCAACCTGAGCCACGAAGGGGCAACGCCCATCGGTCAGCCGGTGCATTTCAAGGCGGAGCTCACCGACGTGACGGAGCGCGGGAGGCTCACGTTCGCCGTGGAAGCCATTGATGACAAGGGCTTGATCTGCCGCGGCACGCATGAGCGCGCCGTGATCGATGTGGCCCGTTTCGAAGCCAGCCTGGATAAACGACGATAGGCCTCGCCGGAGCGCGGAGTTTGGTCAGGGGTGCGGGGTAGGCTCTGCCCATGCTCGACCTGCACCGTCGCCCGTGGCTTGCCGTCGTGGTGGGCGCCGTGGTGCTCGTGCTCGCCGCATTAGGAGCGACGAGTGGGCTGGGCCCGCTCATTGAAGATCAGCCACGCGCTCCGGTCAGCATGGCGCCGCCGTCGATACCCATGACCACCGCCACCCCCAGCGAAGTTCCTCCCGACATTGGGGAGGGGGAGCCGCCCGACTCTCCGACGTGGCTGTCCGAGTTGCTCACCGCGCTGTTGTGGTTGGCGGCAGCGACGGTGACCGCAAGCCTCGCGGTGTGGTTAGCCCGGCGGCTGCGGCGCATGTCGTTTCGACGCGGTGACCCCGGCCAGGAGGGAATCGAGGTGCCAGAGGTGCGCGAGGGGGAGCTTGCAGAGCAGTTCGACGATACCCTCGCCCGACTGCGCTCCGGTGTCGCGGTAGAAGATGCCGTGGTGGAGTGCTGGCGCAAGCTGGAGGCCGCTGCGGCCCGTGCGGGTGTGGCGCGTCGGGCCACGGACACGTCGGAGGAATTCATCCTCCAGGTGCTCGCGGGCACGAGCGTCGACGAAGCGGCCCTGCGTGAGCTGGGCGGGCTCTACACACAGGCGTGGTATTCCGGTCGCGTTCCTGGCGACGATGCGAGGGCCACGGCTGTGGCCTGCCTGGAACGGCTTCGAGACTCGATGGAGGCACGAGTATGATCGCGCAGCAGTGGAAAGAACTGCCTCGTCAAGTGGGTATTGGCCTGCCGGTCGCGGTAGGGGTCGTCGTGGTGGCCGGGCTGGCCGGTTACAAAGTGCACCCGTGGCCACTGCTGGGGCTGGGCCTCGTGGCGGGTCTCGCGCTGTGGCTCGTCGTCACCCATCACCTGGCCTCGCCCGACGCGGCGTGGCCGGTACCGTCGCCGCCGTCGCCACCCTCGCCGAGTAACACCGACCTGACCACGCGCCGCACCGCAGCCCTCCTCCGCGACGCCCAACCTGGCCGCGCCTTCACCCATGAGAAGCTCCAGCAGACCCTCGCTGAACTGACCTACGGGAGGCTTCGTCGTGCGGGCACGCTGCCCCCTGAAGCGGGTATCGAGGAGGCGCTGCCCCACATCAGCCGGGCATTGGGCACTTACCTCCGCACGTCCCCTGCGCCGCCACTCAACCGTCGCACTATGCGAGCCTATGTAAAGGAGATCCAGCAACTATGACGCTCAGCATTTCCGACGCTGCCAGCATCGCCCATCGAGTGCTCGACGCCGTCGACAGCGTGGTGGTGGGTAAACGTAGCGAGCTCTCGCTCGTGCTCGCGGGCATCCTCGCAGGCGGCCACGTGCTCCTGGAAGACCTACCCGGGTTAGGGAAAACGCTGGCAGCGCGCTCACTCGCGCAGGCGTTGGGGCTCGACTTCGCCCGCGCCCAGTTCACGCCCGACCTGCTCCCCGCCGACCTCACCGGTTCCTTCGTGTACCAGCAAACGACGAGCAGTTTCGAGTTTCGCGAAGGTCCCATCTTTGCCGGGCTCCTCTTGGCCGACGAGATCAACCGCACGCCGCCAAAAACCCAATCGGCGCTCCTTGAAGCGATGCAGGAACGCCAAGTCACCGTCGAGGGTCAGACCTTCCAGCTGCCGGTGCCGTTCCACGTGCTGGCTACAGCAAACCCCGTCGAACACGAGGGCACCTACCCGCTGCCTGAGGCTCAGCTCGACCGCTTCCTGCTCCGCCTGAGTTTCGGGTACCTGAGCGCGGACGGGGAGTGGGAGGTGCTGGCTCGACGGATCAGCCGTCGCCGTGAGGGCGCCAGCGTTGCCTCCGTGTGTACCGCTGACGAGTTGCTTGCCGCGCAGGCAGCCGTCGAGGAGGTGCATGTGTCGGAGCCGGTGGGGCGCTATGCCGTCGACGTGGTGCGCGCCACCCGCGTGCATCAGCACACGCTCGTGGGTGCGTCGCCGCGAGGCTCGCTGGCGCTGGTGCTGGTGGCGCGGGCGGTGGCGCTCATCGCAGGCCGGGACTTCGTCACCCCCGACGACATCAAGCGCCTCGCCATCCCGGCGCTGGCGCACCGCATCACGTTGAAACCCGAGTTGTGGCTCACCGACGTGACGCCCGATGTCGTGGTGCACCAGGCGTTGGACAGCGTGCCCGTCCCGGATGCCGAACAGTGATACAGCCCACAGCCGCACACACACGAGCCTGGCTCTCGGGGGCCGGCGCTTTGTTGGCAGGCGTGCTCATCGGGCGTGTCGACGTGCTGCTGCTCGGCTTGCCCTTCCTGCTCTATGCCTTGTGGGCGGCGGTGTCGCGCCCGGAATCGGTGCCGGAAGTGACACCCAGCATCCATCACACCCAACTGGATGAAGGTGACGCCCTCACCTACCGGATCACCGCGCCTCGCTGGCGCGGTTTCGTCGCCATGCAGGTGGAAGGTCAGCCAGGGCTCGGCACCACGCCTTCGATGGGAGCGACGGTGGCGTGCGGTGAGCGAGCCACCGTCGACGTGCAGCCGCAACGCTGGGGGAGGTACCTCGTCGACGTGGGGCCGGTGCTCCTCACCGACGCGCTCGGCGCGTGGCAGGCTGTGGGCGCGAGACAGCAGTTGCGGCTCACGGTGCGCCCGCAGTCGGAGCGCATCGTGGGTGGGTCCGGGGTGCAGCGCCCCATCGGTATGAGCGGCCTTCACCGCTCGCGGGCGCGAGGCGAGGGCACCGAGCTCTCCGACGTCCGCGAGTTCACCACCGGCGACAGGCTCCGTCGCGTCAACTGGCGCGTCACCTCTCGACTCCCAGGCGTGTACGTCAACCAGATGTTCACCGAACGGGACACCGACGTGCTCATCGTGGCCGACAGCGCTCTCGATGTGGGCGTCGTGGAAGGGAGCAGCACACTCGACGCACTGGTGCGCGCGATCACTGGTGTGACAAGGCATTACTGTGCGTTCGGCGACCGCGTTGCCGTACATGATCTGGGTGCGCGCATCGGCTCCGTGCGGCCTGGCACCGGCAACCGGCAGCTCCGCACCGTCATCAGCACACTGGCGCGAGCCCGCTCAACGGGGCAGGGCGACGATCGGGTGCGACGGGTACGCTCTCTTCCCACTGGCACGCTGGTGTTCGTATGTTCGCCCCTCATGGGAGCCGACGTGATCGACGAGGTGGTACGGCTGCGCAGCGTCGGCGGTGAGGTGGTGGTGATCGACACCTTGCCTCCGGACGTGGGCACGAACTTCGACGCCTTCCGCGCCGACTCGTTCCTTGCCGAGGCCTGGGCGCTACGACGGATGCAGCGCGAGCATCTCGTCGAGCGGCTCGAAGCAGTGGGCATTCCCGTGGTGACCTGGGAGGGCCCCGGCACATTGGCGGCGGTGCTGCAAGCAATGGAGGCGGCGCGACAGGCGCCGAGGAGGCGACGATGATCGAACGCGGCGCTGACTGGGTGTACGTGGCGCAGATCACCAGCGGGCCGCAGTGGCTGCTGCGCGTGGTGGTGCTGTCAGCGGCAACAGGGGTGCTCGTCGCGGCCAATATATGGGCGTCGTTCGTGCTCGCGCCGTATCTGTCGGCGGCGTGCGCGGTGGCGGCGCTGTGGCTCACAGTTCGGCCGGAGTCGAAGGCGGGCGGGGCATTCGTCGCGCTCGTGATGCTGTGGTGGCTCGTTGCCGGTGCTGAGGCGCCGCTGTGGCAGGCTGGGGTGGTTGCACTGCTGCTCGCGGTGCACCATCTGGGTTTGGCCTATGCGACTGCTGCCCCGCCCTGGGTGGGGGTGGAGCGCAGCGCCTGGCGGCAATGGCTGCGTGGCTTGGGTATATACC
>NZ_CAMYFI010000076.1 GCF_947255005.1 uncultured Tessaracoccus sp. | reverse complement strand
AGTGCCACCTTTGCAAGGTGGAAGTTAGGGGTTCGAGTCCCCTATGCTCCACAATGTGATCTTCCGGCTAATCCGCCGATTCGTTCCAGAAATCCCTCGCCAGCGACTCACCGTCGGATCGCTGCGAATCCGTCCTTGGCGTGAACGTCATTCAGGGCCCAGATCAGCCCTCGAAAACACCCAAGCGAACGATCAGAACGCAAGAAAAGCCCCTGCCGGAGCGATTCCGGGCAGGGGCCATCCACAGTTGGGAATCAGTTCACGCTGTCTCCAGCGAGCGGGGAAGGATGTCGGGCCCAGCGTGGTGGGCCCTTCGGCCTCGACGGTGGCAAGGTGCTGCGAGGAGGAGCCCCTCGGAGCCTTCGCGCCTTGCGTCGCAAAAAGACCTGCACGTTCAGGGTGTGCTTCTCGTTCCCGTCTCTATCGTGACGGACAGCCTTGAGCGCAGGGGTGGAGACCTCCCTCCCTCAGCCACGAGCGACGGAGAGGTCTCGTAGCGACTGCGGATGAGTCGAATGGCGGCGGCGATGACGCGGAAATAGGTCAGCCACTGGCGCTTGCGCCTGCCCTTGAACACTCGGATGGATTAACGGTTCCCGAGGGCTGAAATCTGGGTCGTGAAGTTCGCGTTGCTGCCCTCGACGCTACTGCGCCGCGAATGGTCCGCCAGCCGCTTCTTCGTGCCGTAGAGGAACTGCTGGCGCAGATCGAGATCGTCCTCGGGACCGAGGCTCGGCTGGGCGCTGCACGCACAGGGCTGCACGGGCTCGCCAGCCTCATGCTGGGCGACCGACGGGACGCGATGGCGCGCATGGTTCGCAGGCTCTCGGGGCGTTTCGCGCACGACACCTTCCCGGAGGCTGCCGGGCCACGGTACTGCTGTACGCCCCGCTCCCAATCGGGCTTGCCCTTGGGAGAGAAGGCGTAGGGGAGGCGCTCCTCGTAGCGCTCCGCCAGGGCCACGGTCTCCTCGGCCGTTATCCAAAGGTCGAAGTTCGGAAGCTGCCAGAGATGCTTCGGCATCCAGCCCACGAACAGACCACCGTCGATCATGACGGTCCCGGGAATGGGGGTGCCATGCGGCCCCAGCTGGTTCGACTTCAACTTGATCGACTGCTGAATCATGCGCTTGCTCAACTCGATGCCCAACCCAGGCAACTGCGAGTAGCCACGGTCGATCAGCACCTTGTCCACGTCGACTCCCAAACGCCGCAGGGAATCCAGCAGCGCCAACAGGGACTCGATCCTGTCCATGTTCTCGTCCCCAGAATGAACCCACGAGGAATCTGCGGGTAGTCAGACTCGCCCAGCGGGGACACGTCCACGGCGACATGCAGGTCGGTGCCAGCGACGATGTGCGCCTTCTGGAGATTCTTCGACGCCATGAACACGTCGTACACGTCCGGGTCCAACGTCATCTGTTACTTACCGTTGTCCTTGAGTTTCGGCCAGCCCGGCTCGCTGATGTGGGGAGGCTCGGAGACGCCCTTGCCCAGTCTGCGCTGGCGCGCTCGCTTCTCCTTCTGCTCCGCGGTATCACGCAGATGCCCACGGCGACGGGCCCATGACTCCACGGGCATCGAGTCGATGGCCAGCGCCCCATCGGGCTTCTCGATACAACCCATCGCCCCCTGAAGCAGTCCGTTCAGCAGTTCGATCTCCGGCACACTGATGTGCGGTGGGAACACCTCCCCCGTCTCCACGTCCACGGCCTCGCAGGTCGCATCGAGGAGGTCGTTCAGATAGCCGTCGATGCCGCTGTTCGAGGTATCGTCCCCCAGCCCCAGCAGGGCGCGCTGACGCTTGGTGAGCCCCCAGAACACGTATTGGGTGCGGGCCATGTGAACGCCGGACTCCTGCTGGAAGGCGGCGAGGATGAGCAACGCCAGCACTGAACGCCAGGCGAACTTGCGCGGACGACCGCGCTGCTGCTTCATGTCGCGCTCCAGCACCTCCGCGATCCCCGAGTTGTCCACCACGCGCAGGGCGTCGGCCACGTCGAGGTCCCTGACGGCTCGCGCCTTCAGGTCACGTTGGTGCTTCGAGGCACGCCTCACAGGCCCGCCCCCTTGAACAGAGGTACTCGTCGTCATCCCAGCGACCAGCCACGTGCGGGGCGATCGCCTCGATGCTCTTGGCAGAGATAGTCCCGGCAATGACCATGAACTCACTCACACGAAGGTCCTGCGCCAGCACCGTGGCCATCCACGTCGTTCGCGGCCGCGACGACCGCAGGGCGGGAAGATGCTTCGGCCACTCCACCCGACTCCGGGCACTGCCTAGCGGGTCCTTCGCCTTCGGGTTCAGCGGCCCCACCAGCGGGCGCTGCGGGTAGTCGCGACACAGGTCACGCAACGGGTTGGCCCGCTCCGCGAGCACGGGCACCGTCCGATCCGGTAGGAGGACCACCCGGAGCCCAGAATCCGTGGGATGGATGCGAACATCCGACGCGCTCACCAGTCCCACCTCACGCGGGGCCAACCCGGCCCCCAGCCCCAAGACGAGCACCGCCCGGGCCACCTGACGGCGACGCGGGGTGCGCTGGGTCAGAGCCGCGCGCCAGAACCCCTCGACCTCCTGCGAGGAGTACGGCGGCATGATGGTGTGGTTGTCCGCAAACGGCTTGGGCTCCGGGGCCCACGGCGCCCGCTTCGTGCAGGCACGCCCCACCTTGCGCAGACGACTGCGCGCCGTCGAACGAGCCTCGAAGGACAAGTGCGTGGCCTGCGTGGCGCAGTAGCGCTCCACCATCGACGGCATGAACAAGGTCTCCAGCTCCAGAGGAATGTCCTGCCGATGGGCCCATGTGAGGAAGTACCACACGAATCGCATCGCCTCGTGCTCCGAGGCAACGGACACAAGTTGGCAGCACGACAGGCCTCGACCGCCACAGGGCGAACGATCAGCCACACGTCCTCGGGCACCTTCTCCAGCGACGGGCGGTGGTGCTCGAATACGCCTTCAGGAGTCGTCACGACGTGACCTCCGATGACGCGATGCGCTGGCATGCTTCCACTCCGCTTCTATGGGACCTATAAGACCCACGGACGCAACTATAGTAGCAATCAATGACAATCCTGAAATCGCCCAGACCCTCTAGAGTGAGCCCATGCCACGTTCTGCCGGAGACGCTGCCCCACGCACATACCTGTGCGCAGGCGACTGGCCGGACGGACACCTTCGCGACGACGCTCCGGTCAGCGCACACTACGGCCAAGAGTTCGCGAAGCGTCTCCGCGATGCACTGGTGGAGTCTGGAACTCCTTCCTTGCGATCCGTTGAAGAGGACACGAAGGTCAGCCGTCGCACGATTGAGCGCACGCTGAGGGGCGAGACGCTGCCAGACTTCGGGGCGATTGCTCGGCTGGAGGAATGGTTGGATCGAGAACTGTGGCCGGGGCCCGACATGAGGGCAGGCAAGACACAGCGCGCGACACGCGAAGAAATCCTTGACCAGCGATGATGCGTAAGCTACCTCTGAGGTGATTCCAAGACCTTGTAGGTAGCCCTTGCGATTGCTGATCTTGAGGGCTTCTTCTTTTGTGCGGCGCGCCCAAGTGCGCGGATTCATGGTTAGGTACTACTCCTTCTGCTGTTGATGATGACGTGCGACGAGCGAGTGGTAGTTCTGCTCATCGGTTGCCACCTCTCCGCGCTTGCGCAGGTAGCGCAAGGCTGCGCTGGTCTGCGCGGACGAGAGAGGCTTTGGGTCGAGACCGTGATCCTTTTGAACCTCGGTGACGAGTGCTGCCACCCGACGATGAATGGCAGACAGTCGCTCAGGCTCCCTGCCTTCCATCGCCTCCCGAACCTTTTGGGCAAGGCTCAGGCCAACAGATCGAAGCTGTTCAGGAACGGTCGGCTCCCATCGGGGGAGGGTCCCCCAATCGGTGGTCAGTGCGCGGGACACTGCGCCCCAGTCGGTATTCCCTTCACGAGGCAATCGCAGCGCTCGCTGTCTGGCCTGACGGTAGGACAGCAAGCTGATCTTGCTGTGGAGGTCTTCCTCCAACCGTGCAAACCAATCGCGTTCCATGCCTTCCTGGCTTGGGGTTACGGTCCCCAGGCCAAGCTTGGCCTGGACGGTAGCAGGTTTGCGTTCATGTCTTGCAAGCACTGTTCGAGGTGCTCCCGAGTGCACGGATGCTGGGCAAGCGAGTCAAGCTCCGGCAGTGTTGACCACCGCTCCCCGTAGGCGATCCGTCGCAGGGTGCGCTCCTTGATCCCCACCTCGGAGGCAAGGAGGTCGTACATCTCCAAGTGCCGAGCACGGCCCGGATGCTCTTCGCTGAGGGCCAGCATGGCTTGATGCACCGCCCGGCACGTCGCGAACGCCACCCGCAGGCTCCACGGCAAGCCCGATCCGTCCTCGGCCACATGCCGCTCAAACCACGTCCAGTCCTCGGTGCGCGGACGACGGTCGAGGAGCATCTCCCTCGGTGTTGCTGGCCTACGGTGTTCCTTGTCGTCCATCGGTCTCTCCTTCTTCCCTTGTGCAGGAACGTAGTGCAGGAGAGGAGGCTGGGTGAAGCAGCGCTCCAGAGACAAGAGCAGCGGAAGCGTTCGCTGGGCCGACGACATTCAGGAGGTCAAGGGCATTCCTCATGTTGGGTCTGCCCAGTCGCTGCCTCTGCCACGGAGAGTTGCAAGAAGCACTTCATGCAACAGACGGCGTTGTCCACAACGCAGCCACACGTCCGACAATGGGGGCACTTCCAAGCATCACATTTCGCGCAATGCCCGGGAGAGGTGTCAATCAGAAACCCTGACCCGCATTGCTCACAGATTTCTTCCCAGCCCCCGTCAACCCAGCCCCTCGACTGGGGGCGCGTCGAAGTGACGACGGCGACTGCCAGCGCATCGTGGAGGGCCACGTTGAGGCTGATATCGGTATTAGAGTTGCCTGTGGAATAGCGAATACCTTCGCCGCCCACTATCGTATGTTCACCCGCATCTTCTTGGGCGCGCTCAATCGCTCGCAGGAGGGCGGGCTGCTTCACCTTCCTTCCGGGGTTATACGGCGAACCGCTGGAACCAGACCACCTAATGCGCCCACCGAGGTCAGCCAGCATGATGAGTCGTTCGCCAGGACGATGCAGAGCGCGGATGCAGCACAACGTTGCCGACGCATGGGTCTGCTGAATGAGCGAGATAATCCCACGAGCGCTCACCCCCGAACCCAAGTGCAGCTCGACATCGGTGTCCGATATGAGCAGCGACGCCGCAAAGTCATTGACGATCTTCTCTTCAACTCGGCGACGTGCATCCGGACCAAGGGTAGGCAGGACGTCGTACTGCCACTCTTCATTCTGAGCCAACAGGTGATGTCCAAGTTCGTGCAAACAAGTAAAGTTATTTCGCTTATCGTTCTCAAATCGTCTAACGGTAATCAGCGGCGGCTCACGGTCCCCGTCATATACGCCGCCCAACTCACAAGCCCCCTTCGGGGGCCCGGCAGTCCACCGCACCTCAACATCAGGCACACTCTCAAGCGCTGCCTGCGGGCTGCGTGCCACGATTTCCATGACCCCTGGGTAACGGCGAGCTAGTTCCTCACGAAGGCACTGGCTGGCCGCAACGATATTTTTCTGAAGATCCCAACTTCGTGGCGACAAAACCAATGGAAGACTCATTCATGCCCTGCCAAGAGACTTTCAATGGCGTAGGCCACGCGAGCCCGGGCGGCCTCGACTTGATTAACGTGCGCTGATTGTCGCGCAGCATTCGAGCGAGCTGCTTCCCAGACCTGAGACCTTGCCTCAGATTCGTTGAGACTGCGTACCAATGCCAAATGCCGGATACGCTCTTTGAACTCGGGCATTGAAAGCACTTGGGCCTCGTCTCCGTCTGGTGGCCTCAGAATGTCCATCGGGGTAGTCCCCTCTGGAAAGAGTTGAATCATCCGAGCTATCTCATCGCGGTCCGGAACTTTCTCCCCGCGAGCCAGCCCAGAAGCTCTCAACGGCTTAACGTCGAGCTGGCGCGCCAAGTCGCGTGCTTCGACTCCAGCTTCACGGAGTACCTCCTGTCGGATCACCCCAACACCCTCATGAGCATTGGGCCACGACCAATCACCCATGGACCATGCCGACAGACAAACGGCAGCAAACGCAGCCTCCGCCTCTTCTGATTCGCTCATGGGACAGGTCTGTACGCCCTCGACGACCTCTCCTGACGGCATGGACCATCGAATTGATCGCAGAGTTCGATCATTGAGCACGGCGGAAGCCAACCTTCGATCTAGCGCAGCCATCGACAGGCCAAACTCAGCATCGGGCCACACCACCAGACGCTCGCCAGTCGGGAGCATAATCTGGAAGGCGGGCGCGGTTGCATGTAAAGATGGATTGGTAATCGGCCACGCCAACACATGATTAGGCCGCACGGCTGCTACAAGGACAACGCCGGTTTCCCTACCATCAGCGCTGAGAACCCAAACATCCCCCACCGAGGCAGCGTCGGACGACTGTCCTTCAGGGAGGTCAAAAGGAACACCAAAGACATCCGAAGTATCTACAGGCATCTTCGCCCCAATAGCTTGGTAGCCTCCCAGAAGCGCACCAGTGCATCCGTCTCAGATTCAGGCAGCTTACCAGTGTAGTCACACTTGGACGCATCACTCAACCACGCGCGAGCCAAAGGACGTTGATTCTGATCCGTCCAGAATCCTTCATCAGTAAGCCCGATCTCCGGATGCCGCGGCGACTCCAACTTTCGAGCCCCTGGCTCGGGATGCCTCGTCCTCGTCAAAGTCATGACCGACCGACTCGTGACTTCAACCGTGCCGCAAAGTCGGCCATTCGAGCCATGCACATCACCATTCACGGACGTACTGGGGGCACAACGGTAGACATCCCCGATGACCGGCGACGCATTCACTGTAGACACCCGTTCATTTAACCACACCAGGCCCATGAGTCATCGCCTAACTCACCCATACCGTCTAGGCGACTCTGAACTACAGGGTCGTGCTGATGAGCTGAGTAGATTACACCCAATCAGTACCAGCGGGGCGCGAGAATCCTCATCTGTGGACTTCTGAAGAAAGTTCTCCACAGAGGCCCAAGAGCCATTGCTTTGACGTCTGGACGTCATTAGACTAGAGAAAATAAGGCATAGTATCGAGGAGCCGTAGCTGCATGCACCAACTCAATAAGCCCGGCCATGTCCGAGACGCGGTAGATGCCGTGCTCAGCGAGGCTTCCCCAAACGACCTCTCGCTCACTGAGATCACTGCCAAGGTCTCTGCAAGATTGGGCTCGAAGGTGGCCCCGTCGTCCATCAGCTCAAGCCTTCGACTCCGACGCGATGCAGTCGAGCGAACGTCGCGGGGGCGTTACCGCCACCGATACGCCCAGACCAGTATCGACTGGATTGAACGTCCGCTCTCAAATAGTGAGCACGATGACCCCGAGGGGGTCTTTCGCTTTCAAGACGCCACACTCCACCTCCAAGGAGCCAACGAGTGGCTCCGAGAACAGCCTGAAAACACAATCCAGGGAGTCGTCACGGACCCCCCCCTATGGGCTCACCGAATACACTCCTGAGGAACAATTGAAGCTCCGCAGCGGGCGCGGGGGAGTCTGGCGCATCCCTCCGTCCTTCGACGGTCATCTAAGGTCGCCTTTGCCGCGATTCACGACATTATCTACTGCCGAGCTCGAAAGACTCGACACATTCTTTCGCGAGGTTGGGGAGCGCTTGCTGCGTGTCATGGTACCAGGAGCCCATCTGCTCATGGCCGCAAACCCACTCGTTTCCCATCGAATCTCGTGGGCTCTACAACAGGCGGGCTTGGAGCGGAGGGGAGAAGTCGTGCGGCTGGTGCAAACGATGCGGGGCGGGGACCGCCCCAAGAACGCTCACGAAGAGTTCCGTGATGTCTCCATGATGCCTCGCAGCCAGTGGGAACCGTGGCTTCTCTTCCGACGTCCTCTTGAAGGTACTGCCGCGAATAATCTTCGAAAGTGGGGCACTGGGGGGTTACGTCGCATCTCTGAAGACAAGCCGTTTGGCGACGTGATTCGTTCAGCGCCAACGAATGCCAGGGAGAAGCGGCTCGCCAATCACCCATCATTGAAACCACAACAGTTCTTGCGACAAGTGGTGCGTGCGATCCTTCCATTAGGGGAGGGAGTTGTTCTCGACCCCTTCGCGGGCTCAGGGTCTACTTTGGCAGCGGCGAATGCTGTCGGCTACCGGAGCATTGGCATCGAAACCGACCCCGCCTACTTCGAGCTGGCGAAAGAGTCCATCCCTCGGCTCACAGCTTTGTCCGTCCGGGACTGCCACTAGGCTAGATAGACCCATCCCTCGCGAAGCCGCGCGATCCCATCGCGATCCAGTGTCGACGTTCGCGTCCCGAGGTCCCCTCTTTCATTCCGGCGGAAATCGTCTGCCCGAACCTCGTTGAGATAGACCTCGGTAAACCGCATGGGAGCGCGACTGACAGCAGGCTGTGTCGCGGAATCAACTTGGTAGACGAAGACGGCCATCCACTGATCCCGCCCTCCATGAGTATCCACGGCGCCGCCCCTCTTCCGTGTGGACTTCACTTCCACACCCTGGGTGCCGGATTGAACCGAGTCATCCGGGTAAATACCTTTGACCAGCAAATCAGGATGCCCATTGAAGTAAGCATTGACAGTCAGCGACCGAGAATGCTTGGCCAACGACTCCGTGAGCATGTCGGAGATCAGACCTGAGCAAATTGCGGGCCTCAGCATGTCGTCCAAGCGCGGCAGGCTGCGATCCGCGAAGTGACGATTCACGTCATAGAAGAAGTCATAGACATCCTGCATTGCACTCTGGAAGTCGAGTACTCGGAGGTTATATGGCAGCGCAGGCTGCGGGTTGAACTTGTCAGTGTTCACGATCTCGCGTGTAAGCCCTAGTGACGAGCGTTTGACGACGTAAGGCATTCGCCAAACTTGGAGCCGAGCC
The DNA here is from genome assembly GCF_947255005.1 of uncultured Tessaracoccus sp. Taxonomy (GTDB): domain Bacteria; phylum Actinomycetota; class Actinomycetes; order Propionibacteriales; family Propionibacteriaceae; genus Arachnia. The sequence goes on along the minus strand of NZ_CAMYFI010000076.1, from coordinate 750 downwards.
CACCGACCTACCAGATCGCGGTGGAACCGCTCAACTCCACGAGCAGCCAAGAGGGAGGGCCTCGGTACCCAACTGGTGACGAGATCCTCCCTCTTGCGGCTTAGCCCTTGGGTGGGTGCTTGTCCCGCCCATAGGAGTTCTTCTCCCCGATGGTGCCGTCTCTCTTCTTGATGACGTGCTCGACGCCCCGGTCCTTCGCCATGCCTCTACCCACCGACTGTGCTGCTGACTTGTTGTCATGGACGTTGCTGGCCCGCTGGTTGCCCTGAGGTCGGTTCTTCCACTGCCCGTCCTCGTAGTACGTCTCGATGTTTCCCTTGGCCATCCTGTTCACCTCCTCCCTTCGTCTCACGACAAGGTTCCCACGAAGGACTGACAATTCTGTCTGACGTGCTGTACGGTTTTCGCTTGGTATGACGTACGGGAGGTCACCGGCGAGGTTGTTTAGTGCCTAGTCAGGGGATTGGCTGAGATACTCCCCCGGCCCCGGCGCAGCGTCGAGCACTCATCGGAGCCTCTGCTCTCCCCACCCAACCCGGACAGGGGGTCGAAGGATACTGGGGCACAGGGTGACTGCAAGACGCACCCAGAGCGTCGTGGACAATCAGGCTTCTGGCTAGGGACACACACCCACCGGAGACCCTCCATTGGGCCTAGTCAGGGATTGATGGAAAATCTCACAATTTCACAACACAGCCAAGCCCCTAGAAACCCCGGTTTCTGGGGGCTTTCATGTTGGATACTCGCGGC